>NZ_AUGA01000005.1:0-318826 GCF_000426785.1 Bradyrhizobium sp. th-b2
AGGGCCAGATTCGGACATCTCAGCACAACGCGCATCTTGATCAATTCGAAAAGCCATGCAGCAGATCGCGACGACCGCGATAGCAGTCGGGGCTTGCTATGGCCGGCGACCCCGATCATGCGAATGGCTTAGGGACTGAGCGGCGTGAGGACGTTGCGCAGTGGCGCGCTGGAAATTTGCATCAAACCCGCGAATGGCTGACCCAGCTCTAGGACCAGGTAGATCGCCCCGGCGGCCGACAGTGCAAAAACGAACAGCGAGCCGAAAACGGTTGCGCTGGGTTTGGCAAACAGGCCGAAGCTTCCAAAGATGATGGTGAGCCAGAAAATCAACACCACCAGGAACGGCATAGGGATTGAGTTGTTCGTCTGTGCGAACAGCAGCAGGCGGGTTTGCGCAATGTCGGTGGCGATCTGTATGGCACTGGTTTGCAGGGAGCGCTGGGACTCGTTCTGCGGCGAAAGCCGCTGAAGCTTCGCAAAGAATGCGTCGCCTGCGGCGCTCGCCTCGAAGGGATGCGCCTTGGTAACCTCGGAACCTTTCTCGCGCCACATTCGCTCGGCTAAAACAACGATGCTGCGCCGCAACAGATTGCGGACGTCGTTCGTCTCCGGTCCGTACTGCTCCAGCAGATTGTCGAGCACGACAACATTACTCGTCATCTGCGTGACTTGAGCGCTCTGCGTGTCGTAGGAACTCTTCGCCGAGGCGATCAGCAGGCCGAGGACAAGCGCGGCTATCGTCCCGATAAGGCCCGTGCCCAGCCTGACCACATCCTTGTCATCTGTACTCAGGTGATGCCCAGGAAGGAACATACCGAGCAGGGCGCCACCTGAGATGCATAGAAACGTGATGCACGATAGCGCGATTGCATTCATGATTCACCTGTGTCTCGCGAGGCAGCGGCCGTCTCTCTGCTAGTCATCCAGTTTTAGGCCGTAGCTTCAAGCTCGTTCGCCTGAGCATAGCCTCGGTCTCTGCCGCGTATCGTTGACGGGGCATCCTGATGCGTCGACCGCGGTGTGTCGCCTACGCCGCGGAGGCAACTGCGGGTCCCTTAGCGATCAACATGCGTCGGTCGTGAATCAAGCTCTCCAGCCGGAGGGCTGCCACGGACAATGTGGCATCATCCACCGCGCTCTCGTCTCCAGCAGCGGATTTGGCGCGCTCCGCCTTTAGAATGCCGTCGATTTCTTCTTCGATATCCGAAAGTTCAGCCTCTGTATCGACTTTCCGAATCCGGCGCGCCAAGGCATAGAGAGAATCGAGCGGGCCTTCGGTTGCGCGGTTGCCGACGCCCAGGAATTTCCACGCCGCCGCAAGCAAGGTGGCGGCGCCACCCAGTACCATCGGCGTCAAATAGATCCAATTGCCGTATTCATCCATGAAGCTCTGCGTGGTGCTGTTGTAGACGGCTGCCGCGCCAGGGTGTAGCGGAAGGTAGGCATCCTGGTCGGTGCTGGGCGCGGTGATCTGCGCGAAAATCGGCTGCTCGCGCAGAAGATTCCTGCGCGCGCTCATGATCGCCTCCGTGAGGCTTGTTACCAGATCAGTGCCGAGCTTCTTTTGCGCAACCAGGTATAGCGAGGTCCTCAGGGTCGTCAGGTCATCTTCCGGGACCGGCGGCGATCCCCGCAGCGTGCCCTTCGGGACGTCGAAGCTTTCAAAGGCGCGTACATTCTCTGCAATTGCCCCCGCGGACCCGATTGGGATCAGTACCGGGACCATTTTATGGTCGAGCTGAAAAAATCCGCGAACGAGTGAGAGGTATTTTTCGGCGAGCGGGATCACGACAAGCAGGGCACTGACCTGTTTTGACTGAATGGCCTGCCGAACATCCGTCAAAGCAAGGTTCTTGAATACAACTTTGGCGCCCGCCAGATCGTATTCCTTGGTCAACACATCGACAATTTTCGCGTTCGCTACTCCGCCGACCACGCCGACCGTGCGTCCCTTCAGGTTGCCCATGCTCTCGATGGATGATCCCGGCGGCGCGATGATCAGTACGACCATATGGCTGACTACGACAACGGCTTGCGCCTGCGACAAGTCACCGACATCGCCGCGAACCACGGCGAGATCGACCTTACCCGCGGAGAAGGCGTTAGCGGCCTCAAGGGCGGTGCCGCTGTCGATAACCTTGAGCCGCACCGGCGCGTTCGTCGAAACGAACTCGCCTGCTATCGCTGACATTGCCTTGGCAGCCTCGCCGTCGATTGAGCCGACCGCCACGATCAGCGTTACCGGGCGAGTGTAGTACCGATAGCCAAGGAGACATGCGCCTGCCGCAAAGACGACGACGCCGATAACCAGGAAAAAGCGAAGCCACAGCGGCAACTTTATCGACATCATGCTCGTCGCTCCAGACGCGTCGGCCGATGGACATCGCTGCATGCCCTAATTGCCGCGCGTACAGCCGCAAAGACCAAGGCCTCGTACTTCCAACTATGCGAAAACGGACAGGCGCCCGTGCGAGTTCGCCATGCCCTTGCCGCTGTATTTCTGCGGACCTGCGACGCCCGCGAACGTCCGCGGCCAGCGGCCGCTCTACGTGCTCGCTTCTCAAGACGCACCCCCAAGCTCGGGGAAATTAAATGGTATGTATCAGAATTGTGGGCCGATGTCCCTCTATTCCCAAGTCCGAAACGGGTCCTGTGTCACGAGCAGATAGATCGTGGTGGCCTGCTTTGATCTGAATCAACGCCCAACCGCTGGATGCGATCTTATGTGACGCCTCTTGCAGAACAACGACCTTTGCGGAGAAGAATCCACGCTGTTGGTCATTGGGTTCATAGCCGTAAGCGCAGAAAAGGCCAGTGCTGCCGTAGTGTACTGCCAATACGTTGACTATCCCGCCGGGTGCGTCGTAAGGCCCGGCGTCGTGTTGCGGCCTCGGCCGGTGGTGGTATTGCCCCCGTTGTGCGCGCCCCTGTGGTCCGTCCAGTGGATCGCGAAATTCGGCGCTGATTGTTAGCTCCACAGCGCAGCGGGCTTCCGCTTTTGCACGCATTCCAGACTCAAGTCGGACACTACGGTACGTCCGAAATGGGCCAAAGCAACCTCCCCCGGCGCTAAAAAACGGCCGTCCGACGTCTTGACAGTTAACCCGCCTGATCTAATTTTTTGACGGGCATAGCCCTTATATTTCAAGGATAGGCAGAACGACCGTCAGAGGAATGACGACGATGATCGACGAAAATTTTGTGCTATTGCGGTGCCACCGAAACAATATCCATCGCTACCGTAAATTGCTCGCAACGGAGCTCTCCGAGCTTGAGCGTCAATACCTAGAGCGCCGCATTTCCGAAGAGCAGACCGCGATAGAGACGCTGTCGATGGCCATTTTTCCTCTTGAGTTAGGTGCCGTGAACGCCCCGCGACGAGCATCGCCTGACGCGGCTTAAGGCGGCCTGCGACAATGTTAGAAGTCGTCTTGATTGACCGTGATAGACGCGGGTGGGAGTGGCAGCTTCGCGACCATTCTGGCAATACATTCATGCCCGGACGAGAACGGACACGGCGAGCCGCCAAGTACGCGGGGGAGAGAGCCTTATTTCAACTCCTCGCTGCCGATCCAAACTTAATAGGTCTGCAACGGCCGACGTGAACGCAGGCAACCACTTAGCCCGGTTCGTGGTCGAAAACCTTACTTCAATGAGTCGTCGTTGAAGGTATCGCATCGATTAAGCGCATAAAGGCTGGTTGTTCTCGCAAGTGAAGGAAGCTGCGGTCTCGTTGGCCGCCACAATCAGCGCGCGGTGCGCGCCAACTCATCGCGTGCAGCGAGCAACGCGTCGCGCTCGGTCATGTCGCGCAGGCTACCTCTCCTTTGTAATCCATTTCACACATGCAGCGAAGCGCGTCCGATATAATTTTTTGCGGGGGCCCCGAAGTGGGAGGTCGAGATGCCAACATCATCTCACCTTTTGCGATGGTCGACCGAGATGCTGCCGGAACGCGCGAGGTTCTCCACGTTCCGTGAGGAGTTTGCGCGGCTGAACCTCGCATTGGACGTGATAGATCACAGCGGCGGCCGCCCGCGTATCGACGTCACCTACTTGCCGCTTGGCGCGGTCGGCGTTTGTGGCGTTGTCGCCACGCCGGTGGAGTTCATCCGTCACAAACACCACCTCAAGGATAGTTGTGACCAATTCGGACTGAACATCGTCGAGACCGGACCGGTCCAATTTGCAAATGCTGGCCAGGAACATGTCTATGATGCCGGCTCCGCTTGTTTGATTGACCGGGGAAGGCCGCTGCGAGTATTTGGGCCGAGTGGTGCCAGAGTCAGATACGTGACCGTGCAGGCTGCCGCCCTTAAGTCTCTGGTTGCGCAGCCGGAAGATCTATCAGGTCGGCCGGTGCGTCCCGGACCGGCGCTTAGACTCCTAGGCTGCTACCTGCGATCGCTCGCAACCCTCAAAGAGCCTCCGTCATCAGAACTGGCCTCCACCATCGGCGTACATCTCCTTGATCTCGTGGCCGCGACGCTCGGGACGACCGACGAAGCTGCAAACATCGTTACGGACCGCGGCGTGAAAGCAGCCAGGCTGCAGGCGATCCTGGCGGTGGTCGCGCGACGCTTCAACGATCCCAATTTCGATCTGGACAATGTCGCCGGGGTGCTCGGCATGTCGCGGAGATACGTGCAAAAACTGCTCGACGAGGGGACCGGAAAGTCGTTCACCGAGCACCTTTCAGAACGCCGGCTTGAGCGTGCCTTCGCGATGTTGACTGACCCGCACCATCGGCGCTTGGCGATCATCGATATTGCGTTTGGGGTCGGCTTTGGTGATGTTTCTCATTTCAATCGCATGTTCCGCCGATACTTCGGCGAGACGCCATCAGGCGTGCGCGCCGCAGCGACAATGGGGGAGCAGAAGTGATCCTGCGACTTCCAACTCGCGAAATCATGATATCTCTTAGGCCCTTCTTGTTGAACCCGAGCATCCCTACCCATGCTTACAGTCTTCAACAGTCGGGTAGCTGCGCGCCTCCTTCGTTTGGTGTGTTTGCTGGCGATCTTGGCCGGTCCCGCCTTTGCCGACGACGAGCAGGTATGGGCCGCGCTAAGGCAAGGCGGCAAGATCGTGCTGCTGCGCCACACTCACGTCGATATGCGAGAAGGAATAGGACGCCTCGTGCGCGGTAACTGCGCTGAGGAGGTGAACCTTTCCACCCACGGCATTGAGCAGGCCAAGCGCATCGGAGAAGTGTTCCGCGCTCACGGCATTGTGGTCGGAGAGGTCCTCACCAGCCCTTATTGCCGTTGCGTCGACACCGGCAAGCTTGCATTCGGTCGCGCGACGCCGGTCCAATATCTGATGCCCCCGGGCGTCTTATCCGACGATCAGGCCAAGTTGGATCAGGAGCGGGTCTTGCAAGACATCCGGAGCCACCGCGCTTCTGCGAACCTGGTGATGATCACCCACGATCTCAACATTTCCAACATTGTTCTTGAACCATCGATTGCCATGGGCGATTTTTTCGTTCTCCAGCCCAATGGGATGGATTTCGAGCTCGTCGGCAAGATTCTAATGCCGGACAAGTAGGACATCGACGCCAATACGCGTTTGCGCTTGGCATCGCCGTTGCGATGACGACAGTCGACGACCGCGGGCCAACGGGAGACGTGCCCTCGCGGTTTTCCCGCTAACGGCTGACATCACAGCCTCAAATCTGCTTCCTACGGATTACGCTGGCGTACAGTGACGGTATCGCCGATTTCGAACGACATCAGGTCCTCGCCAACTTGCAGCGGACCGTCATAGGTTTCGCGCGTTCCCGCGACGATATCGTCAACCGTTGCCCGAGGAACCTTGTCGCTGCCGAGAAAAACTAGATGCGAATAGACGGCCAGTTTCGGCTTGGCCAACGAAAATATCTGCCCAGCTTCCCGCGGACTAGTATGGTGGTCGACAACGCGCTGGATGTAGGCATTTGACAGCAGTTCAGGTCGTACGACACACACCTCGTGTATCAGCAGGTCAACGCCGGTACCGTACTTTATGACATTTCTGTCATAGCGGGTGTCGCCCGAAATCACCACCGCGTGCCCTTTGTATTCAATGCGATAACCCACGGCAGGCTTGATGGCCGCCCCGTGATCGACCGTGAAAGCAATCACTTTGACGCCATCTTTATCGTAAACGACGCCGTCCTTGTCGAACTCCTCCACGACTGTTGCGATGCCTTCGGGCGACAGCTTTTCGTCCTCCAGCCGGATTTTGATGTCCAGAGCGTAAGCGCTTTCCAGATTGCTCATCAGCGATTTGGCACCGACCGGGCCAATCAGCCGGAATGGCTCCTTCCGGCTATTCCCCAACCACCCCGTAAGCCATAGATCGGGGATGCCCAACGTGTGGTCCGAATGATAATGGGTAATGAAGAGCGCATCGATCCTGCTCATGATCGTGCTCTTCGTCGCAGCAAACGGATAGTAGCACCCCGCCCAGCGTCAAAAAGCAGTTTCTGATTTCCCGCCTCTACGAGCGTGCTTGGGCCAAAACGATCTAGATCGGGGATCGGCGTGCCAGTGCCGAGCAAGGTGACCTTGAAATCGCTGTCGGCTTTGGTTTGCGCATTGACCGTCGCGCCAAGAAGGAAGGCCAACAATCCGACGAATGAGGCTAACGTCTTGGACATGGTCGCAACCTTTCGTTGGTGGCGAAACCAAGACCCTCATCTTTAATTTTGAGGTAGTCAATGTCCGTTCCGGGTCAAAAGCCGACCATAGACGCCTCGCTCGACCTTCGTCGACTTCCCTCCCGACAGCGGACATTGCGGCGTTCTGAGCAAACGTCAGCTAAGGCCAAATGCGGACATGGCCAGCTCAATCGATCGCCTCGTCGGCGCGCGGGCAACGACATCGCGAAACGGCAACGGGCGTGATTGAGCAATTATACTGTTGATCCAGATCAAGACCGCTGCCACCGGCCGGCCACTACGCTGTCGGCTAGGAAGTGCCGCCCAACGCCGAAGGATGTTGGACTCAGGGATGAGCATTTTTGTTAAGTTCATGAGCGCAATCTTCGGTACCAGGGCGGAGGCGGACCTCACCGGGCGTTACCGAAACGTGGGAGCGATCATGAGTGTTCCGTCTCCCCGGCAATGAAGCCGTAAATCACGAGTACAGTCGGCTACTTCCCACAGGAGCCTATCAAGAAGGACACAACTCATGTCGAACTATGATCGAAATGCAGCTGCGCCGGGCTTCCCCGCAAACGGCGCCATAGCGATAGACGTCGGCCTTCGCGCTTTTATGCTGCGCGTATACAATTACATGGCCGCCGGCGTTGGCTTGACCGGCGTTGCCGCGTTTTTGACCTATCAGTTCACCGGCCCTGAATTGCTTCAAAGTCCGCTGATGTGGGTGCTAATGCTGGCGCCACTGGGTTTAGTGTTCTTTATCAGTGCACGAATCAACACGCTGTCGGTGGAAGCTGCGCGAGGATTGTTTTTCCTCTATGCGGCCCTGGTCGGGATTTCATTGTCGACTATCTTCCACATTTACACACAGTCCTCGATCACCAGAGTGTTCTTCATCTCAGCGGCGGCCTTCGGCGCGCTCAGTATCTGGGGCTACAGTACCCAGCGAAGCTTGTCTGGATTTGGAACGTTCCTGCTTATGGGCCTGATCGGCATCATTGTCGCTAGCCTGGTCAATCTGTTTCTGAGATCGAGCGGGCTCGATTGGATGATTTCCATTATCGGAGTCGGCGTCTTTGCGGGGCTCACGGCCTACGATACCCAGCGGATCAAGGGGATGTACGACGGCGGCGATGACACCACTTCGGCCGGCCGCAAGGCAGTGTTGGGCGCGCTGTCACTCTACCTCAACTTCATCAACCTGTTCATGATGATGCTGCGCCTGATGGGCGGCCGACGCTAGACTACGACGTCATTCTCGAGTGCGATCCGCTCGCCATTGCGCGATGAGGACGCGACGATTGAATAACAAGAGCGCTTTGGCGTGGGAATGTCTGCTTCGGGTCAAACTCGGAAGTCGGAACGCGCAACCGTGAGGGACGAGGATTGTCCACTCGCATCTGCCGTGCCTTTGCAAGGGCTGCTCGCGCCGAAGCGAGGCGCTTTTCGTCCTGATTTTGGAACGTGGGAAGGACGGAAGATGCGGAATTTTGTTTCGGAAGTCGGCCGGTCATCTCATGGCGCTTTGATCGGTCTTTATCTGCTGCATCCAGGTGCTGTAGCTCACGATACCGGCACTTGGGCAGGGCTCATTTGGGAGCAACGCCAATAGTTCAAGAAGGTGGTGATCGGGATCCCTGAAGAAGATGGAAGCCGCAGGCATCCATCCTATGACGGAGGGTTCCGCCGCCGGCAAGCCAAAAAAGTCCAGAGGAACAACACCTGCACTAGTGAGCTGCTGCTGCCAACGCAAAAGGTCTTCCAACTCCACGCGAAAGGCGAGATGGAGCTGCATCACATTTGGCGACGAAGAGCCTGCCCACAATCCGAGCATCGAGTGTCCTCGTTTACCGATCCAGAAGAAAGCGGTACCGCGCTCGTTATCAAGGTGTGCCAGTTCAAGTCCGAGCACTTCGGAATAAAAGGCTGTTGAGCGGCTCAGTTCACTGACATTTAGATGAGCTTCGAACAACGAGCAGGGCAAAAGAGCCGGCATAGATTTCTCCACACGATATGAACGAGAGCGCCAGCGCGGCCCTTTTATTCCGCCTTCGGAAATTGGGTAGGGCTTTATACGACAAAGACTCGGCTTTCTGCGACACCCTCCTCAAAGTCTCGTCTGTCGGGATAAGGCGTGAAGTCAGCTTCGGGTCAAATTGGGACGTCGGAACGCGCAACCGCGAGGTCCGCGTCACTCCCGACACCGGACTTTCGATAGCCAGCGTGGCGCTTCCGCAAAGGGCCTCACCCGACGTCGTTATTCCTATTACCCCGTTGACCAGCGGTTCAAGTTCACGCCGGATCTTGTTTTCCGCTTCCCCTAGGGGCTCGGGCCAATTCTCGTACATCCTTTAACTCTTCGAGACCATCGACGAGTGAAACGACCCGCTCTGCGCCAGCCTTGCCAACGACTGGAACCGCAAAGTTCATGAATTTACCTTCTAGGGACGATCGCGAAAGGGGGCGCTCGACGTCGCCTTCCGGAACCTCCACGGTCTCGCGCAGAGACTGACCGTCTGCGAAAACGATCTCTACGCTGGCGCCGCGTCCCTTGGGGAGCTTGGCCATCAGAGAAGATCCCGCTTTCACCGACGTCTTCTCCACCAGCACCATGACGTCCTTGGCTCGCCTGCGGTCTTTCTCGAGTTGCGCTACAGTCACATCGCCGTCGAGAAGAGCCATCGCGACGCAAACGGGAAGACTGTGATCGGCGGTACCCTTCGTCTGCGGCCGGAATTTTGCAGGATCCGCAACGCGCTCGATTATCCCGGGATAGCTCTCAACCGTAATAGCCCGTATCTCTTGTGTTCGCCCCTTGATCTTCGCCGAGAGTAATGCGCCAGCCTCTGCTGCGGCCTGCAACTCAATTTGCACGGGGAAGCGCTTGAATGCCACCTGGGGCAGCCGGTATCCCCCAAGCTCAAGGTCAACGGCAAAACCCTCTTTGGCGGGTTTCATCTTCGACGCCAACCAATCGAGCGTACCGGAAGGGCCGGTAAAGCCCTGTGCGGCGAGCCGTGTTGCGAAAACGCCGTCAGTCGCAGTGGCGGCAAGTCCCATGGCTTTCATCATGCTGATCGACGGCGCGTTGCGTGCGCTCGTGGGGGAGCAGTATCTCATGGACTTGGCGGTCCACACTCGGCGCGGGCTTGAGGGTGTCATTCGCGATGGCCGACACGCAGGCGGTCGCGCGTACGGTTATCGTGCGATTCCGGCAAGCCCGGCGAGTTGGAGATCGTCGAGAAGGAGGCCGAGATCGTCCGCCAAAATTTTGCTGACTACATTGGCGGTCAGACACCGCGCCAGATCGCGCACAACCTCAACAATCGACGTGTCCAGCCTCCTCGCGGAGGCCTGTGGAACGCGTCGACAATAAATGGCAACGTGTCACGTGGCGGCGGCATGATCATGAACGATCTGTACGCGGGGCGCATCGTTTGGAACAAGGTGCGCATGGTGAAAGACCCGGTGACGCGCAAGCGTCTCTCGCGGCCCAATCCTAAGGATCAATACAAGATCGTCGATGCTCCGCATCTACGCGTTGTTGATGACGCGACATTCAAGGCCGCACAGGCCATCAAGATCGAGCGCCGCCGCGACGCAACGCCAGCGGCGGCTCAAAAGGCTCGCGCGCCGAAGCGAGTGTTTTCTAGACTTATTAAGTGTGGCTGTTGCGGCAGTGGCATGGCGTCAATCGGGAGCGATGCCAAGGGTCTCCGCCTGCAGTGCACGGCGTATCGCGAGAGCGGTTCCTGCAAGAATAGCCGCCGCGTTTACCTCGACGACATCGAGGCGCTCGCAATCAAGGGATTGGGCCAGCACCTCGCGCACCCCGTGGTGCTCACCGAATATGTCGAGGCCTACAATATCGAGCGCAAGCGCCTTAAAAAGGAGGCGAGCAACGAATGCGCACGGCTGGAACGGCGGCTTGGCGAGATTGAGCGCGAGATGAACCGGATCGTTGACTCCATTGTCGTCGCGGGCATGCCGCCGGAACGGTTCGTCGCCCGCATGCAGGAACTTGAGGCCGAAAAAAACAAAGTCGTGGCCGGGCTTGTAAGCGCCGAGGAAAGCGACAACGTCATCGCACTGCACCCGAAGGCGCTCGACCGCTACAAGCGCGCCGTTGTGGCACTGGCCGATGAACTGAAGCGCGGCAACCCCACCGAGTTCGCGACCGTCCGCGAGTTGGTCACGGCAATCATCGTGCATGCCAGCCCAAGCCGGCCTGGCGGTGCGGGAACCAAAGCGAATGCGGAGGATGACCGGAGTGTGAGGATCGACATAAGAGGTCGGCTGGCCGCGCTTTGCGACAACCCAGCCCTTTTTCCGAACATAGCTATGTCGGGGGGAACGATGGTAGCGGGAGAGGGACTTGAACCCCCGACCCCAGGATTATGATTCCCGTGCTCTAACCAGCTGAGCTACCCCGCCATGGGCTCGCGAACGTCGGCGTGCAGCCGCGGGTGCGAACGGGCGGCATATAAAGAGTGGCATGCTCGCCTGTCAAGCAAAGGCGGACATGTCAGCAACTTATTGCAGACAGAGGCTATTTCGGCCGGACCGACGGGTCGCCGCCGCGGCTGCCTGGCGGTGGAATCACCGGCGTGTTGCCGCCTTGCGGGGTCGGCGCCTGCATCTCGGGATCGACGCCGGCCGGCGGGCACAGCACGCCGTCGGATTTGGCGAGCTTGTCGCCCAGCGCCTGCCCGGTGGTGGTTCCCTCCGGAACCACGACGCCGGGATGCGAAGGCTGTTGCGGCCCGCAATTCACGGCAGCGCGCGACGGTGCCGGCGGCGCGGTCCGTGCCGGCGGCGTGGCCGGCGTCGGCGGCGCCTGCGCGGCGGCCACAATGGGTGCCGTCATCAGCACACAGGATAAAGCGAGCGTTCGAATCCTCATGACGGGAGAACCGTGACGACGCGCCGATGTTCCCTATGAAAATTGCCGCAGCCTCACGATTTGCGGAAGCGGATCAGCGAGAAGTGGCCCATCGGCGGCATCGGCCGACGCTCCGCGAGGCTGACACCGCCGTGCTTGGCCGCCCAATTGGTCAACCGCTCCCACGGAAATTCCGGACGCCAGCCGAGCCGCCGCGCCAGCGGCGCAAAGGCGAGCTCGAAGATGCGGCGCGGACCGCTCTCGGCGCCGATGTGATTGACCAGGATCAGTTCGCCGCCGGGCTTCAGCACGCGAACAAAATCATCGAGCGTCGCCTCGGGATCCGGCACCGCGGTGATGACGTATTGCGCGACCACTGCATCGAAGAACGCATCCGGAAATGCGAGGTTCTTGGCGTCCATCACCGCCAGCGTCTCGACATTGGAGAGGCCCAGCGCGCGCACGCGCTTCAGCGCCCGCCGCAGCATCGGCTCGGAAATATCGACGCCGCACAGTTTTGTGGTGCGCGCATATTCCGACAGCGACAGCCCGGTGCCGACGCCGACATCGAGCACGCGCCCGCCGATCCGGTCCGCTTCCGCAATCGTCGACTGACGGCCCTGATCGAACACCTTGCCGAACACCAGATCGTAGATCGGTGCCCAGCGGCCATACGCCTTTTCGACCCCCTCGCGGTCGATGTCCCCAGCCATTCCCTGCCCCGAATTTTCTTTGATCTATCCGCGAACCGCTTCCGCGAGCGCCGCCGTCGCATCCCGCACAGCGGTTCGCGCCACGCGGCTCGCACTCGCACTCCTGATGAAGCCGCCGCCGAGCACACGCGCCTGCCCCGAGGCCGCGTCGTAGAACACGCAGGCCTGGCCGGGCGACACGCCCTCCTCGCCGGCGACGAGCTCGACCTCATAACCGCCATCGGCGGCGCGCAACCACGCCGGCTGCGGCGCGCGCGTCGAACGCACGCGGACATACATCTCGATGCCCTCGCCGATCACGCGATCCAGCGCGCCGTCGCCGATCCAGTTGACGTCGCGCAGCGCGATGCGATCCATCCGCAGCGCCTCGCGCGGCCCGACCACGACACGGCGCGTCGCCGCGTCGAGCTTGACCACATAGAGCGGGCTGCCCGACGCAATGCCGAGACCCTTGCGCTGGCCGACGGTGAAATGAACGATGCCCTGGTGCTGGCCGACGACATTGCCGGCGAGATCGACGATGTCGCCCGGGGCGATCGCGTTCGGCTTCAGCCGTCCGATGATGTCGGTGTAGCGGCCGGTCGGCACGAAGCAGATGTCCTGGCTGTCCTGCTTGTCGGCGACCTCGAGATCGAAGCGCCGTGCCAGCTCGCGGGTCTGCGGCTTGGTCATGTCGCCGAGCGGGAAGCGCAGGAAGTCGAGCTGCTCGCGCGTGGTGGCGAACAGGAAATAGCTCTGGTCGCGATCGGCATCCGCCGCGCAAGTCAGCGAGCGCGATCCGTCGGCCAGCCGGCGCGAGGCGACATAGTGGCCGGTGGCGAGCGCCTGCGCACCGAGCTCGCGCGCGGTAGCGAGCAGATCGCGGAACTTGACCGAACGGTTGCACTCGATGCACGGCACCGGCGTCTCGCCGAGCGCGTAGCTGTCGGCGAAATTGTCGATCACGGATTCCTTGAACCGGCTTTCATAGTCGAGCACGTAATGCGGGATGCCGATCCGCTCGGCGACATTGCGCGCGTCGTGGATGTCGCGGCCGGCGCAGCATGCGCCCTTGCGATGGGTCGCGGCGCCGTGGTCGTAGAGCTGCAGCGTGATCCCGACCACGTCATAGCCCTGCGACTTCAACAGCGCAGCCGTCACCGACGAGTCGACGCCGCCGGACATGGCGACGACGATCCGTGTGTCTTCAGGGCGGCCTTCGAGATCCAGACTGTTGAGCATCTTCAAGGGGTCATTGAGCAGTGTCGCGGCGAGCTTACGCACTCCGCGACGAAATTGGAAAAGCCTTTTATCCAGAAAGCCTTAGAACGCATCCACGGCGGCTTCGGTCGGTTCAGGACGCGTCGGAGGCCACCCTTAATATAGGCCGTATTCCGGTGAGGCAATCCGGCGGAAACGACACCTTGCCGCGCGCGGACGGCAAATCTTGCCGCCGGGCAAAAAGGAGACCCGTTGGGAACCTGTTCCAGCCCATGGGCGCGACACGTAACCATCTGAAATAGCTTGGCATTTATTACACGCCATGATTGGCCCGCTCCTTGCTGACAAAAGCCCGGAAGTCTCATTTGCGAGGGTTGGCAGTGGTCAGCGTCACGTCGGAAGCATTGGCAAGCCGGTCTTTTCAGGGCACGACGCCGCGGTCGTCGCGGCCCGACCCCGCCGCGCAGGCGGGGAACGACGGCTTTGCCGCGCTGGTCGACAGCAGCACTGTGTCCAGCAACGACTCGAGCCGCTACGACTCGCAACCGGCGCCGTCGCGCCGCTCCGACGATTCGTCCTCGACGACGGATGCGCGCTCCCGCGGCAGCAGCACGGCCCCCGACCGGACGCGGGATTCCAGCAGCTCGCCTGACGACAAGAAGGTCGACAGCGACAGCGACGCGCCGCGCAAGACCAAGTCGAAATCGAAGTCGGATGACGCGAGCACCGATACGCCATCCACCGATGACACGCCGGCCACGACGCAAGCCGTTGCGCAGCCCGATCCATCCAGTGCTGCCACGGCCGCCGCGGTAATTGCTGCCGCGACCGCTGCTCCGGCGACTGACCCGGCAGCGACGGCCACCACGCCATCCGACCAGCCGGCCGCACCGCTTGCGATCGCGGCCGCGGCGATTGCGGCGAGCGCGGCCATCGCCGGCACCGGGACGCCGGGCAGCAACGGTGCGCCTACCGGCGCCGACACCGCAACGGCGGCGGCCACGACGGCGAATGCCGGCAAGGTCGCCAAGGCGGCCGGCGTCAAGACCGAGACTCCAGTCATCACCACAGCCGATGCAACGACGGTCGAGGGCGCAGCGACAGCGACCGGCGACGCGACGCTCGCTGCAACAATTGCCGCCGGAACACCGACGAAGCCGACGCAGGCCAAGGTCCAGGTGGCCGCGAAGGACGCGACCGCCACGGCACCTGCGGACCAGGACAGCGCAGCGGCGGACGGCGGCAGCGCCGCACCGGCTGCGCCGACGACCATCGTTCCCGCAGCCGCGCCGGCCGCCGGCAAGGCGAAGGCGGCTGCCGACGGTGCCGCCGATGCTATCAAGGCCGATGCGAGCGGCGACGGCAGCGCCGCACCAACGTCGCCTGTCGGCGGCCACACGGCTGCGTCGACCCAGCTCACGACGCCCGATCCCTCCGCGCAGGCTTCGAACGCAGTCCAGCCGCAACTGACGACCACGCAGACGACGCCGTCCGCGACCGCGCAACTGACCGTGACCACCGCCGCGCAAAGCGCCGCCGTGCCGCTCAGCGGGCTTGCGATGCAGATCGCAGCCTCCGCCAAGAGCGGCAAGAGCCGCTTCGAGATCCGGCTCGACCCCGCCGAGCTCGGCCGCATCGATGTCCGCATCGACGTCGATCGTAACGGCCAGGTGACCTCGCATCTCACCGTCGAGCGCCCGGAAACGCTGTCGATGCTGCGCCAGGACGCCAACCAGCTGCAGCGCGCGCTCGACAATGCCGGCCTCTCGACCGGCAATGGCGGACTGCAGTTCAGCCTGCGCGACCAGTCGCAGTCGGGCCAGAACAACAATGGCCAGCCCAACCCGAATGCCCACCGTTTGATCGTCGCCGAGGAGGACAGCGTTCCCGCCGCGGTGGCAGGCCGCTCCTACGGACGTGCAACCGGCGCCCTCGGCGGCGTCGATATCAGAGTGTAAGGAGTTCACGATGTCAGTCGATGCAACCATGCCGACGCCCGTCGTCTCCGCACCGAGCACCGGCAGCGGAACAAGCTCCGGGAGCAGCAGTAGCAGCAGCAGCACCGGTGCGTCGACGACGACGGCCGGTATCGCCGACAATTTCCAGACCTTCCTGACGCTGCTCACGACCCAGTTGAAGAACCAGAACCCGCTCGATCCGCTCGACACCAACCAGTTCACCCAGCAGCTCGTGCAGTTCGCCGGCGTCGAGCAGCAGCTGAAATCCAACGATCAACTGAAGTCGCTGATCGAGATCGAGAAGAGCGCGCAGTCGACCCAGGCGCTGGTCTATGTCGGCAACACCGTTGCGGTCGACGGCAGCAAGACGCAGTTCGACAAATCGGCGACCTGGAATCTGGTGTCCCCGCAAGCCACCAGCGCCACCATCACGATCACGAGCTCGACCGGCCAGACCGCCTATTCCGGCAATTTCAACCTGAAGCAGGGCAATGCCAGCTTCGTCTGGGACGGCAAGGGCAATGACGGCACGCAATGGCCGGCCGGCACCTACACGCTGACCGCCACCGGCAAGGATTCCAGTGGCAAGGACCTCGCGATTTCCACCGAAGTGCAGGGCGTCGTCGACTCCGTCGACCTCACCGCCTCGCCGCCGCTGCTCTCGATCGGCGGACAGACCTACACCACCGACAAGATCAAGCGCGTGGTGCGCGGCACGTCGAGCGGCAGCAGCAGTTGAGCTACGTCGTCCCGACCTGCGCCTCGCCAACGTTGGCGATGGTTCTCGATTCACTATCAAACATCGCGGTGTCATCACCCGCGCATGCGGGTGATCCAGTATTCCAGAGACGCCGGTACTTGAGCCGAGGGGCCGCGGCGTACTCGATCGCCCGGTCGAGCCGGGCGATGACAGATGTGGGTGAGAATGCAGCTTCGCGTTCGTCGCGCGACTTTCTCCGCACACTCCACCGTCGTCCCGGCGAAGGCCGGGACCCATAACCACAGGATTGTGTTGTTGGAAACAGGCTGTTGCCCCTGCGCCACGCAACAATTCGCATTTGTGGTAATGGGTCCCGGCCTTCGCCGGGACGACGGCGAGTGTGTTGCACGATCTGTGAGCCATACATCCGCATTCTCGCGACATTGATTTGTCCGAGCTTTGGATTTCGTTCCGCCCTCCTCTCACAGAGGGCGCAGGGAAAGCCGGGTGCCGATCGCACCCATGGGCCCCGAGCAAAAGGTAGAAAGCTAGGGGGTAGGACCACAGGTGTAACCGGGAACTCCGGCTTTCCCTGCGCGATGGGTTACGGCTTACTTCGTGCTCTCCCCGGCGAGACTGGGCTTGCTTGTCACCGCCATCGCGTCACGCCTTCGCGTGTTGCGACGAGACACCTGCCGCTAGCTAGGGCGTCAGGACCACACGACTTCACCGTCCGCTTCACGCGCATTCGTCGACTGCGCGCTTGGCGTCCACCGCATCCCACACCGCGTTCGTGACGATCGCGAAGCGCCCCTCGATCGGGTGAGACGGGCGAACCATACACTGAGTTTTCATTCCGATAAACCGAAATACTTCTCTCGCGACGGCTTGACAGGTTTTGCTGAGTTGCCCGTCGTGTCGAATTGGCAACACCGGTTGCCATAACGATGCCCATCATCTCACCGCGCGGATAAAAATGATGGGTATCGCTGCGCTCCACCCATCCTACGCGCGGAGCCCGGAATCCATCTCCGGTTGACGCCGCCCGGGGAGCGGGAGCGGCCTGGCGTCCGCTGCTGGACTGTTTCGCAGCAAATGGCGGCCGCGCCGGCGGCGTGCCTGTGATGCAAGGTCTTGCAGAGGACGTCTTGCCTGAGCAACACTCTCAATTCCGGGTGATTGCCGACCTCAATGCTCCCGCGCGATGAGTTGATCGAATGAAGCCAGCTCCGGGCCATCGACGGCCGATCCATCATTCGCCAATTTTCTGGATCGGCATCGCTTTGTGCCTGGCGGCAATCGCCATCTACGTTTGGTCGGATGACCTTTCCTGGCGGCCGGCACCGAACCCGCGATGAAGAGCCGGGCTCGTGATCGACTCGTAGTGGGCATTGCTCACGGTCAGCTTTTGGCCCACCCGGCATGCAACTGGTTCTGGCCCGCGTTCCCCCTCGATCAAGAGGGGCGATCCTGAAGGGGCATCCTGGACACGTGCCGATCAGGGCAGCGTGGCTCAGTGAGAATCCTTTCGGGCGAGGCGGACGCCGCGCGGCGAATCGCCGAAACGCGTTCGGAACAGGCGATTGAAATACGAAACGTCCGAGAAACCAACCTCCAGCGCGATATCGGAAATTCGCTGACGGCTGGCGTGAGACTCGGTCAGCAATTTGAGCGCCCGTTGCAGACGCAATTCATTCAAGCGCTCGGTGAACGATGACCCCGATGACGCCATCAGGCGCTGCAGATAGCGAGGTGAAATGCCCTGGCAACGGGCGACCGTTTGAACGCTGAGCCCGGGCTCCTGAAAGTGTATGGCCAGGTAGTCGAGCACTGCGTTGTGCCGAGCGGCCACGACGGCGCTCGCGCTGCTCTCGCCCAAGGCAGGCCCCTCGCCGATTGCGAGCGCGATGAGATCATGGATGTGGGTCACGACCGTATCATGAAGCCTGGGGGCGGACAGCGCCCTCGTCTTAATGACCGACTTCAGATATGCCGTGAACAGCCGGAATGCTTCGGTCCGGTGCCAAATCGGCCGCATGGCCAGGCTTTCGACGTCGGTCAAGCGCTGCGCAAGCACCTCGCGCGGCACGGCCAGACCAAATTGCAATCCCTCGACATAAGTAACGCTGACGGGCTCGGAATGCAGAATTGCGATTGCATCGCTGCCGCGAACTTCAACTTCGCCGCCGCGCTGCGACAGCTGGCTTCCGCCGGAAGAGCAGAAGATTACGCCGATTGAGTCATCACCATCGGCAAGGTTCGCTTGCAAGCGCTTAAAACGCATGGAAGTGCCTTTCAGCGCGAGCGTACGCAAACCCCGAACCGCATACAGGGACGCATCGGCCTGGAACGGAACGTTCGATAGAGGCTCGATATCTGCATGCACGACGCATCGCCCAAAGTGCTCGCGCCATGCGGGGATGCGAATGCGCTCCGGAAGATCGCGCGTTGAAAATCGATACGATATGAAATTGGCTGCGTCCGTAGGCATGGGGACCTCCAGCCTTCACAGAACATCAGAATGAAGTACTGCGGCACACCAACGTCGGAATCTGCATTTTGCAATTCACGCACCGGCCTGCTCTTGATCCGTGCGCATGAGTCCAAGAAGCCACGCTATCAGTCTGCTAGTCTGATTTGCCTGTGATTGATAGTAGTGTGAACTGGTTCACTCAGTCGCCAGAATATTACGTGTATAATATCCGCGAAAGTCGCAGCCGATTTTTCTCCTTTAAGAGGATACGGTCGTGACGGCTCAATTTATGATTGCTGCCATCGGATCCGGTTCAAACATTCCTGGCAGAGTGCAAGCGCAAATCAGCCCTACGACCCTGTTTGCGATTGACCCAGCTTAAGGAGCCGCACGCAAGGCTCCCTGGTAGAACTACTGGTCTCGATTTTGTTTGGTCGCTCCGGCCAAATCGCTATCAGTATTCGTTGGACTGCCGGCGGCACCGTTGGTTTTTTGGCCCCGGTTGAAATGGTCGAAATCTGTCACATGGGAAGTCAGCCTTAGTGATCAGGAAAGGGTTCGATCATGTCCACCATATTCGACATGCTTTATCACGAGTACTGCCGTGCCCGCCTCGCCGAAATGCGGAAACAGCTTTTGATACCGGTCATCGGCGGAACCTTGCTGGCGCCGTCGGAGGACGATGATCCTTCTGGCCTCGACGAACGTGGCTGGCCCGCGAAAGCGCCGCCAACCATCGGATAGCTGCAGCGCGCAATCCCATAGGTTGACCGGAGGCTAGTCCGGCACGCGCACGCCTCGGAGCGTCCGATCGGCTCACGGACCTGTACGCGATCAGGCCGCGCGCGCACGCCAGACAGATCAACAGATGCTTGATCGAACCCACACTTCGAAGCGATTGATCGGCGAAACTCCGCCGGAGTTCAGATCGACCGGCCGCGACCCGCGCATCGATGTCTGCCGCGGGATCGCGTTATGGTGGATCTTTCTCGATCACATTCCAAATAACGTCGGAAGTTGGCTGACGCTGCGCAACTACGGCTTCTGCGATGCCGCCGAGATATTCATGTTCATCTCGGGCGTGACCTGCGCACTGGCCTACGGCAGAGCGCGTCAGCGTGACGGCTGGAGCGGCATGATCGGCCGTTCGCTGCGACGGGGATGGGACATCTATGCCGCCTTTCTGCTGCTTACGCTCGCTTGCGCCATCCTCGTCTACCTCACGGGCAGCGACCGTCTTGCCGACGAGAGCAATACGCGGGTCCTGTTCGAGCGTCCGGGCGCCACGCTTGCGCACGCCGCGATCCTGCAATACCGCCCCGTCAATACCGATGTCTTGCCGGTCTTTGTGATCTGTCACGTATTGTTCGCGCCGCTGTTGTGGCTGCTGCTGCGAGCACCAAACATGACGCTTGGCCTTTCGTTGTTGCTTTATGCGCTGGTGCACGTCTTCGGCTGGAGCGTTCCTGCCTGGCCCGATGGCGTCTGGTTCTTCAATCCGCTGGCGTGGCAGCTGCCGGTCGTGCTGGGCGCGTGGTACGTCATCGAGAGGAAGAGGATCCGAGGATGGGTGACGTCGCGCCCTGCGCTCATTCTTTCTGCTCTCTATCTGGCGTTCAGCCTGGTCCTTGCGCTGGGCCAGGACATCAAGCTGGTCCCGCCGATCCTGACGGATCTATTGTTTCCATTGGACAAATCGAACTTGAGTCCGTTGCGGCTGCTGCATTTTCTGGCGCTTGCGATCGTGGCGTTATGGCTGGTTCCCGAGGGCTGGCGAGGGCTATCGACCCCGATCCTGCGCAGCGCGCGGTGTTGTGGCGAGAATTCGCTGCCGATTTATTGTCTCGGCGTCCTGCTGGCGCTCGTCAGCCAGTTTGATCTGTTCGACAGCTCGAACCGGCTTTCGA
The DNA here is from genome assembly GCF_000426785.1 of Bradyrhizobium sp. th-b2. Lineage (NCBI taxonomy): Bacteria > Pseudomonadati > Pseudomonadota > Alphaproteobacteria > Hyphomicrobiales > Nitrobacteraceae > Bradyrhizobium > Bradyrhizobium sp. th-b2. The sequence goes on from NZ_AUGA01000005.1 coordinate 20,482, forward strand.
TGCAGATCGTGCTCAGTCTTGCCGGCGTCCTGGTGATGATCCTCGTCGCGACGCTACTGAACGCGCTCAGCACCAAGCGCAAGCGCCAGGTCGACGTCGATGCCGTCGTGCATGATTTGATTCCACGCGCGAGCCATCACGGCATCCTCGACAGCCATGGCGCGCACATCCTGTAGAGCGTTTTCGAGCGAAGTGGGTACCGGTTCGCGTGAAGAAACGCGTCAAAACTAGAGTTTAGAGCCCCGTTCCGATGCAATCGGAACGGAATAGGCTCTAGGCGGAACCGAATCGCAAAGCGGCCCTGGGAGCGTCGCCGCGCCCCCAGGGCTGCTTTCGTTATCGCGCGTGGGAGAAGCGGGCGCGCTCTGCAGCGCAGTTGGCGCCCACGCTCACTTCGACTGCCCCGCAGCGTCGAGGATCAGGCGCGCAATCGCGTCGGGCTGCGAGATCAGCGCGAGATGGCTCGCCTTCACCTCGATCGTGGTGGCGCCCATCCGCTTCGCCATGAAGCGTTCGAGATCCGGATTGATGGTGCGGTCTTCGGTCGAGACCGCGTAGTAGCTCGGCTTGCTGCGCCAGGCCGCGTGGCTGACCTTGCCGGCCAGCAGCTGCTTGTGGAACGGCTGCTGCACGGCATAGAGCACCTTTGCTTTCGCTTCCGGCAGGTCGCCGGCGAAATCGCGCAGGAAGGCCTCTTCCGACAGCCGGCCTTCGTCGCCATCGAACACGATGCCGGCGCTGGCCGGCGGCGTCGGATAGGTTTTTGCCAACGCGGTGTAGTCCTCGTCCGCATCGGGTGCGCGCGCGGCGACATAGACCAGCGCCGAGACATTCGGATGCACGCCGGCCTCGGTGACGATCATGCCGGAGAAGGAATGACCGACCAGCACCGTCGGGCCATCCTGGCGATCGAGCACGCGCTGCGCTGAGGCGACCGCTTCCGGCAGCGTGGTCAACGGATTTTGCACCGACGTCACATTGAGCCCGGCGGCCTGCAAGCGCGCAATGACCTCGGTCCAGCAGGAGCCGTCGGCGAACAGGCCATGCACCAGCACGACGTTGCGCGCCTTCACCGGCGGCGTGGTTGCGGCCATGCCGCGCGAGGACACCAGCGAAGCCGCGGCGCCGGCGAGCAAGGCGGTCGAGAAAGTGCGTCTGTTCATCATCATGACAAATGCTCGGATCGAGTGAGTGGAGGGGCGCGTCCACCTGCGGTGAACGGACAATCTCTCGTACGCAGGCGGTCGCGCGTCGTTACGGCGCGGGGCTGTCGTGTTCGTCAAAGAAAATTGACCAAGGTGCCGTCCGGCAATCTTTCGACACATGTTGTCACACGCGAGATGATTGCGGAAGCGAGTCTCACGTCGATTATCTCGCCCGGGACCCCCTCTCCCCAACCCTCCCCCATCGCAAGTCGGGCCTGCCCGACTTGCGCAGATCAATGATGCGCAACCGGGGTAGACCCCGGTTGCGTGGGGAGGGAGCCCGAGCAGTGTGCTTACCTCACGTTGCACAACGTGGGAGATGCGAGGGAATTGCGGGTAAGAGACGCAAGGGACGCACCGGCAGGAGGGTTCCCGCCCCCCTTGTGGGGAGGGTTAGGGAGAGGGGTGCCGCTCGCTCCGGAGCCTGACGGCAGGCCAGCAATGGGCCCCCGGCCGTCCGATCCGCCCCCCAGTTCCCGGCCGGTCCAACGAGATTCGTATTGAACGCTTGGGCTTAGGCAAATTTTAAACCGGCGGGCGTAGGTTACCTCTTGCGAGTTCAGTGGTTGAGAGTTTGTGAGTACGCCATGACAGAACCCCATCGCCCGAGGGTGAAATACGTCATCGGGCCTGACGGCAGCCCGTTAACGATTGCGGATTTGCCGGCCCCCGGTACCAAACGGTGGGTCATCCGCCGCAAGGCCGAAGTCGTCGCTGCGGTGCGCGGCGGCCTGCTCTCCCTTGAGGAGGCCTGCAGCCGCTACACATTGACCGTCGATGAATTCCTTTCCTGGCAGTTCTCGATCGACCAGCATGGTCTGGCCGGGCTGCGCACCACCCGGATCCAGCAGTACCGGCAGTAAATCCGCCCGTACCCGTGGCATTTGACGAAAACCGGCTTCGCTTTTCGAAGCCGGTTTTTTTCATGTCCGCGATTTTGCCGCGGTTCTTAACCTTCGTTAACCATATGGAAACCATACCCTAGGCAATATTTGCCCAGTCGGACCCGCGTGGGCCGAATCCCTGGGGGCCGTTGGTGCAAAGTCTGGTTGCTTTCCTGAGAGGTCTTGGTGCGGCTCGCCTCGGGGCCATGGTTGCGGTCACCGCGGCCCTGATCGGTTTCTTCGCTTTCGTCATCATGCGCGTCACCACGCCGCAGATGACCACCCTCTTCACCGACCTGTCGACCGAGGATTCCTCCGGAATCATCAAGGAGCTGGAGCGCCAGGCGATCCCGTTCGAGCTGCGCAATGACGGCGCCGCGATCATGGTGCCGAAGGACAAGGTGACGCGGCTCCGGATGAAGCTCGCCGAGGGCGGCATGCCCAAGGGCGGCGGCGTCGGCTACGAGATCTTCGACAAGTCGGACGCCCTGGGCACCACGAGCTTCGTCCAAAACATCAATCATCTGCGCGCGCTGGAGGGCGAGCTCGCCCGCACCATCCGCGCCATCGACCGCGTCCAGGCCGCGCGCGTCCACCTCGTGCTGCCGGAAAAGCCGCTGTTCTCGCGCGAAACGCCGGAGCCCTCGGCCTCGATCGTGCTCAGGGTGCGCGGTGCGCTGGAGCCGCAGCAGATCCGGGCGATCCGCCACGTCGTCGCCTCCGCGGTCAACGGGCTGAAGCCGCAGCGGGTCTCGATCGTCGACGAGGCCGGCTCGCTGCTCGCTGATGGCGCCGCCAGCGACGCCGACGCCACGGTCGGCGACGAGCGCCGTGCCGCGTTCGAGAAGCGGATGCGCAAGCAGGTCGAGGACATCGTCTCCTCGGTGGTCGGCTCGGGCCGCGCCCGCGTCCAGCTCTCCGCCGACTTCGACTACAACAAGATCACCCAGACCTCGGACAAGTTCGACCCCGAGGGCCGCGTACTGCGCTCGACCCAGACCCGCGAGGAAAGCAGCGCCACCGCCGACAATTCCGGCCAGGTCACCGTCAACAACGAGCTGCCGGGCAACCAGAACCAGGACAACGCCGTCCGCGCCCGCGACCAGAGCAAGAAGAGCGAAGAGACCAACAATTACGAGATTTCCCGCACCACCAAGACCGAGGTGACCGAGGCCGGCCGCGTCAACCGCATCTCGGTCGCGGTGCTGGTCGACGGCGCCTATTCCAAGAATGAAAAAGGCGAGATGGTCTATCAGGACCGCAGCAAGGAGCAGCTCGACCGCATCGCCACCCTGGTCCGCTCCGCGATCGGCTTCGACCAGAAGCGCGGCGACCAGGTCGAGGTCGTCAACCTGCGCTTCGCAGAACCGCCCGCCACGCAGCCGATCGCCGAGCCGACCGGCCTGCTCGGCATGCTGCAATTCACCAAGGATGACGTGATGTACGTCATCGAGCTCGGCGTCATGATGATGCTGGGGCTGGTCGTGCTGTTCATGGTGGTCCGCCCGCTGGTCAAGCGTATCGTGGCGGCCGACGCCATTCCGGCGCTGATCGGCGCGGGTGTGCCGGCGATGGCCGAAGCCCATGCCGAGAGCGCGGGCGCGACCGGCCAGGCGCTGATCCCGAGCGGCAGCGGCGCGGCGCAACTGATCGACGTCGCCCAGATCCAGGGCCAGGTCCACGCCCAGGCCGTGCACCGGGTCGGCGAACTCGCCGAACGCAATCCGAACGAAACCGTCTCCATTGTCCGTCAATGGCTGAGCGAGCCGGTAGAGAACTGACATGGCCGCAGTACCGCAGACCACCAACGCCAACGACATCGCCACCGTCCTGTCGACGCTGGCGAACCGGCAAAGTGCCCGGCCCAAGGGCAAGCCGCTGCCCGGCCCGAAGCGGGCGGCGATTTTGATGCTCGCGCTCGGCGAGCAGTATGGCGGCAAGATCTGGTCGATGCTCGACGACGAGGAGGTCCGCGAGCTGTCGGTCCACATGTCGACGCTCGGCACCGTCGAGGCCGACGTGGTCGAGGATCTGATGCTGGAATTCGTGTCGCGGATGTCGGCCTCCGGCGCGCTGATGGGCAATTTCGACGCCACCGAACGGCTGCTGCAGCAGTACCTGCCGGCCGAGCGCGTCACCGGCATCATGGACGAGATCCGCGGCCCCGCCGGCCGCAACATGTGGGAGAAGCTCTCCAACGTGCAGGAAGAGGTGCTCGCCAACTACCTCAAGAACGAATACCCGCAGACCATCGCCGTGGTGCTGTCGAAGCTGAAGCCGGAGCACGCCGCCCGCGTGCTGGCGATCCTGCCCGAGGACATCGCACTCGACGTGGTCGGCCGCATGCTGCGGATGGAGGCGGTGCAGAAGGAAGTCATCGAGCGCGTCGAGCAGACGCTGCGCACCGAGTTCATGTCGAACCTGTCGCAGACCCGCCGCCGCGACGCCCATGAGGTGATGGCCGAAATCTTCAACAATTTCGACCGCCAGACCGAGACCCGCTTCATCACCTCGCTGGAAGAGGAAAACCGCGAATCCGCCGAGCGTATCAAGGCGCTGATGTTCACCTTCGACGACCTGATCAAGCTCGATGCCGCCTCGGCGCAGACGCTGATGCGCAACATCGACAAGGACAAGCTCGGCGTCGCGCTGAAGAGCGCCAACGAGGAGGTGCGCAGCTTCTTCCTCGGCAACATGTCCTCCCGCGCCGGCAAGATGCTGATGGACGACATGGCCGCGATGGGCCCGGTGCGCCTGCGCGACGTCGACGAGGCGCAGGCGCTGCTGGTCAACCTCGCCAAGGATCTCGCCGCCCGCGGCGAGATCACGCTGACCAAGAACCGCGCCGACGACGAGCTGGTGTACTGATGGCCGCACCCGCGAAATTCCTGTTCGACACGGACTTCTCGGCGCCGGACCGCGCCCGCGAGCGCGCGCCTACGGCGGCCGAGATCGCGCAGAAGGTCGCCGACGCCGAGGCGCGGGCCTATCGTGCCGGCTATGAAGCTGCGCTGCGCGAGGCCAAGGTCGAGAGCGACCGCCGCTCAGCGCAGGCGCTGGAAGAGATCGGCACCGCGATCAAGGGCATCGCGGCGCGCTTTGCCGGCATCGAGACGCGGATGGAGACCGAGGCCGTGGACGTCGCGGTCGCGGTGGCCCGCAAGCTCTGCACCGAACTGGTTGCGCGCGAGCCGCTCGGCGAGATCACCGCGCTGGTCTCTGACTGCTTCTCGCATCTGGTGGCGACGCCGCATCTCGTGGTCCGCATCAATGACGCGCTCTACGAGGCGGCGCATGACAATATCGAGCGGATGGCGGCGCATTCCGGCTTCCAGGGCCGGCTGGTGATCCTGGCCGAGCCGACGATTGCGACCGGCGACTGCCGGATCGAATGGGCTGACGGCGGCGTGGTGCTGGAACGCGCCGCGATCGAAGGCAAGATCGACGAACTCGTCGGGCGCTATCTGGCGTCCCGCGGCCAGGCCGGCTGACGGCGATTGAGGGCTGAACCATGAGCGACACCGACTCCCACGTCCCGCTTCCCGACCTCAACGCCGCCGACGCGCCGGGGATCGACGACATCGGCTACAACGAGGACGAAAATGCCGCGCGCATCGCGGCCGATCTCGAAGCCGTGTTCGACGTGCCGGTGCAGGTCTCGGCGGTGCTCGGCCGCTCCAAGATGGACGTCGGCGATCTCCTGAAGCTCGGACCGGGCACCGTGCTCGAACTCGACCGCCGCGTTGGCGAGGCGATCGACATCTACGTCAACAACCGCCTGGTGGCGCGTGGCGAAGTGGTGCTGGTGGAAGACAAGCTCGGCGTAACCATGACCGAAATCATCAAGACTGAACGTTCTTAAACGGACCCAACGGTAGCGCGCGGAACCTGCGCGACCAGACGAACAGGAGATCATCATGCGGCTTCTCATCGTTGGCACCCTGAAGGGCCAGCTCACGACCGCGACCAAGATCGCGATGGACAACGGCGCTTCCGTGACCCACGCCGAAACCATCGAACAGGCGATGAACGTGCTGCGCGGCGGCAAGGGCGCCGATCTGCTGCTGGTCGATGTCGGCCTCGACATCCGCGACCTCGTGATGCGGCTCGAGGCCGAGCACATCCACGTGCCGATCGTCGCCTGCGGCATCTCCAACGACGCCCGCGCCGCGGTCGCCGCGATCCATGCCGGCGCCAAGGAATACATCCCGCTGCCGCCCGACCCCGAATTGATCGCTGCCGTGCTCGCCGCGGTCGCCAACGACGCACGCGACCTGATCTGGCGCGACGAGGCGATGGGCCGGGTGATCAAGCTCGCGCAGCAGATCGCGGGCTCGGATGCCTCGGTCATGATCACCGGCGAGTCCGGCACCGGCAAGGAGGTGCTGGCGCGCTATGTCCACGCCCGCTCGGCCCGCGCCAAGCGGCCGTTCATCTCGATCAACTGCGCGGCGATCCCGGAGCACCTCCTGGAATCCGAGTTGTTCGGCCATGAGAAGGGCGCCTTCACCGGCGCGGTGGCGCGCCGCATCGGCAAGTTCGAGGAAGCGACCGGCGGCACCCTGCTGCTCGACGAAATCTCCGAGATGGACGTCCGTTTGCAGTCGAAGCTGCTGCGCGCGATCCAGGAGCGCGTGATCGACCGCGTCGGCGGCACCAAGCCGGTCCCGGTCGACATCCGCATCATCGCAACCTCGAACCGCAATCTGTCGGAGGCGGTGCGCGAAGGCTCTTTCCGCGAGGACCTGCTGTTCCGCCTCAATGTCGTCAATTTGAAGATCCCGCCGCTGCGCGACCGTCCGGCCGACATCCTCGAGCTGGCGCAGCACTTCGCCAAGAAATATGCCGAGGCCAACGGCCTGCCGGTCCGCCCGGTCTCGACCGAGGCTCGCCGCGTCCTGACCGCGAACCGCTGGCAGGGTAACGTCCGCGAGCTAGAGAACACCATCCATCGCTCCGTCCTGATGGCGCAGGGCGACGAGATCGGTGCTGAGGCGATCCTCACCCCCGACGGCGACCGTCTCGACCTCGCCAAGACCGCGCCCGCGGTCGCGCATGCCACGCTTGCCGCCGAGCAGGTCACCCGCGCGTTGGTCGGCCGCACCGTCGCGGACGTCGAGCGCGATTTGATCCTGGAAACCCTGAAGCACTGCCTCGGCAACCGCACCCACGCCGCCAACATCCTCGGCATCTCGATCCGCACCCTGCGCAACAAGCTGAACGAATATGCAGACGGCGGGATCCCGATCACACCGGCCGGCAATGGCGCGCCCGACTATCAGCGGATGGCCAGCGCTGGTTGAGAACCGCAGGTGGCAGGGCCCTCCTGCCGCGATTGCCTCACGTCACGAGTAGCTTGGAGCGTCGGGCTTACGGAAGATTCGGATCGGATCGCCCGGCGTGATGTCGCGGCCGGTAAAGGTCGCATAGGCATATAGGGCAAGATAGCCGACGGCTATTGCACCGACGAGATAGAACAGCCAGGTTCCTGCGCGCTTCATCGAACCGTCACGTCTCTGAAATCCGACCGGCTTTTAATGCGCTGATCAAGAAAGCGCTACGGCCAACATGCCGCGCCGGACCCGCCGCCTGTCATCCCTTGTATCTTGCGGCCGGTTGCCTTACTCAATCTCTTATTGTTTTTTCGTTCTTTGACAACTGGAGAGAGATATGGCCCTTTACGCGCAGACCGTCGGCACCCTGTCCACCAACTCCTCGACCTTCACGCCGATGCAAGGCCTTACCCTGACGATCCCCGAGGGCGTCGGCACCACCGCCATCATCATCCTGAACGTTCCGATGCCCTACGCGACCGGCACCGATACGCCGGGCGGCACGTTCGGCATCGCCCTCAATGGCGCGGTCTCGACGGTTACGGCGAGCTTCACCTACAACGACCCGGCCCCGACCAGCACCGGTCGCATCCCGACGACGCTGGTCGTCGGCATCCCGCTCGGCAACGCTGCCCAGACCGTCCAGGCCGTCTGGTACGGCGTCCGCGGCAGCACCGTGATCATCGACAGCCCGGCGACGCTGACCGCGATGATCTAAGCCCTGATCCGGTCGAGCGCCGCGCGTTAACGCACGCCCCGAGCGTGAACGTGGCGCGACGGCAGGCTGACCTCGGCCAGCCGAACGGCGTCTTCTTCCCGGTCGATCGCGACATATTCGCCGTGCCAGTACGCCAGCGCGGCGGTTCGCTCCGAGGTGATCACGTCGAGCACGCGACCTATGACGATCGCGTGCGAATGCCGTTCGATGATCTCCTCGACCTCGCAATCAACAGCGGCAAGCGCGCCGACCAGCAACGGTACGCCTGACGCGCGCGTCGTCCATTCGGCGCCGGTGAAGCGGTCGGCGCCCTTCAGACCGCCCTTGCCGGTGAAGCGCTCGGCGATCTCGAGCTGGTCAGCGGTCAGGATGTTGACGCCGAACACGCCATGGCGCGCGATCAACGGCCACGAGGAGGCGGCGCGGTTGATGCTGACGATCAGCGACGGCGGCTCGACCGACAGCGACGACACCGAGGTCACCGTCATCCCCGAAATGTCCTTACCGCGACCGGCGGTGATGACGCCGACGCCACCGGTGAGATGGCGCATCGCGCCGCGGAACTCGGCGGCCGCGACCGCGGGCTCGATCGAAACATTGCGGACGACGGAATTCATGGCGACCTCACAGGGTGTCTTCGCTGCCTTCGAGCAGGTGCTTCAGGATCTCGCCCTCCAGCGCGGCGAGTTCGGCCGAGCCGCGCCGGCGCGGCCGCGGCAGGTCGATCGTGACGTCCTGCGCGATGCGGCCGTCCTCGATGACAAGCACGCGGTCGGCGAGCGCGACCGCCTCGGCGACGTCATGCGTCACCAGGATCGCGGTAAAACCCTGGTCGCGCCAGACGCGTTCCAGCAATTGCTGCATCGAGATCCGGGTCAGCGCGTCGAGCGCGCCGAGTGGCTCGTCGAACGCCAAGACGCGCGGCTGGCTGACCAGCGCGCGCGCCAGCGCCACGCGCTGCTTCTGGCCGCCCGAGAGCACCGACGGCCACTGCCCGCGCTTGTCGTCGAGGCCGACCTCGACCAGCGCGTGCTCGGCACGTGCCTGCGCGTCGGCGGAGGAACGCTCCCGTCCCAGACCCACCTCGACATTGGAGAGCACCCGCGCCCAGGGCAGCAGGCGCGGCTCCTGGAACATGACGCGGACATCCTGCGCCCGGGGCTGTTCGCCAAAGGCGATGCCGCCCGCCGTCGGCGCGTCGAGGCCAGCGATCAGGCGCAGCAGCGTGCTCTTGCCACAGCCGCTGCGGCCGACGATCGCGACGAACTGGCCGGCCGGGATGTGCAGGTCGATGCCGCGCAACACCTCATTGTCGCCGAACGCCTTGCGCAGGCCGCGAATGGTCAGCGACAGGCCACGGGTCGCACCTTCCGATCCGCGCCGCAGCTGCCGTGCCTGCACGACGATATCGGCGCGGTCGACCGGCTCGGCGTCGACGGGCTGGAAACGAAGCGCTTCTTGCATTCTCATTCTCACTTCTTCTGGAAGGCGGGGTGCCACGACAAGGTCAGCCGCTCCAGCGCCCGCGAGGCGCTGTCGGCGAGCTTGCCGAGCAAGGCGTAGATCAGGATCGAGAGCACGACGACGTCGATCAGCATGAACTCGCGCGCCTGCATCGCCATGTAGCCTAGGCCGGACGAGGCCGCGATGGTCTCGGCGACGATCAGGGTCAACCACATGATGCCGAGCGCGAAGCGCAGGCCGACGAAGATCGAGGGCAGCGCGCCAGGGAAGATCACCCGGCGGAACAGCTCGCCGTCGCTCATGCCGTAGATGCGGCCCATCTCGATCAGCTGCGGGTCGACGGTGCGGATGCCGTGCAGCGTGTTGAGATAGATCGGGAAGAACACGCCGAGCGCGACCAGGAACAGTTTTGCCGACTCGTCGATGCCGAACCACAGGATGACCAGCGGAATCAGCGCCAGATGCGGGATGTTGCGCACCATCTGCAGCGTGGTGTCGGTGAGCTTCGCCGACAGCTGCGACAGCCCATTGGCGAGCCCGAAGGCGAAGCCGATGCTGCCGCCGATCACAAATCCGATCGAGGCGCGCCAGAAGCTGACCCAGATGTTGCGGATCAGCTCACCTGACAGCAGCAGCTTCCAGCCCGCCAGTGCGACGTCGGACGGCGCCGGCAGCACGCGCGAGGGAACGAAACCGGTGACGCAGGCCAGCTGCCAGACCAGGATGATGGCGAGCGGCACGATCCAGGGGATCAGGCCGTCGACCTTGGGGAGTTTGGGTGCGCTGGAGCTGTTTCCGTTCCGACGGGATCGGAACGGAGCTCCAGATTTTTGTTTTGACGCGTTTTCTTCACGCGAACCGGCATCCACTTCGCTCGAAAACGCTTTGCGGCGCGGAAGACTGTCGATGAGACTCATGATTGCGATGCCTGCTTCTGCGGACGGTAGTCGTTGCCGATGGTCTCGCCGAACGGCCCGGTGTTGACGCGGATCGGCGTCACATTGCCGGGTTGCGCCAGCGACAGCAGCGGGAACACCAGCTCGGCGAAGCGATAGGCTTCCTCGAGATGCGGGTAGCCCGACATGATGAAGGTATCGACGCCGATGTCCTGATACTCCTTGATGCGCGCGGCGACCGTCTGCGGATCGCCGACCAGCGCGGTGCCGGCCCCGCCGCGCACCAGGCCGACGCCGGCCCAGAGGTTCGGGCTGATCTCGAGCTGGTCGCGCCGGCCGCCATGCAGCTGCGCCATGCGCTGCTGGCCGACCGAGTCCATCCGCTCAAAGATCTTCTGGGCGGCCGCCACCGTGTCGTCGGTGACGTACTGGATCAGCTCGTCGGCGGCGCGCCACGCCTCCGCATTGGTCTCGCGCACGATCACATGCAGGCGGATACCGAATGAGAGCTCGCGGCCGCGCTGCGCGGCCACCGCCTTCACCTTGGCGATCTTCTCGGCGACCTGCGCCGGCGGCTCGCCCCAGGTCAAATATTTGTCGACGGTGTCGACCGCGACGTCGATGCCGGCGTCCGACGAGCCGCCGAAATACAGCGGCGGCCGCGGCGATTGCACCGGATTGAACAGCAGGCGGCCGTCCTCGATCCTGATGTGCTTGCCCTCGACATTGACCGTCTTGCCCGCGAGCAGATCGCCGTAGACGTTGAGAAACTCGCGCGTCACCGCGTAGCGCTCGTCGTGGTCGAGGAAGATGCCGTCGCCCTTGCTCTCGATCGGATCGCCGCCGGTGACGACATTGATCAGGAGACGGCCGTTCGACAGCCGGTCCAGCGTCGCGGTCATGCGGGCGGCGACGCTCGGCGATTGCAGGCCGGGCCGGACCGCCACCAGATAACGCAACCGCTCGGTCCAGGGCGCGACGGCTGACGCCACCACCCAGGAGTCTTCGCAGCTCCGCCCCGTCGGCAGCAGCACGCCGTAATAGCCGAGTTGGTCCGCGGCCTGCGCGATCTGGCGCAGATAGTTGAAGTTCACCTCGCGGCCGCCGATCGCCGTGCCGAGGTAGCGGCTGTCGCCGTGGGTCGGCAGGAACCAGAGGATATTGGCGTTGGTTGCGGTGCTCACGTGCCCGGTCTCCATGCGACGTCGGAAATCTTGATTTGCTTCGGGATCAGGGCGAGCGCGAAGAACGCGTCGGCGACCTGCTGCTGATCCGCGACCACGCTGTCGGTGACCGGCTTGATGCCGTAGGACTGCCGCTTCAGCGCGACCTCCACCACCGGCACCGACAGGCCGATGCTCGGCGCCAGCTGTTCGGCAACGGCGTGGATATCGCCCTTGGCCCAGTCATCGACCTCGCTGAGCTGCGCCAGCACCAGCTCGACGATCTTCGGGTCGCTGTGCAGGAACTGCTTCGAGGCAAAGTAGAACTGATAGTTCGCGACGACGCCGGTGCCGTCGGCCAACGTGCGGGCGCCGGTCGCAGCCTCTGCCGCAGCCTGGAACGGATCCCAGATCACCCAGGCATCGACCGCGCCGCGCTCGAACGCCGCGCGCGCATCGGCGGGCGCGAGATAGGCGACCTCGACGTCGGAATATTTTACGCCGGCTTTCTCCAGCGCCTTCACCAGCAGATAGTGGACGTTGGAGCCCTTGTTCAGCGCGACCTTCTTGCCCTTCAGCTCCGCGACCGATTTGATCGGGCTGTCCTTCGGCACCAGAATCGCCTCGCCCTTCGGCGCCGGTGGCTCATAGGCGACGTACCGGATCGGTGCGCCTGCGGCCTGCGCGAAGATCGGCGGCGCCTCGCCGGTGTTGCCGAAATCGATCGCACCGACATTGAGCGCTTCCAGCAGCGGCGGACCCGACGGAAACTCGGTCCAGACGACCTTGTAGCCGACCGATTTCAGCTTCTCCTCGAGCGAGCCCTTGCTCTTCAACAGCACCAGCTTGCCGTATTTCTGGAAGCCGATGCGGACGACCTTGTCCTGGCCGTAGGAAACGCCGACGCTGGCTGCGACGATGCCGACCGACAGCACTGCGCGAGCAATCCAGCGTCGAAATAAACGCGTCATGGGAATGTCCTCTGCATTGAATTGACCAAGGAGCGATCAGGTCTGGGGATTGCGCCAGACGATGTCGCGGATCGCGATCTGCTTCGGGATCAGGCCGAGCTTGAAGAAGCGGTCGGCGACGCCCTGCTGGGTCACGATGATGTCGTCAGTCACAGGCCCGACCGAGAAGCCGGCTCGCCGCGCCGCGATGGTCTGGATATCGAGCGGCACGCCGGTGACGGCGGCCAGGGATTTCGCGACCTCATCGGGATGCGCCTGCGCCCACGCCGCCGACGACGTCGTGACATCGACGATCTGCTGCAGGACGGCGCCGTGATTTCGGGCGAAGTCGCGGTTGGCGATGTAGAACGAGTTGGTCTTGGTGATGTCGCGAGTCTTGACCAGAATGCGACCGTGCTGCTTGGTCTCGGCGATCGCGAAATACGGATCCCAGATCGCCCAGGCATCGATGCCGCCATTGGCAAAAGCCGGGCCGGCGTCGGGGGGCGTCAGATAGACCGGCGTGATATCGCCATAGGTCAGCCCGGCTTTCTCCAGCGTCTGAATCACGACGTTATGCGCGCTGGATCCCTTGGTGAAGCCGACGCGCTTGCCCTTGAGATCGGCGATGCCTGTGATTGCCGAATTCTGCGGCACCAGGATGCCTGAACCATTGATGATCGGCTGGGCCGCGGCATAGACGATGGCCGCGCCCGCGGCCTGGGCGAAGATCGGCGGGGAATCGCCGACGGCGCCGTAATCGACGCTGCCGACATTCATCGCTTCCATCATCGGCGGGCCCGAGGAGAACTCGACCCATTTCACACTGATGCCCTGCGGCTTGAAATGATTTTCCAGGGCTTCACGCTGGCGCGTGATAACCAGCACGCCGTTCTTCTGGTAGCCGATACGAATTTCCTTCGCGTCCGCCTGGGCCTGCGCACCCCGTGACAGCGCGGCAGCGGCGGCTGTGACGAGCGACAGCTGGAGGAACTCACGACGCTTCATTCCAAAACTCTCCTGACGATCAAGCGCGTTTCTCAACACGCGATCATGCGTTGTCAGGATGATGGGGCGCGCGAATGAAGCTGTCGAGCACCGCACAAAAATAGCGATGCCAGCACTTCGGTGCAGGCATCGCGCGAGTCGTTTCTTTTAAGGCGCGGATCGCGCGTAGCGAATTATTTTCCTCACGAGATCGCGAGGTCGCTGCACAACAATCGATCAGCCCGCGGCGGCGGTTTTCGGCGCGACATTGACCGCGAGTTTACCGTAGCGATCCGAGAACGCCTGTGTGTCGATCTCCTCGAGCTGGATCGCACCACTCAACACGCCCTTCTTCCAGGCATCGTGCTCCGGATCGTGCTGGAACTCCGGCATCACTTCCTTGCCGAAAAGCTCGAGCGACTCGCAAATGTGCTCATGGGTGTTCTTGCCGGCCTGGTTGAGCAGGATCACCTGGTCGATATGCGACGCGCGGAAGCGCCGCAGCTTCTTGGCGATCGTCTCCGGCGAGCCGATCAGGCCGCCGCGCAGCGCAGCCTCCTGCGCCTCCGGATTCTCGCGCTTCCACTTGTTGTACTCGTCCCACATGTTGACGGTGCCGGGCGCCGGCCGCTGCCGGTTCTGCGCCTGGCCGTAATAGCGCAGCGCGAACTGGAAGAAGGTCGCGCCATCGGCACGCTTGCGTGCTTCCTCGTCGGTCTCGGCGCACATGAAGAACGAGACCAGCGCCATGTTCGGATTGATCTCGTAGTCGGCGAGCTTCTTCAGCCGCTTGGTGATCGCGTTGTAATAGGCATGCACCCAGGCATGCGCCGCCTCGGCGCTGACGAACTGGAAGCCGAGCGCGCCAAATCCGTTCTGCCCGGCGCGCTCGATGGTCGGCAATTGCGAGCAGGCCATCCAGAGCGGCGGATGCGGCTTCTGCACCGGCTTCGGCACGACGTTGCGCAAGGGGATGTCGAAATATTTGCCGTGATGCTCGGTGCCGATCTTGGTGAACATCGGGAAGATCGCACTGACCGCCTCCTCGAACACCTCGCGCTTGGTCTCCATGTCGCGGCCGAACGGCGTCAGCTCGGTGATCGAGGCGCTCTCGCCCATGCCGAACTCGCAACGGCCGTTGGAGAGCAGATCGAGCACCGCAACCCGCTCGGCGACGCGGGCGGGATGATTGGTGGTGAGCTGGAAGATGCCGTGGCCGAGCCGGATATTCCTGGTGCGCTGGCTTGCGGCGGCGAGGAAGGATTCCGGTGCCGGCGAATGCGAATATTCCTCGAGGAAGTGATGCTCCACGACCCAGGCATAGTCGTAGCCGAGCCGGTCGGCGGTCTCGAGCTGCGTCAGCGCGTTCTGGTAGAGGCGGAGTTCGTCTCCGTCGTTCCACGGGCGCGGCAGTTGCAGCTCGTAAAAGATGCCGAATTTCATGGCGTCACTCCCAAGGTCGCGCTCCCGACCACTTATTGTGGTCCCGACCGCTTGTTGTTTTCGGTCAGTCTAGTGGCGGCGCGACCCAAGTCCAGCCTCGGGGGCGAAACTCCAATTCCGTGCAGCGGGAGATAGCTTGATCGGACCGCATGAATGTTTAGCTTGTGCTGGCACGAGTCGCGGCGCTATCGGTCGCGCGCTCATTCCTCCGAAAGCCACATGACCACCTTCACGCCGCATCAGGACTCCGCGCTGAAAGCAGTTGCCGACTGGCTCAAAGCCAAGCCCGGCAAGGGCGCCACGCCGCCGGTGTTCCGGCTGTTCGGCTATGCCGGAACCGGAAAGACCACGCTTGCCCGCCACATCGCCGAAGGCGTCGACGGCGAGGTGAAGTTCGCGGCTTTCACCGGCAAGGCGGCGCTGGTGATGCGCAACAAGGGCTGCGACAGCGCCTCCACGATCCATTCCCTGATGTACCGCGCCCGCGAATCCGGCGTCGAGCAGCCGAGCTTCGAGCTGTGGGACGACGCGCCGGCATCGAAGGCCAAGCTGATCGTGATCGACGAATGCTCGATGGTCGATGCCGAGCTCGGCCGCGACTTGATGTCGTTCGACTGCCCGCTGCTGGTGCTCGGCGATCCCGCGCAATTGCCGCCGATCCAGGGCGGCGGCTTCTTCACCGATGCCGAGCCGGACGCGATGCTGACCGAGGTGCACCGCCAGGCCCAGGACGATCCGATCGTGCGGATGTCGATGGATATCCGCGAGGGCCGCGAGCTCGAGATCGGCCGCCACGGCGAAAGCGAGGTGGTGTCGCGCAAGGAGCTCGATCCGGACCGCGTGATGCGCGCCGACCAGGTGCTGGTCGGCCGCAACAACACCCGCCGCGCCTACAACATGCGGGTGCGGCAGCGGCAAAATATCGAGGATCCGCTCCCCGTCGCCGGCGACAAGCTGGTCTGCCTGCGCAACAACCGCAAGAAGGGCCTGTTCAATGGCGGGCTATGGCGGGTCAAGGCGCGGGCGCAGTCGAAATCCAAGATCATCACCATGCGCGTGATGCCGGATGAGGATTTCGGCTACAAGGTCACCAAAGTCTCGGTGCGCGGCGAATGCTTCGACGGCGGCGTCGAGGGCGTTCCGTGGGAGCAGCGCAAGCCCTATGACGAGTTCGACTACGGCTATGTGCTGACCGTGCACAAGTCGCAGGGCTCGCAATGGGACGATGTCGTGCTGTTCGACGAGAGCTTTGCGTTCCAGGATTCGCGCGCGAGGTGGCTGTATACGGGCATCACGCGGGCCGCGAAGCGGCTGAGCATTGTGGTGTGACGCCCGATCCACCGTCATTGCGAGCGGAGCGAAGCATCCATCGTTCCGCTTGTTGAGACATGGATTGCTTCGTCGCTATCGCTCCTCGCAATAACGAGATGACGATTTCGCCGCGACGAAGTAGAAGTCCTCGTGGGGCGGCCGCCCGCCTAAGGTCTTGCCCGAGCGTGATTTTGCTCACGAAACCGTGTGGCCGGCGGCGTAACAAAACGCGCTTTGACCCGTATTTTAAAGCGTCGGAGCGGCTCGGCCCGATTTGCGAATGCCGGCTGCCGCTCTAGACTGGCCCCCAATTGCGATCCCACGAGGAACCCATGCCCAAAAGCTCCCTCAGCCGCCTCTCGGTTTGCGCCGCCGCGATCGGCGCGCTGGCCGTCGCCGCTTTTGCCGTTGCGCCCTCGCTTGCCGCCGAGGACGCCGTGATCATCCCGCCGCCCCCAGCAAGCGCGCCCGAGGCCGGCATCAAGACCGCGGTGCTCGCCGGCGGCTGCTTCTGGGGTGTGCAGGGCGTGTTCCAGCACACCGCCGGCATCGTCAGCGCGGTGTCCGGCTACTCCGGCGGCAGCAAGGCGAATGCGGACTACGAGAAGGTCTCGACCGGCACGACCGGCCACGCGGAATCGGTCGAGATCAAATACGACCCGCAGAAGATCTCCTACGGCAAGATCCTGCAGATCTTCTTCTCGGTCGTGCACGACCCGACCCAGCTGAACCGGCAGGGCCCCGATTCCGGCACGCAATATCGCTCGGCGATCTTCACCACCAGCGACGAGCAGAAGCAGGTCGCGGACGCCTATATCGCCCAGCTCAACGCGGCCAAGGTCTACAAGAAGCCGATCGTCACCAAGGTCGGCGCGCTGGAGGCGTTCTATCCGGCGGAAGGCTACCACCAGGACTATCTGACGCTGCACCCGAGCCAACCCTATATTGCCTATAACGACATCCCGAAGGTCGAGAGCCTGAAGAAGATCTTCGCGGAGAACTACATCGAGAAGCCGACGCTGGTGAGCAGCACGAAGGCCACCAACTGAGCATCTCGCAAAGGAGGTTGAATGTCCGACACCAAAACCGACGGCAAGGTTCACAAGAGCGAGGCCGAGTGGCGCAAGGAATTGACGCCGATGCAGTACGCCGTGCTGCGGGAAAAGGCGACCGAGCGCCCCTTCACCGGCGAATACGAGCATGATCCCCGCAAGGGCACCTATGTCTGCGCCGGCTGCGGGCAGACGCTGTTCGAATCCGACCAGAAGTTCGACTCCGGCTGCGGCTGGCCGAGCTTCTCCAAGCCGGCGATCGAGAGCCATGTCGACGAGGAGCACGATGTCAGCCACGGCATGATCCGCACCGAGGTGCTGTGCGCGAAATGCGACGGCCATCTCGGCCATGTCTTCAACGACGGCCCCGGCCCGACCGGCCTGCGCTACTGCATCAACTCGGCGGCGCTGAAGCTGAACGAGAAGAAGTAACGCGGCAGTCACTACCGCTCGTCATGCGCGGGCTCGACCCGCGCATCCATCAAGGAATGAGTCTTTCATCACGATGGATTGCCGGGTCAAGCCCGGCAATGACGGCAGTGGGGTTTGGCAAATATCCTGCTCCCAGCGTCGAACAATTTCCCCGCCCCGCGCGACCAAGAACCGGTCGCGCGGGGTTTGTTTTGGCCGCAGCGGCCTTGGCGCGCCTGAACACAAGGAAATTTTGATGTCACGGATTCCAGGAAAGCTTTTGTTGGGTCTCGGTCTTGCCGGCCTGATCATGGGGAGCACTTTGAGCATGCCAGCGTTCGCCGCCGACAAGATCTCGCTGTTCAAGGTCATCACCTCCAAGGACGAAATCGTCATCGGCCTCACGGATGCCGACCTCGCGCAGGTCGAGGGCCAGAATGCCGGCGGCATCGCCAAGATGCTGGTCGCCAAGGGCTCGATGAGCGTCTGGCAATACGCCGTGCACAAGTCGGCCGCCGGCGATCTCGAACAGGCGCCGCTGCACAAGATCGGCCTGATCGCCAGCGACTCGCTGCGGGTCGAGCCCTATCCGACCCCGCTGAAGGTGCTGCCGATCGACGAAAGCAAGAAGTAGTCGCCCCGGCGCCCCGACAACATCCTTGTGATCGGCGGGGCGCCTTAACGACTCGCGGGCCGGAATGTGCTTTGCTCCGAATTCGCGGGGCCGTCGGCGTCTCGCCGTGCGGCTGCCGCCTATTCTGAGGAGGGCGCCATGTCGCTCGGACTGATCCTCATCATCCTCCTGCTGATTATCCTCCTAGGCGGCTATAGCGGCCGGATCCGCGGCTATGGCTATGGCCTCGGCCACTCCGGAATGGGCCTTTTCGGGGTGATTTTGATCGTGGTCGCGATCCTGGCCTGGCTCGACAAGATATGAGAGCCTTAAGGCTCTGAAATAAAAAGGATTATTCGGCACGACCGCGTGCTATGCGCGGATTCAGCATGTGCCTTGCCGGGGCCGCTTCTGGGGTCGCATTTTTGTCAAAGAGGCCTATATTAGGGGTCGAAATGACACGTACGGCGCGCCGCCGATGGTAGGCCGCCGTCCCCAAAATCCCTTTCGCCGCATCGCGCCAAGAACACAAGAGGTCGTCGACCATGCGTCCCCTGCGTCCGTTCAACTACAACACGTCTGCCGAGCTGTTTCCTGCCGCCATCCGCAAGAAGAAGCGGGCTGGTTTCGCCTATCGCCGTTTCGGCACTGCCGCCGAAGCCGTGCGCTTTGCGATGGAAGAGCTGCCGGCGGATTCGCTGAACGGCGCCTATCTGCAGGTCGAGGAAGCCCGTTTCGACCAGAACGGCATCCGCTCTCTCTATGAGAGCGAAGGCTTCCCGCTGCCGCGTCGTCCGCGCCCCGCCGCCAGCCAGACCGACGCCGACGCCGCGTAACCTTTCCGCTCCTCCTAAAACGAAAAGCCCTCGGACCGATCCGGGGGCTTTTGTTTTGGTGAGTTCGTTAGAGCCGCGGCTGCTTGTCGAGCCAGCGCCGCAGCATCCGCACATTGCGCATGTTGGCGCGGAACATGACGTCGAACGCATCGCCCGCCACCGGCACCATGCCGATCACGCCGTCGACCGCGACATTGGCGAGCATCCGCGCCGTGATGTGCCAGGGCGCGCCCAGCAAGCGGGCTTCGCGCACCAGCCACAGCGAGATCGCGGTGGTAATGATATCGCCGACCACGGGGATCAGGCCGATCAGCCCGTCGATGCCGTAGCGGACATTGGTGCCCGGCACGATGAAGGCGACGTCGAGCAGCTTTGCGATCATCTCCAGCCGCGCCAGCCGCTCTTCGCGCGTCAGATTGCCGAACGGATTGGCGCTGGCGTTGCGGAAGTCGAACTGGAAACCCTCGAACTGCGGATGCAGCGCTGCGTCTGAGAATTCGCGTCCGTCCTGGTCGATGACCTTGCCGCGCGCCTGCGCCCCGCCGAAAGGCGGCCGCGATCGCGCAGCGTGGGGCATGAAAATGTCGTCCTCGGGCATGGCCATCACATGGTAACGCAGGCAGGCGGTTCAAGTTGCGTCACATTACCACTGTGTCACGTTTGAGGCTCCGTCACGGCCGCATCAAGCACCGCGCGCCGAAGCGGCGGCGGAAGCAGCGGTTTTCGCTCGCCGCGTTTAGTCGACGACCTTGTTCATGGTTCTGAGTCGGTGGGCCAGCGTCCTCATCACCTTCAGGGCAAAATGCGGCGTCTGGCTGACGAGGAAGAGAAACTGCTTTTCCGAGACCGGGACGAGTTCGACATCGGTGAGAGCTGTGGCGGACGCGCTCCTTGGCTCGTTGTCGATCAATGCCATTTCGCCAAAGATCGTGTCAGCCGCCAGGTCCGCCACGGTCTTGTTGCCGACCTGAATGCGCACGTAGCCGCTCTTGATCACGAAGAGCTCGTTGGCTTGCTCGCCCTCGCGAAAAATGATGCCACCGGCCCGGACCAGCCGCGTTTCGATACTGTTGCCCGTCAGAAGGCTAAAGCTTGCATCTACCACTCTTGAACCCTTTCCCCGAAGCCGGACGCAGGTCTCATACGTCCCGGCCGTCTGCGGCTCCGGCTAAAACAAATGCGCGAAAACAAAGTACAGAAGGCCCGAGATCAGCATCGCCATCGGCAAGGTCAGAACCCAGGCCATGGCGATATTGCGGATTGTCGACCATTGCAGCCCGGACCCGTTCGCAGTCATGGTGCCTGCGATACCGGACGACAGCACATGGGTCGTCGACACCGGCAAGCCGTATCCGTCCGCAGCGGCGATGGTCGCAGCCGCGGTGATCTCGGCGCAGGCACCCTGCGCATAGGTCAGGTGGGTCTTGCCGATCTTTTCACCCACGGTCACGACAATCCGTTTCCAGCCAACCATCGTGCCGAGGCCGAGCGCGATGGCGACCGCAATCTTCACCCAGGACGGAATGAATTTGGTGGCGGCATCCAGCGAGCCCTTGTAGCGATTGAGCGTCGCGACGTCGGCATCGCTCAGCCCGCTGTCGCTGCTTTTCATGAGCAAGCGAAGCGCCTCCGATACCAGATACATATCGTTGCGCGTGTTGCCGACGGTCTCGGCCGGGAATTTTGCCAGCGAACCGTGCTGAACGACCTGGTCGCTGATTTCGCGGACGAGAACGGCAAGCGCTGGATAGGTATCGTCAGTGAGTTGCCGAAGCGCGATGTAGTTCGTCACGATGGGACGGGGGTCGCCCACAACCTTGCGATCGGCTCCCCTGCTCTCGACGACCTTGCTCGCCGCAGCCGAATTCGCGGTGAATGCTGCTATCTGACCAGCAGGCATCGCGCGGTTGAGTGCGTAAGCGGTTGGGACCACACCGATCAAAATGAGCATGATGAGACCCATGCCTTTTTGACCGTCGTTCGATCCGTGAAAGAAGCTGACCAGGGTACAGGTCAGGATCAGGATGCCTCGAATCCACCACGGCGGTGGCTGCTCGCCTTGCGGCTCGCCGAACAGGGCTGGTGTTGCGCGCAACAGCGCGCTTTTCAGCCCGTAGAGCAGGATGGCAGCAAGCGCAAATCCGAACAGCGGCGACAGCAGCAGCGCCTTGCCGGTATTGGCGGCCTGCGACCAATCCACGCCGGACGTCCCCTCTCTTCCGTGCATTAGGGCGTTCGCGATCCCGACGCCCATGATCGATCCAATCAGGGTGTGCGAACTCGAGGCGGGCAGTCCAAAATACCAAGTACCCACGTTCCAGATGATGGCAGCGATCAGAAGCGCAAACACCATTGCGAAACCGGCGCTGCTGCCAACCTGAAGGATCAATTCGACCGGCAACAAGGAGACGATGCCGAAAGCAACGGCACCACTGGATAGGAGGACGCCGATCAGGTTGAAGAAGCCTGACCAGACAACGGCAATGTGGGCCGGCATCGAACGCGTGTAGATCACGGTTGCGACGGCGTTCGCCGTGTCGTGAAAGCCGTTGACGAATTCGAAACCGAGCGCGATCAGCAACGCGACGAAGAGCAGCAGGAACGCGAGATAGGAGGTCTTGCCGGCCCCTGTGGCACCAACGTCGGCGTAAATGCTGTAGGCCACGAAAAGAAGCGCGGCCCCGATCACTCCCAGATAGATAATGCCGGTGAGGGGATGAAAGCCCTTCTCGAGATCGGGCCCGCCACGCCGCGCAGGCTCGATCGAACCAGGTAACGCTAGATCGCTCATCGATCGCCCCTCACAGCCGCGGGAGGACAAAAGCGGCCATGTGACATTGGGACTACGTTTACATGACGCCCATGTGACAGTTGCGTGAAGGAGGGCTCGGCCGGCTTGCGGCCAGCGTCTAATCTATTGATAAGACTACCGTAATGTCGCGATTGCTGCGCGCCACGCGTTATGCTGAGCTTCCGATTGCGATCCGCTCATTCGCGGTTGGGTCGCAGTCGATGACGCCGAAGCTGGCGACTTCCGCTATTCCCTTGGAAGCTGTCGATCGTGAGTACGACGACTTGCCCTAGTGTTGGGCCGACACCGACGGCGTCACCGGCTGGTAGAGCTCTTCGGCATATTTGTGCGCCAGCCAGGACGTGATCACGCACGGGATGAAGCCGACCAGCCCGTAGAGGATGAACTGCACCGGACCGCTTTCGGAGCCGTGCGAGGCATACATCAGCGCCGCGCCGACGAACGCCACGAGGCCGACGATCAGCATACGCACCGTTGGCGCGATCCGCTTCACATGCATCAGGATGTCGTCGATCGCGGCGAACATCAGCGACGGCACGATGCCGAACAGATAATTGTATTGCAGCGACTTCACGAACACGACGAGCAGCTTCGCCACCTCGCCGCCATTGGTCTCGGTCCAGTAGCCGGACTGATAGGTGGTCATCAGCAGCAGCAGGAAGCCTGCGATGAACGGCCCGATGGCTGCGAAGATCAGATAGCGTTTCATGGCGTGCCCTTGCCCGACGTCAGGCGAGTGTAACGCAGTCGCGCGACGGAGCTAGAGAAAATCGAAAACGCCCGGCAATGTTCCGGCGCTCTGCACGTCGAATGCGCTGCAACAGGCGGCCGCCGCGATGTCGCTGCGATACGGAATCGCCCGGACGGAGCCGGGCGATGAGGTCGTGAGGCACCGAGGCGAGCGCTAAGGCCGCTACTCGCCCCACGCCGCGAAGGCGTCGTTGAAGGCCCGCTCGCCGGGGGCGCCCTTTTCGATGGCGATGATGGCGCGGCGCTGGTTGGTGTAGACCAGCGGCACGTCGAACCACGAGCGCTCCTTCAGCAGCTGCAGATTGCGCGAGCGGTCGGCGTCGACATTGGAGAGGCCGACCAGGAAGAAGCCGTCGGTGACCTTGACCGCGAGCCCGGCCAGCGGCGTGCCGCGCGCCTGCTCGTTGGACTTCATCAGGATGCCCGGCACGTTGCCGACGCCGCCATTGGCGAAGTCCTGCGGCAGGATGAAGGTCAATTCCGCGGTGTGGCTCGCCGGCAGCGACGAATCGGTGTTGCGACGGAACGACATCGTCATCTTGAACTTGCGGTCGGGGATGTCGATGTCAGCGCGCACGGCGATGTCGGGCTTCTGGTTGCCGGAGCCCTTGATCTGCTCGGTGCGCCAGACCACCGAGCCGACATATTGCTTGCCCTTCGGATCCGACGGGTCCTCGTCATAGAGCACCACGCGCTGCGCCACCGGAGCGACCGGCTCGCCCGACGACGAGGGCTGCCCGACGCGGTCGGTGATCTTCTTGCTCGCAGGCGTCGCGGCGGCATCCTTCGGCGCCTCGACGGGCGCGGAGGACTTGAACAGGCTGCTGACGAAGGTGGTGACCTGCTGCCGCAACAGGATGCCGGTGCCGACCAGGATCAGCAGAATGCCGATCGCGATCGCGGTCTTGAACGGGAACATCGACCGGACGCGCGGCGGCTTGCTCGGCTCGCGCTCGCCATTGCCGATGCGCGACCGTTGCGGCGGCGGCGCCTGCGGCGGCTGCGGGGTGTAACGCTCCGCCTCCTCGACCGACTCCTCATAGGAATACGGCGCGTCGGGATCGGCGCCGCGGTTCTCCAGGCTCGGCTCGACCCGGTCGAATTCCGGCGAGGGCGACGGCACGTTGGCGTAGGTCTTGCGCGCGTTGCGGCTGGCCTGCGCCGCGGCGCGGCCGAGATCGTCGGCGTCGGCGGTGATGTCGCGGAAGCCGCGCACACCCGGCGCGGCCGGCGGCGCCGGAGGCTGCGCACCTTCCGGACCGCGGCGCGGCTGACCCGGCCGGGCCTGTGGCGGCTGGGTATCGAGGCCTGGCGGGACGTTCGGGGGAATCTGCGGGTTCTGCGGCCGCGGCGAGGCCGGCGCCGCATCGGGACGCAAATTGCGCGGCGGGCGGGGTTCGGCCGGCGGCCGCGGGCGCGCGGCAGCGTCGGCGGAATTGGCCTCGGGCGGCCGGGGATTCGCGCGGCGCAGCGTATCGCTGCTGCGGGCGGCACCGCCGCCACCGGGGCGGGAGGCCTCACGGGCGCGCTGCGCGGCCTCGGATTCGACCTTGCGAACCGCCTCTTCCAGCGACAGCCGTTCGCGGGTGATCTCGGACTCCGAGAGCGGCGGCTGCACGCCACGGAGTTGCTGGATCAACGCCGTCCGCGCCCGCGCGTACAGCGCGCGGCGGGCTTCGCCGGGAGCGTTGGGGTCCAGTCCGGCGATGGCACGGGCGATCAGCGGGTAGTAGTCAGCCATTTCCACACAATTGGTGGGATATAGGTAATATCCCGTTAAGCCTCGAACGGATTCTGTACCAGAATAGTATCTTCACGCTCCGGGCTGGTGGACAGCAGGGTGACCGGGCACCCCACCAGCTCCTCGACCCGGCGAACGTATTTGATGGCCTGGGCCGGCAGGTCCGCCCAGGAGCGCGCATTGGCGGTCGGCTGCTTCCAGCCCTCGATGATCTCGTAGATCGGCTCGACCCGGGCCTGCGCGCCCTCGCCTGCCGGCAGATGGTCGATTTCCCTGCCGTCGAGCTTGTAGCCGATGCAGACCTTGATGCTGTCGAACCCGTCGAGAATATCGAGTTTGGTCAGCGCCAGCCCGGCAATTCCGCAGGTACGGACAGTCTGTCGCACCAGCATGGCGTCGAACCAGCCGACCCGGCGCTTGCGCCCGGTGTTGACGCCGAATTCCTTGCCGCGGCGGCCGATTTCCTCGCCGATCTCGTCGTTCAGCTCGGTCGGGAACGGACCCTGGCCGACGCGGGTGGTGTAGGCCTTGCAGATGCCCAACACATAGCCGACCGCGCCCGGACCCATGCCGGTGCCGGTCGCGGCCTGCGCCGCCACCGTGTTGGACGACGTCACATAGGGATAGGTGCCGTGGTCGACGTCGAGCAGCGCGCCCTGCGCGCCCTCGAACAGGATGCGCTTGCCCTCGCGGCGCTTGAGGTCGAGCAGCCGCCACACCGTCTCGGCATAGGGCAAAAGCTTCGGCGCCATCGCCGTCAGCTCGGCCAGAATGCCCTTGCCGTCGATCTCCTCCAGATTGTGGCCGCGGCGCAGCGCATTGTGATGCGCCAGCAGCCGTTCGATCTTGTGCGGCAGGGTGTCGAGGTCGGCGAGGTCCATCAGGCGGATGGCGCGGCGGCCGACCTTGTCCTCATAGGCCGGGCCGATGCCGCGGCGGGTGGTGCCGATCGAGGTGATGGCGTTGCCGGATTCGCGCAGGGAGTCGAGTTCGCGATGCAGCGGCAGGATCAGCGTGACGTTCTCGGCGATGCGCAGATTGTCCGGCCCGACCGCAACGCCCTGCCCCTTCAGCTTGGCGACCTCGTCGAGAAAGGCCTGCGGGTCGAACACCACGCCATTGCCGATCACCGCCAGCTTGTTCGGGCGCAGCACGCCGGACGGCAGCAGCGCCAGCTTGTAGGTCTCGCCATTGATCACGAGCGTATGGCCGGCATTGTGGCCGCCCTGGAAGCGCACGACGATGTCGGCCTGTTCCGACAGCCAGTCGACGATCTTGCCCTTCCCTTCGTCACCCCATTGGGCGCCGACGACGACAACATTGGCCATTTCGAAGATGTTCCCTTCAGGTGTTTCAGACCATGATCGCGGCGAAAACGCGTCCGCCCACAGCGATCCTGCATGATATGCCCAGCCCAAATCACGGCGCCCGGCCGCGCGCACGCAAGGCGCCTACCGGATAAAGGAAGCGGCCCGGCTTCGCAAGCAAGAAGGGGGTCGTTTATGCCTTTTAGACGAGCGACAACCCTTTGATATCCCCTAAAAATTCCACCCCGTGCGCGGCGGCGGCGCCCTGGCCGGAATTTAATGTTGGCGCGGCCCGGTGCGACCCGATCGGCCGATTGATCGCAGCCGCCATTGCGGCGATCATTCAGCTGGATTAACCGGCAGGGTCCATGCCCAATTCGACACCAGCAACCATGGCGCTGCGGAAGCTAGGCCTTGCCTTCAAGCTCCACACCTATGTCTACGATTCCAGCGCCGAGAGCATCGGGCTGCAGGCGGCGGAGGCGCTCGGCGTCGAGCCGAACCGGATGCTGAAGACGCTGATGGCCGAGGTCGACGGCAAGCCGGTGTGCGCCGTGGTGCCGTCCGACTGCGAGGTCAGCATGAAGAAGCTCGCCGCCGCGCTCGGCGGCAAGTCGGCCAGGATGATGCGCCCGGCCGATGCCGAGCGGCTGACCGGCTACCATGTCGGCGGCATTAGCCCGTTCGGCCAGAAGAAGCGGGTGCCGACCGCGATCGACGAGACCGCCCTCACCCACATCACCGTGTTCGTCAATGGCGGCCAGCGCGGCCTGCAGATCGAGATCGATCCGAACGACGCCGCGCTCGCCGCCGGCGCCACGATGAAGGCGCTGGTGGCGACGCAAGACTAGAGCGGGATGACTTTTCTTCGAAACGTCGTCCCGCCCCATCCCTTTGTTTTGAGCATGATCTTTTTCGCTTGAAAACGCTCTGATGCGATCAATGCGGGGATTTGTCCCTGCCGAACTCGGCGCCAACGAGGTCGGACAGGCCGGACAATTCCTCTGCCGAAATATCGTTGACGTTGAGCCGCAGCTGCATGATCGCGAGGTCGAGCAAATGTGCCGCAAAGCTTGCGCCGGCCGCCCTCACGATGTTGCGCTGCTCGATCAACACCGTGATGACGTCGCGCAAACTGCGCACTTGCACTTGATCCATCGCCCTCTGCCCGATGCTGGCCGTTGTGATGTGTGTTGTCATTGGGATACCGATTGTAGTGTGCTGATGGACGCCGTGGCGGCGGACGGAATGTAGGGCAGGTGCTGAGCTTCCTCGCCCAGGCGCAGGATGCGCGAGGGCACTTCGCGGACTTCGATGTCGATCGTCATGGGCGGCGGAATCAACGTCACCGACGCTTTCGGCCACGGCGCCGGATTTGGCGTGACGGCGGTGAAGCGATAGGCGGCGGCGATCTCGAGCGCGAGCAATTGCAGCTCCAGCATCGCAACCCCCATCCCGGCGCAGGCGCGCGGACCGGCACCGAACGGGATGTAGGCATCGGTGTTGTAGCGCCGCGTCATCAGGAAGCGGTCGGGATCCTCGAAATGCCTGCCATCGCGCTGCAATTGCCAGGGGCAGATCAACAGCGAGGTGCCGACCTTGAGGTCGTGCCCGCCGATCGTCACCGGCTGCATCACCTCACGCGAGAACCACCATGCGCTGGGATAGAGCCGGCAGACCTCCTTGACCAGCGTCGCGCTCAGATTGGCGCGCTTCACTGCGTCTAGTCGCAGTTCGCCGTCGTCGCCAAGGCACTCCGCGGCCTCGTCGGCGATGTCGTCCATCAGCGCGGGATCGGCGGCCATGTGGTAGAACATCCATGCCGCGGTCGAACCTGTGGTGTGATGGCCGGCCAGCAGCAATGTCAGGATCTCGTCCTCGAGATCGCGATCACTCAGACCGAGCGCCTCGAGATCGCGCAGCGCGCTGCTCGAACCCGCCTTGCGGCGCAGCCGCTGCACCACCGTCGACATGGCAAGCTTGGCACAGACCCGGTTCTTGCGGCGGCGGTACCAAGCCACCGGACCGAACGGCAAGGCGCGGAACATCTCCTCCGCCAGATCGTCCTCGATCGCGCCGACGGCCTGAACCAGGGCTTCCTCGTCGCCAGACGACATCACCTGGGAGCCGAAGATCGCGACGCAGATCGTCCGCAGCGCCAGCATCGCGGTGACGTGGTGCGGATCGAACGATCCGAGCCGCGCCAGGCTGGCGCCGACCGCACGGATCTCAGCGCACATATGCGGCAGGAATTTCTCGACGCTGCCTTTGGCCATGTGTTTCTGCAGCACCGCCCGCCGCCGTTTGTGCTCCTCGCCGCTAAGCATCAGCGAGCTGCGGCCGAGCACCGGCGTCAGCTTCTTGATCAGCTTGCCCTTTCCGATGTCGGTCTCCGGCGCCTTGAGGATCGGGCGCAGCAGATCGGGATCGTTCACCAGGAAGACCGGCGCAGGACCGAGCCGCAACGGCACCAGCCCCCGCTCTGCCTCGTTACCGCGCGTCAGCAACAGACGCAGCGGATCATGCTGGAATGCTCGAACGTCCGAGAACATGTGAAGCATCGTGGATCTCCAATTGCCGTCCAAGGTCGAGGAATTTGGTCAGGCCGGGATTGTCGGCAAGACCAAGCGGGATTTCTCCGGCGAGCGCCGTCAGCGGGCGGCCCATGCGATCATTGCCGATCACCTGCGGCGGGCCGTAGCGGCGGGTGCGGACGTCCATGCGGGTGAGAAAACGCTCATAGGAGAGGTCGGCCAGCGCCACGAGCGCCTTCGCTCCGCGCAGCTCGGCGAAGCGGAACATCAGCGCGTAGTTCACGCGTGCAGTCTGCGACCTCGCGACACCAGGCAGCACGCCGAAACGGCTGATCTCCCAGGCGTCACGGCGGCTCGGAAAGCGGCGCACCGCAAGCTGCGGGAACACCGACTTGGTGAGATAGGGATAATCGGTGCGAACCGCCCGGAAGCCGCCGACGAGCTCGACGCCGGAGAACAACAGGCAGTGCTCGGTATACCAGCAGTCGAACTGATCGCGTTCGACATCCCCGACCGTGGTCAGAAGCCAGCCGCAATGGTCGACGAACAGCCGCTTGCGCAGCCGCAACATCGCTCCGACATGCGCCGGATCAAGCTCTTCCCTGGTGATGAGTGCATGAAAGCCGTCCAATGAATGCGGCATTATCCTTTCCTCCAAATGCGGAACATCTGGAACAAAAGGGGCCAACTGTGGTACCCCCGGAAACCGGGGGTTTTAGTCAATGGGCCTGGTAGACGCGATTTCGACCATCGAGGCGTCAGATACCATCGACGAGCTCAGCTCGTCATTGCATCGCATTGTCCAGAACTACGGCTTCTCGGGCTTCGCCTTTGTCGATGCCGGCCGGCCCGATCTTGATCTGCCCTACCATATCGGCACATTTCCCGACGCCTGGAAGCGGGCGTATGTGCAGAACGAGTTCGTGCATGCCGATCCGGCGCTGGCGCGCTCGCGACGTACCAACACGCCGTTCAGCTGGAGCAGCCTGAAGCTGCCGGAGCGAAGCGGACACAAGCGGGCGCCCGAGGTCAAGACGATGGATGCCGCCCGGGAGTTCGGATTCAAGGACGGCTTCGTCGTGCCGTTCCACTATCGCGACCGGCTCGGCGCCGTGCATTCGAGCTCGACGGTGTTTTTCTGGCAAGACCAGCCGCGCGATTTCGACAAGCTGTTCGTCTGCCATCGGCATGAACTGCATCTGTTGATGATCTACTGGGTGCAGCGGGCGATGGACATCGTCAACCGCGACCAGCGCAACGCGCCGACCATCCTGCGGCCTGCCGACGCTGCCGAGACGATCAAGCTCACGGCCCGCGAAAAGGAAGTGATGGCGTGGGCGGCGCGCGGCAAGACCGTGGTCGACACCGCGCAGATCCTCGGCATCTCGCCGGAGACCGTGGAGGGCTTCATCAAGCAGGCGCTGCGCAAGCTCCAGGCGTCCAACAAGACACACGGCGTGGCGAAGAGCATCGCGCTCGGGATCATCGACCTGTGAGCGGCGCCGCGCGGCCATCGCAGCGTGCTCAGGGCTGCTGCCGCGCCCACCGCATGGCCCCGCGAACAGCAAACGCGGCATTATGTGGCAAGGTCACCTATCCGGGTTGGGTTCGTCACACGCATCGCCCCCTGATTGCATTCGCGGACGGTCTTGATAAAAAAGCGAAGGTCGGATGATGCGGATGCGAGCATCTCGGGCCATGGGGTGCGCGGGCCGCGCGATTGGGCGGCTGGAGTCCAGGTACGGATCGTCCTGCGCGTCGCCCGGTTCGGTGGGACCATTTGTCTATCCGAATGATCCGCCGGAGTCCCATTGCGGCGCGCTGGTCATTTGCCGGCAGCCTTCGTCGACAAATTGCGGTCCACAGCCATTGCCGGAGATGGTCTGAACGCACCATGAGCACATCGCAGGACGACCAGATCGACCAACTGGTGCAGGCGCGCTGGCGCGAGATCGGGCTGTCGCAGGCCGATCTCGCCGAGATCCTGTGCGCGGGCGCCTCGCTGCAAAAGAACGGCGTGAGCGGTACGGTGAAGATCGATACCGGCCGTCTGGCGACCGTCGCCGAGATGCTCGGGATCGCCGCCGACATCCTCAACCGGCGGAGCGCAACCACCGCGCCGACACAGGGCGGCGGCCACACCGCGGAATCGCTGCAATCGCTGCTCGAACTGCGCATGCTGCGGGTGTTCCGCGAGGTGCAGGATCCCGACACCAAGCGGATCCTGATCGAGCTCGCCGAGCAGATCGTCAAGCGCCAGACCACGCCGCCGCAAACCAGTTAGAGGCTCATCCCGGCCCGCAAAGCGCCGTAGTAGCGGAAGCGCCGTCGCCCGCCGCGAAAGGGGCCTTCGCGCATGGTCGCGATGCGTCCATCCCCATTGAAGGATCGGCGGAATCCGTGTCTGTGACAGGGGCCGGGGAGATCCATACCGGCCCGGCGATGCCAGCCGGGCAGGCCGCGGCGTCGTGAACCCGGGCCTGTCGCATGTCTGCCTCCGATTCCACCACCACGCCTGCGTCCGGTTCCTGGATCGCCAACCAGCCGTATCTTTTGCTCTGCATCACCGCGATGTGCTGGGCCGGCAATGCCATCGTCGGCCGGCTCGCCGCCGGCCACATTCCGCCGGTGACGCTGTCGTTCCTGCGCTGGTCGGCGGCGTTCCTGATCATCCTGCCGTTCGCCTGGAAGCACCTCGCCCGCGACTGGCCCGCGATCCGCAAGAATCTCGGCATCATGATGCTGCTGTCGATCACCGGCATCAGCGCCTTCAACACGCTGCAATACTGGGCGCTCGAGCACACCCAGGCGCTCAACACGCTGCTGCTGCAATCGGCGGCGCCGCTGGTGGTCGCACTGTGGTCGCTGATCCTGCTCGGCACACGGCTGACGCTGGCGCAGTTGCTTGGCGTCTCGCTGTCGCTGTGCGGCGTGCTGGTGATCCTGCTGCATGGCGACCTCACCACGCTGTCGAAGATCGACTTCAACAAGGGCGACCTGATCTTCACCGTCGCGCTGGTGATCTTCGCGCTGTATTCGGTGCTGACCTTGAAGCGGCCCAACATCCACGGCCTGTCGGTCGCGGCCTTCACCTTCGGCTGCGGCGCGCTGTTCCTGGTCCCGTTCTTCATCTGGGAACTCGGCGCGCGCCCGGTGATGCAGCTCACGACCAACAACCTGCTGTCGCTGTTCTATGTCGCGGTGTTCCCCTCGACGCTGGCCTATCTGTGCTTCAACCGCGGGGTGCAGCTGATCGGCGCCAACCGCGCCGCGCCGTTCTTCCATATGGTTCCGGTGTTCGGCACCATTATGTCGATCGTGTTCATCGGCGAGCATCCGCAGGCCTTCCATTTCATCGGCTTCGCGCTGGTCTTGGCCGGCGTCTTCGTGGCGTCGCGGAAGCAGTAGGCCTGATCGGTCCCTGCGCCCCCGAGGTCTGCGGTGACTATCGGCGGCAAATCCGCTATCTCCTAGGGTCTGCTTTGCGGACAGGTCCCAACATATGGCGCGCGCCAGCAATCTCTTGATCGGCACCCTGACGCTGGCCCTGATCGCCGGCTCGCTCGGCGGCTGGCTGGGCTATCAGCGCTATGCCGGCATCAAGCGCATGGTGCCGTTCCGCGTCGTGTTCGAGGGCTCGGCGTCGGGCCTGCGCCGCGGCGCCAGCGTCAATTTCGCCGGCGTGCGGATCGGCGAGGTGGTCTCGATCAGGCTCGACCGCCACCGTGTGGTGGCGATGACGCGGATCGAGGGCAACGCTCCGATCAAGAAGGACACCCAGGTCGGCCTCGAATTCCAGGGCCTGACCGGGATCGCCTCGATCTCCTTCAGCGGCGGCACCGACGACGCCGCGGCGCCGCCGGTCGGCGCCGATGGCATTCCGGAGCTGACCGCCGACGCCGAAGGCACGATGGGCATCCAAGAGAAGCTGCGCGTCGCGCTGCGCAATGTCGACCGCGTCATCACCGAGAACGAGGCCGACATCAAGGACTCGCTGCTCGGGCTCGAGAACTTCACCAATTCGCTGTCGGGCAATGGCGAGCTGATCGCCGCCTTCATCGACGCCGCCGACGCCGGCGTCAGCGCGGTCGACGACAAGATGACCTCGGCCGACAAGTTCCTGAAGAGTTTCGGCAGCGACAAATATGGCGGCGATCTGCTGCCGACCGTGATCTCGCTGCGCGAGCTGATCCAGAGCTTTGACAAGAAATCCGGCGCCGTGATCGCCGAGACCCGCAAGACACTCATCGACGTCAGCCAGTCCGTCAACAAGTTCAACGAGAAGATTGTCGGTTCAGGGGGCAGGCGCTAACCTGAAGCTCCAACCAAGAACCAAGAACAACGGAAACGCCAGACGTGCACGACCGAACCGCAGCCCCTTCCCCGCCTCCCGCAACCGTCAACCGCGCCGCACCCGCTGTGCCGCGGCGCTTGCGGCACTATCTCACGCTCGACGATTTCGAGCCGCAGGCCCGGCGGCTGCTGCCGAAATTCCTTTACGGCTACATCTCGGGCGGCGCCGAGACCGACGCGGCCCGCACCGACAATCGCAGGGCGTTCGACGAATACGGCTTCGTGCCGCGGGTGCTGAAGGACGTCTCCGGCCGCGACCAGACCACGACGCTGTTCGGCAAGACCTACGCCTCGCCGTTCGGCATTCCGCCGATGGGCTCGTCAGCGCTGTGCGCCTATCGCGGCGACATCGTGCTGACCCGCGCCGCGGCCGCCGCCAACGTCCCGATGATCCTCTCGGCTTCCTCGCTGATCACGCTGGAGGACGTCCGCGCCGCCAACCCTTTAGCCTGGTACCAGGCCTATCTCGCCGGGCTCGACGAACGCATCGAGCCGCTGGTCGATCGCGTCGCGGCGGCCGGCTACGACACCTTCGTCGTCACCGCCGACGTCCCGGTGCCGCCCAACCGCGAGAACAACATCCGCAACGGCTTCCAGGTGCCGCTTGCGATCACGCCTCGGGTGTTCTGGGACACCATCAGCCATCCCGACTGGCTGCTGAACACCTGGGCGCGCACCGTGTTCAATCACGGCATGCCGCATTTCGAGAACATGGACGCCAAGCAGGGTCCGCCGGTGCTGTCCAAGAACCTGATGCGCAACATCGGCAGCCGCGACCAGCTGGCCTGGAAGCATGTCGAGCTGATCCGCAAGCGCTGGAGCGGCAAGCTGGTGGTCAAGGGGCTGATCTCGCCGGAAGACGCGCGGCTGGCGCGCGAGCACGGCTGCGACGGCGTGATGGTCTCCAACCATGGCGGCCGCCAGCTCGACTACACCGTCTCCGGCTTGCGCACGCTGCAGGAGATCGCGGCGCAGAAGGGCAACATGACCGTGATGGTGGACGGCGGCATCCGTCGCGGCACCGACGTCATCAAGGCCTTGGCGCTGGGAGCGGACTTCGTCTGGGTCGGCCGTCCGTTCCTCTATGCCGCCGTGGTCGCGGGCGAAGCCGGCGTCGCGCGCGCGATCTCGCTGCTGCATGACGAGATCGACCGCGACCTCGCCCTGCTCGGCATCCGCAGCCTGAAGGAGATCACCCCGGACCTGGTGCGGAAGTTTTGAGCTCACGCATAGCGCGCCGCGCCCATGCACAGCGCGGTGATCGCGAGCAGCCCGGCCGCGATGCGCTGGGCGACCGCGAGCCGCGCGCGCGCCGCTGACGGATCGCCTGCGCTGGTGCGCAACTGCCTGACGGCGCCGCCGCCGACGATGATCTGCACCGCGATTGCGGCCAGCGCAGCGATCGCGCCCCCGGCCAGGATCTTCTCCGACAGCGCAAACGAGCCCTCATGGACCAGACGCCAGAGCGTGGCGCCGGTGACGATCGCGACCGTCGCGGCGCCGATCTGCGGGCCCAGCAGCTTCTCGCCGCCGAGACCGCCGGTGCGCGCCAAGGTGAAGCTGGAGCCGGCCCAAAACACCGATGACAGGACATGAAGGGACAGGGCTATG
Organism: Bradyrhizobium sp. th-b2; assembly: GCF_000426785.1. Classification (NCBI taxonomy): domain Bacteria; kingdom Pseudomonadati; phylum Pseudomonadota; class Alphaproteobacteria; order Hyphomicrobiales; family Nitrobacteraceae; genus Bradyrhizobium; species Bradyrhizobium sp. th-b2. The sequence continues at coordinate 54,856 of NZ_AUGA01000005.1, forward strand.
ATGAGGGCGGTCTGCATGATGTTGCTCCAAAGGGCATTGAGAATGGGCTGGGAAATTAGATATACATAATGTATAGTCAATCTGACGAAAGCAAGGCCAGCCGATGCCGCCGCGCAGCTATGTGAGCCCGGCACGCAGCGCAGCTGCCGCCGAGACGCGCGAGCGCGTGATCGAGGCCGCCTCGCGCACCCTGCGTGAGGACGAGAGCATCGCGCGCTTCTCGCTGGATACGGTGGCGAAGGCGGCCGGCGTGACCCGGCTCACCGTCTACAACCAGTTCGGCTCGCGGAGCGGGCTGCTCGAGGCCGTGTTCGACGAGATCGCCCGTCACGGCGGCCTGCATCAGCTCGCCGACGCCATGACGATGGCCGATCCGCGTGCCGCGCTCGACCGCACGGTCGAGATCTTCTGCGGCTTCTGGAGCCGCGATTCCGCGGTCGCCCGGCTGCACGACGCGATGGCGACCGATCCCGAATTCGCCGAAGCGGTGCGCGAGCGCAACGAACGCCGCCGCCGCGGCGTCACCGCATTGATCGACCGTATCGCGGGCCGGAGCGCGTCGCCGCAGGCCCGCAAGGACGCCGTCGACCTGATCTTTGCACTGACGAGCTATCCGACCTTCGCCTCGCTGAGCGCGGGGCGGTCGAGGGATGAGATTTGCCGGGTGGTGCAGGCGGCCTGCCGCGCGGCGTTGACGCCACTCGCGCCGCTTTCAGACCCGTCATCCTGAGGCGCTCGCGAAAGCGAGCCTCGAAGGATGAATCGGCCACAGTCGGACCGTCGACCCTTCGAGAAGCGCTTCGCGCTCCTCAGGGTGACGGTGGTGGAGTTGCGAAAGGCGCGCTCGCCTCACCCGACCTTGAACTTGCTGTAGGCCTCGCGCGTCGCGATGATGACGTGCTGCTCGCAGCCGTTGCGGCGATGTGGGTCGCAGCGGTTTTCGTAGTCGGCCGAGGTCATCATGTCGATGAAGGCTGCGACGTTCGGATAGTAGACCAGCGCGAGATAATCCCAGCGCTGGCCGGCCGGCTCGCCCAGCGCGACCGTCTCGGCGTTTCCGGTCCACAGCAGCGTGCCGCCGCGCGCCTTGATCATCGGCACGGTGAGCGCGCTGTAACGCAGGTACGCATCCCAGCCCGAGCCGTCGCCGTCGAGCGATCGCTCCCGAAATCGCATCAGATTGACCATCACGACCGGAGCCTGGCGATCCAGCTCGTTCAGGCCTTTGACGTTCAAGAGATCGACACCCATCACCCGCTCCCGCCCAAAGCCCTTTGGTCCAGCCGCATCGGTTCGGCCGCAAACATTATGTCACATCGCGGGACTAGCCTGAAATACCGCCGAGCCCTAAGCTGGCCCCTGCTCTCGGAGGTCAAGGCCGTGATGACCCTTCCCGAACTTGCAGCCGACGCGCTCGGCAAATTCCTCGGCGAATACATGCAGCGCAGATTTGGCTCTTCGCAAACCGAGCTGGTGGAGATGGTGCCATCGATCGCGCGGATCGCGATCGAATGCATCGGCAACAGCGACGCGCTCTATCACAATGTCGAGCACACCATGCTGGTGACGCTGGCCGGCCACGACATCCTGCGCGGCCGCGCGCTGCATTCGCACATGAGCGCCGAGGACTATGCGCATGTCATCATCGCCTGCCTCACCCATGACATCGGCTATGTGCGCGGGCTGTTCGAGGCCGATGGCCAAGACGGCTATCTGATCAATGCCGATGGCCGCAAGGTGATCCTGCCGCGCGGCTCGTCGGATGCGGCGCTGATGTCCTATCACGTCGACCGCTCCAAGATCTTCGTGATGGAACGGATCAAGGGCGTCGCCCAGCTCGACAAGGAGCGCATCGCCCGCGCCATCGAGGGCACCCGCTTTCCGCTCACCGCCCCTGATGACGATGAGGATTTCGGTGAAGAGGCCACCTTGCTGCGCGCCGCCGATCTGATCGGCCAGCTCGGCGACCCCCACTACATCCGCAAGGCCAACGCGCTGTACATCGAGTTCGAGGAGGCCGGGCTGAACCGCCAGCTCGGCTACGATTCGCCGGCCGATCTCGTCGACCTCTATCCGCGCTTCTACTGGGACAGCGCCGCGCCGCATGTGCAGCCGGCGATCCGTCACCTCAACGTCACCTCCAGCGGGCGGCAATGGATCGCCAATCTCTACAGCAACGTGTTTCGCGCCGAGCGCGACATCTCGCTCTCGGGGCCGCAGAAATAGGCGGGGCGTCGGAGACACGCGCAATATCTATCTCCGTCATCCTGAGGTGCGAGCGGAGCGAGCCTCGAAGGGTGCACGGCCCTGCTGGTGGCCGTCGACCCTTCGAGACGCGCGTGCCGCGCTCCTCAGGGTGACGGAATCAAGTATTCATGACGCCGCGCGAGCGACGACGAGCTTGGCCGCGCATGGCACCAATCCGCTCTTTCGTCTTGTCGCGGCGGCGGATTCGGGCACAACATCCGCCAGATAATGACCGCTTTGCCCGCACCTGCCACAACGCTCCGCCGCTCGCCGCTGCACTGGCTCAACAACCAGCCCTATCTGCTGCTCAGCCTGACCTCGCTGTTCTGGGCTGCCAACATCGTGCTGGCGCGCCATGTCGGCAGCCATGTGCCGCCGGTCACGCTGACCACGATCCGCTGGTTCGGCGTGTTCCTGATCCTGCTGCCGTTCGCCTGGCCACATCTGAAGCGGGACTGGCCGAAGCTGCGCAGCGCACTGCCGCTGATGCTGCTGTTGTCCGCGGTCGGCTTCGCCTTCAACAACGCGATCTCCTACTGGGCGATGCAGTATACCGAGGCGCTGAACGCGCTCTTGATCCAATCGGCGGGGCCGCTGTTCGTGGCGCTGTGGTCGCTGATCCTGTTCGGCGTGCGGCTGACGCCGGCGCAGCTTGCCGGCATCGCGATCTCGCTGGCCGGCGTGCTGACCATCATCCTGCGCGGCGACTTCTCGGCACTCGCCAGCATCAGCTTCAACCGGGGCGACATCATGTTCGGCGCCTCGCTGGTGTCGTTCGGGCTGTATTCGGCGCTGATCCCGCGGCGGCCGAAAATCCATCAGCTCTCGCTGATCTCGTTCACCACCTGCTGTGGTGCGCTGATGCTGTTGCCGGTGGCGGCCTGGGAATTCGCCAACGGCGTGACGCTGAAGCTCGACGTTCTGACGTTTGCCACGCTGGGCTACACGCTGATCTTCCCGTCGACGCTCGCCTATCTGTTCTTCAACCGCGGCGTCGCGCTGATCGGCCCGAACCGCGCGGCGCCGTTCTTCCATCTGGTGCCGGTGTTCGGCTCTGCGATGGCGATCCTGCTGCTCGGCGAGACGCTGGCGCCATTTCATTTGATCGGCTACGCGCTGGTGCTCGCCGGCGTCGTGATCGCTTCGCGGCAAGGATCGGCGAAGCGCTAGCTGACGCCGAGGATATGGCTAGAGATTTTCGGTTCTGATTGAATCAGAACCGAAGCTCTAGCTTTTTGTTTTGACGCGTTTTCTTCACGCGAACCGGGGTCCACTTCGCTCGAAAACGCTCTAGCCTACCTTGCGCAAGCCGGCGGATTTGCGTGGCGAATGTGGCTTTGCCGCCAGCGTTTCCGTGATGAAGTCGATAAACCGCCTCACCTTGGCCGGCACGTGGTTACGCGAGGCGTAATAGACATAGAGCGGAAAACGCTCGTCGGGCCAGTCCGGAAACAGCTCGATCAGCGCGCCGCTCCTCAGGTGATCGTCGAGCCCGAGATCGATCACCTGGGCGACGCCGAAGCCGGCCAGGCAAGCGCCGAGCTTGGTTCCTGAATCGGTCACGGTGAGCCGCCCGTTGACCGCGACCGGCACGACCTCGCCGCCGCGCCAAAACTCCCAATCGAACGGACGCCCGGTCGCCGCGTCGATTGCCAGGATGCACTGATGGTCGCGGCTCGCCAGTTCCCGCGGATCAAGCGGCTGGCCGTGTCGTTCGAGATAGATCGGCGAGGCCACGGTGAGCACGCGCGCATCGAGTACGCGGCGCGCAATCAGCGCCGACGGCGCCGGCTCGCCGAAGCGCACCGCCAGATCAAAACCGTCGCTGACCAGATCCGCGATCCGGTCGCGGGTCTCGATACGCAGATCCATGCCTGGATTCTGCAGCAGGAACTCGCTCAGCTTCGGCGACAGCACCATGCGGGAGAACAGCGGGTCGACATTGACCCGCAGCCTGCCGCGGACCGCATCGCGCGATTTCGAGGTCTCCGCCGCCGCCTCGCCGATCCCGGCCAGATGCGCGGCAACCCGCTCGTACAGCGCGCGTCCTTCCTCGGTGAGCTCGACGGCGCGGCTTGTGCGATGAACCAGCCTGGTGTCGAGGCGCGCCTCGAGCTTGGCGATCGCCTTGCTGACGCCGGACTGCGTCATGCCGAGCCGTTCGGCGGCCTTGCCGAAGCTGCGCGCGTCCGCAACGGCTGCGAGGATCACAAGCCCGCCGACGAGCCGACCGTCAACTTCGTCCATGTCGATGCCTCTCAGTCATCCATGAGATGACAGTCCAGTCGTAGCACTCCGCGACCGTATCGGCCACTGTCGGCGCAGACCACCGGTTCGATCCGGTGGGGTCACCGCCACATCATCCGCTACGGAGTTTTGCCATGAGCGACATCCAGGCCATCGCATCCGCGATCGAAGGATATTTCAACCTGATGTATGACGTCGACGATAGCCGGTTCCGCGACGTCTTCTCCGATGCCTGCATCGTGCACGGCATCCGGGACGGCAAGCACACGGTGCGGTCGGCCGCGGAATTCCGCGACTTCATCCGCAGCCGACCCTCGCCGGCGTCGATGAAATCGCCGCGCGAGGAGGCCATCATCAGCATCGACCAGACCGCGTCCGATCTGGCCATCGCCAAGGTGCGCGTCAGGGCCGGCCAAACCGGCTTCATCGACCATCTCGTGTTTCATCTGATCGACGGCAGGTGGCTCGTCACCACCAAGGCTTTTCACGTCGCGCAGGTCTTCCCGGTGGGATCGTAGCGTCCCCACCCGCGTCCGGGAGTGGCCATGCGGCGAAAGGCTGCTCCCGGCACGGCTTCCGCAGCCGTGGCGGCCGGGCTAGCTTCGGCCGCAATGGGCCTGTTCAGGGCCCGCGCGGGGGGACGACGACATGATCATGGGATCGCGACGATACTGGTGCCTGGCGGCCGCAGCCGCCGCCGTGCTCGTGGCGATATCCGAGACGGCACTTGCCCAGACCTATCCCACGCGCAACATCACGCTGGTGCTGCCGTTCGCCGCCGGCAGCGGCACCGACACCACGACGCGGTTGATTTCCAAGGAGCTCGGGGTTGCGCTCGGCGTCGGCATGGTGATCGACAACCGGGCCGGCGCCAACGGCTCGATCGCGGCGAACTATGTCGCCCGCTCCGCCCCCGACGGTTACACCTTGTTCGTCACCACCAACACGACACACTCGGCCAATCCGTATCTGCTGAAAACCATGAACTACGATCCGATCAAGGATTTCACGCCGATCGCGCGCACCGGCGACCTGCCCTTCATGCTGGTGATCCATCCGGACATCCCGGCGAACTCGGTCGCCGAGTTGATCGCGCTCGCCAAGAAGGAGCCGGGCAAATACACCTATGCCAGCGGCTCGTCGTCGGCGAGCGTCTCCGGCGCGACCTTCGCCCGCCTCGCAGGCATCGACCTGTTGCACGTGCCCTACAAGAGCTCGCCGCCGGCACTGACCGACGTGATCGCCGGCCGCATCTCGATGATGTTTATCGACGTCCCGACCGGGTTGCCGCACGTCAACGCCAAGGCGCTGAAGCCGCTCGCCGTGACCACCAAGCGGAAATCCGCGCTGCTGCCGGACCTGCCCACAATGGACGACACCGTGAAAGGTTTCGACATCACCTCCTGGCAGGGCTATCTCGGCCCCGCCAACATGCCGAAGGATGTCGTCGTCAGGCTGAATGCGGAGATCCGCAAGATCGTCGAGCGGCCCGACATCAAGAACCAGCTCGCCGAGCGCGGCATGGAGGCATTCTCCGGCACGCCCGAGGAGTTCGAGGCGTTCCTCAAGGAGCAGTTGGTGCTGTGGGAGAAGCTGATCGCCGACGCCGGGATCGAGAAGCAGTAATGGATTCTTGATCCGTCATGGCCGGGCTTGACCCAGCCATCTACGTCTTCTCTTGCCGCGATCAAAAACGTGGATGCCCGGGACAAGCCCGGGCATGACGGCAATCTTCGGCGAGGATCGTAGGGTGGGTTAGCCGAAGGCGTAACCCACCGACTTCGTGCCGCGATGAAGATGGTGGGTTACGCTTCGCTAACCCACCCTACCCAACTACGCAATCCGTTACGCCGCGCGGACCTTCTGCAGGAACTCGTCGACCGCGTTGCGCAGCATGCCGGACTGGGTGTCCAGCTCGCGCGCATTCGACAGCACGTCGCCCGCCGCGGTGCCGGTGGCGGCGGCTGCGGTGGTGACGCCGCCGATATGGGCGGAGATCTCGCTCGAGCCGGCCGCGACCTGCTGGATGTTGCGGGCGATTTCGCGCGTCGCATCGCCCTGCTGGTCGATCGCGGTCGAGATCGAGGCCGTGATCTCGCTCATCTGCGCGATGGTCGCGGTGATGCCGCCGATCGAAGTCACCGCCTCGCCGGTCGAGGCCTGCATCGCGGCGACCTGCGCCGAGATCTCCTCGGTCGCCTTCGCGGTCTGGTTGGCCAGCGCCTTCACCTCGGAGGCGACCACCGCGAAACCGCGGCCGGATTCGCCGGCGCGCGCCGCCTCGATGGTGGCGTTGAGCGCGAGCAGATTGGTCTGGGCGGCGATCGAGTGGATCAGCTTGACCACCTCGCCGATCTTCTCGGCGCCGGTGGAGAGCGCCTGCACGGTCGCATTGGTGCGCTCGGCATCGGCCACCGCCTGGCTCGCGACCTCGCTGGAGCGCGCCACCTGGCGGGAGATCTCGGCAACCGAGCTGGAGAGCTCCTCGGCCGCGGCTGCGACAGTGCCGACATTGTTGGAGGCAGAGTCGGATGCCGCGCCGACGGTCGCGGCGCGCGCGCTGGCGTCGCTGGCGGTCGCAGTCATCGACTGTGCCGTGGTCTGCATGCCGGCGGCGGCGGAAGCTACCGTCCGGACGATGCCGTTGACGCTGCGCTCGAAATCGCTGGCAATGTTCTGCATCGCCGAGCGTCGCTCGGTGGCGGCGCGCGCCTGAGTCTCGGCCTCGGCCTGTTCGAGACCGCGGATCCGAACCGCATTGTCCTTGAAGATCTGCACGGTCGCCGCCATGCCGCCGACCTCGTCGCCGCGGCCGACGCCGGGGATGTCGCCGTCAAGCTTGCCGTCGGCAATGTCGCGCATGCGGCTGCCGAGCAAGTTGAGCGGCCGGGAGATGCTGCGGCCGATCAGCCAGGCGACCGAACCGGAAATGATGCCGATGCCGAGGATCGCAAGGCCGAGCAGCCACGCGATCGGCCGCATCTTGGCGTCGATATCCTCGAGATAGGCGCCGGTGCCGACATACATGTCGAAACCGGGAACCGCCACCGCATAGCCGACCTTGCGGATCGGGGTCTCCTGGCCGGGCTTCACATACTCATAGAACAGCAGGATCTCGCCCTTGGACTTCACGCCGTCCATCAATTCCTGCGAGAGCTTGCGGCCGTTGGTCACGACGTCCATGCGGTTGGTTCCGACCTGCTTCGGATCGGGCGCCAGCACCGTGATGCCGTTGTAGTCGGTGCCGAACAGATAGCCGGCGCCGTTGTCATAGGTCATGGTGTTGGCGCGCTTGCCGAACTCGGCGAGCGCCGCCTCCTTGGTCATCTTGCCGGCATCGACATCCTTCTTCAGGCCCGCCGCCATGTTCTTCGCCATCTCGACCATGGCCTTGGCCTGGTCGATGCGCGCATTCGTCATCTCACGCTGCATCAGATTGATCGCGAGGATGCCGGCGGTGCACAGGCCGATCAGGGCCACCCCCACCAGAATGCCGAGCTTGGGGGTGATCTTCATATTTGACAGCTTCACGGGGGTCTCCAGGAGGCGGGGAACGCGACGCGATTGGCGGATTGATTCGGTTCACCGTAATGTGAGACCCTTTACCCGATGGTTACGGAGGTTCCCCGTAGAAGCCCGGAGAATCGGGCCGCGGACCAACCGGCAATTGTAGAGGGAATGGCGCAGCTCGCGTACAAGTATGGGAAAGCGGTGACGCAAGCCGCGCTCCAAGAAGCAACAAGACCAAGAAGCAAGATCAAGAACCGAACCAGCAAGAAGCAAGAACAGAAGACCTCACATCGGGAGCAGACAATGTCGAAATTCAGGGTGGTGACGCCGAAGGGCGCGAGCTTCACGGTCGCCGGCGGCGGCTACGATTATGAGCGCGAGGCGCTCGATCTGATCGGCGCCGAGATCGTCGAGGCGCCGGCCAACGAGGCCGAATTCATTGCCGCGGCACGGACCGCGGACGCGATCTACGCCAAGGGCATGCCGATCACGAAAGCGGTCATCGACGCGCTGGAGAACTGCAAGGTGATCACGCTCGGCAGCGTCGGCGTCGACTCGGTCGACGTCAAGGCCGCGACCGCGCGCGGCATCCCCGTCACCAACATCCCCGACACCTTCATCGAGGAGGTTGCCGACCACGCCATGATGCTGTTGCTCGCTGGCTTCCGCCGCCTGATCGAGCAGGACAAGATGGTGCGCAGCGGACGCTGGGCCGAGGGCCGCCCGGCGCTGTTGAAGATTCCGCGGCTGATGGGCCAGACCCTCGGCTTCGTCTCGTTCGGCCGGGTCGCACGCGCGGTGGCCAAGCGCGCCGCGCCGTTCGGGCTTCGGATGATGGCCTACGATCCCTTCATCCAGGAAACCCTGATGTACGACCACGGCGTGATCCCCTCGACGCTGTCGGAGGTGCTGTCGCAGTCGGATTTCGTCTCGATGCACGCCCCGGCGCGGCCCGAAGTGCATCACATGCTGACCGAGAAGCATTTTCGCCAGATGAAAAAATCGGCCGTCTTCATCAACACCGGCCGCGGCGCCACCGTCGACGAGGAATCGCTGATCAAGGCGCTGCAGGAGGGTTGGATCGCCCACGCCGCGCTCGACGTGCTGGAAAAGGAGCCGCCGTCGCACAACAATCCGATGCTCGGGATGGACAATGTTACCTTGACCGCCCATGTCGCCTCGGCGTCGGCACGTTTTGACGAGGCGCGCAAGCGCCGGGTGGGCTACGAATTGTCACTAGTGCTCCAAGGCATGTGGCCGGTAAGCTGCGTCAACCCGTCGGTGCTGCAAAACACCGCGTTGCGTCGCTGGCAGCCCGTCAGCATGGATCGCGGTCCGAACAGCTAGGCGGGAATGCGTTCTTCGCACGAGGGCCCGTCTCGCTGACGATACGGGCCCTTCGTGTGGCGGGCGCCAAGAACCACAAGATCCTTGACTACAAGACCCGTCACCGGCGGCCAAAACGCCGGGAAGCAACAACAAAAAAGGGAGTGCGAACGACATGAAGTACGAGATCACGCGCCGCGACGCGCTGGCGCTGGGGGCGTCCGCAGCGGCACTGGCAGTCACCGGCGCTTCGGCGCAGGAAGCGTCGAAAGTCAAGGCTGCCGACGTGGCGGCGCCGTCGCTGCCGATCGAAAAGGGCGCGACCTTGCGCATGCTGCGGCCGGTGCGCTTCGTGCAGGCCGACGAGGACGTGTTCCGCGCCAATGCCAAGCGCTTCACCGACAAGACCGGCGTCGAGGTCAAGGTCGACTTTGTCGGCTGGGAAGACATCAACCAGCAGACCGCGGTGACCTCGAACTCCGGCGCCGGCCCCGACATCATCATCGGCTTCGGCGATGCACCGCACATCTATATCGACAAGCTGATCGAGCTGACCGACGTGGCCGACTATCTGGACAAGCGCTACGGCGGATGGCTGACGCTGGCGCGCCGCTACGGCATGCGCTCGAAGTCGAAGAGCTGGGTTGGCCTGCCGTTCGGCGCCTCGGGCGGCCCCTTGGTCTACCGCAAGTCGCTGGTCAATGCGGCCGGCTTCGACAAGGTACCGGAAGACCATGCCGGCATCCTCGAGCTCTGCAAGAAGCTGAAAGCGGCCGGCAAACCGGCCGGCTTTGCGCTCGGCAACGCGGTCGGCGACGGCAACGGCTTCGCCAACTGGCTGTTGTGGTCGCACAACGCCGCGCTGCTCGATGAGGAAGGCAATATCATCATCAACAGCAAGGAGACGATCGCGGCGCTGAAATATTTGAAGGAGCTCTATCCGAACTTCATCGCCGGCACGCCGTCTTGGAACGACGTCTCCAACAACCGCGCCTACTCGTCGCAGGAGATCGGCCTGACCGCCAACGGCGTCTCGCTGTACTTCTCGCTGAAGAACGATCCCGCGACCAAGGCGGTCGCCGACGACACCCAGCATCAGTTCCTGCCCAAGGGGCTGGCACCGGTCTCTCCGATGTCGGGCCTGACGCTGAACGCGATGGCGTTCAAGCACAGCCCCTATCCCAACGCGGCGAAGGCGTTCCTGCAGTTCATGCTGGAGCACGAGCAGTACGAGCCTTGGCTCAACGCCAACTCCGGCTACTGGTCGCAGCCGCTCGCGGCCTACGCCGATGCGGCGGTGTGGTCGGGCGATCCCAAGGTCGCGATCTTCAAGGACACCATGAAGAGCCCCTATTACAACGGCTACAAGGGGCCGATCTCGACCGCGACCGGCGCCGTCAACGCCGACTATGTTCTGGTGCAGATGTGCGCCTCGGTGGCGACCGACGCCGCAACGCCGGAAGCCGCCGCCGCGGAAGCCGAGCAGCGCGCTAAGCGGTACTTCCGGCGGCAAGGCCGGTAACGGCGGTCATTGAACCGTAGATCTGGACCAACCGTCATTGCGAGCGAAGCGAAGCAATCCATAGCACCACCAGGGAATGGATTGCTTCGTCGCTTCGCTCCTCGCAATGACGGCAGCGGATGAGCATTCAATGTCTGTAACGACGCTACCTTCACGCGGACACGCGCTGCGCCAGCCGGGCTGGGGCGCACGCCTGTTCGACTACAAGCCGTTCCTGATCGTGATGTGCCTTGCGCCCGCGATCGGCCTGCTGCTGGTGTTCCTTACCTATCCGCTCGGCCTCGGCATCTGGCTCGCCTTCACTGACACCACGATCGGCCAGCGCGGCGTCTATATCGGGCTGGAGAATTTCCAGTACCTGCTCAAGGATCCCCTGTGGTGGAACGCGGTGTTCTACTCGGTCTTCTACACCGCGATCGCAACCTTCGGGAAATTCGCACTCGGCTTCTGGCTGGCGCTGCTGCTCAACAACCATTTCCCGTTCAAGAGCCTGATCCGCGCCATCGTGCTGCTGCCGTGGATCGTGCCGACGGTGCTCTCGGCGCTGGCGTTCTGGTGGATCTACGATCCGCAGTTCTCAATCATCTCCTATCTGCTGGTCGACGTGCTGCATCTGCGCTCCAGCAATGTCGACTTCCTCGGCTCGCCCTGGCCGGCGCGGTTCTCGCTGATCGCCGCCAACATCTGGCGCGGCATCCCGTTCGTCGCGATCTCGCTCCTGGCCGGGCTGCAGACCATCTCGCCCTCGCTCTATGAGGCCGCGATGCTCGACGGCGCCACCGCGTGGCAGCGCTTCCGCTACATCACCTTCCCGATGATGATGCCGATTCTCGCGATCGTGATGACGTTCTCGATCATCTTCACTTTCACCGATTTCCAGCTCGTCTACGCCATCACCCGCGGCGGCCCGGTCAACTCGACCCATTTGCTCGCGACGCTGGCGTTCCAGCGCGGCATCGCCGGCGGCGAGCTCGGCGAGGGTGCCGCGATCGCGGTGTCGATGATCCCGTTCCTCGTGTTCGCGACGCTGTTCAGCTACTTCGGCCTCGCGCGCCGCAAATGGCAGCAGGGAGAAGCCAATGACTGACCAAAACGTTCAAGTATTGGCCCAATCCTCCAACGTCGCCAGCGCGACGCCCGATACGATGGCGTGGGACTCCCGCGCCCGGCGCGTGGTGATGATCTATCTGCCGCTCGCCTGCTTCATCCTGATCCTGCTGTTCCCGTTCTACTGGATGGCGATCACCTCGTTCAAGCCGAACGCGGAGCTTCTGAACTACAAGGAGCACAACCCGTTCTGGATCACCTCGCCGACGCTCGCGCATCTCAAGCACCTGCTGTTCGACACCTCGTATCCGCGCTGGCTGAAGACCACGATGCTGGTCGCGATCGGCTCGACCTTCCTGTCGCTGTTCGCCTCGACGCTCGCGGCCTACGCGATCGAGCGGCTGCGCTTCCGCGGCAGCCCCTATGTCGGCCTCGGCATCTACCTCGCCTATCTGGTGCCGCCATCGATCCTGTTCATTCCGCTCGCCACCGTGATCGTGCAGTTCGGCCTGTTCGACTCGCCGTTGGCGCTGATCCTGGTCTATCCGACCTTCCTGGTGCCGTTCTGCACCTGGCTCCTGATCGGTTACTTCAAGTCGATCCCCTATGAGCTCGAGGAATGCGCGCTGGTCGACGGCGCGACGCGGCTGCAGATCCTGTGGCGGATCACGCTGCCGCTCGCAGTGCCCGGCCTGATCTCGGCCGGCATCTTCTCCTTCACGCTGTCGTGGAACGAGTTCATCTACGCGCTCGCCTTCATCCAGAGCGGCGCCAACAAGACGGTGCCGGTCGCGATCCTGACCGAGCTCGTCACCGGCGACGTCTACCAATGGGGCGCTCTGATGGCGGGCTCCCTGCTCGGCTCGCTGCCGGTCGCGCTGTTCTACTCGCTGTTCGTCGACTACTACGTGTCGTCGCTGACGGGGGCGGTGAAGGAGTAGCGGAGCTTCGTCCGCGTCGAAGCCAGCTCACTCTATCTCCGTCATCCCCGCGCGCAGGCTTCGCCTTTGTCGCTGGAGGAGCCGCGAAGCGGCGTCTCGAAGGATGCGCGGCCCGGCTAGTGGCCGTCGATCCTTCGAGACGCGCGCAAGAGCGCGCTCCTCAGGATGACGGGAATAAGAGGATGCGGCTCCGATCAACGATATCTGTGCTACCGCGGCACAAACGCGACCGGCACGCTAAAGCCCATCGAGCCCTGCGTGACCTCGGACGGAAACGCCGGAAACGGCTGGGCCTGGCGGATCATCGCCAGCGCCCGCGCATCGAAGGTCGGATTGCCGGAGGAGCCGCCGAGATGGCTCGACAACACCTGCCCGCCACGGCCGAGCGTGAACACCAGCCGGACCACGCCGCGCTGGCCATTGCCACCGGCCGGATAGGAGTGGAAGCGCAGCAAATGCGCGCGGACCCGCGCGTTGTACGCCGCGATCGCCGATGCCGCCGCGCCGGCGCTGATCGCGGACGCGGTTGGTGCCTGGCGCTCGGCCCGGCTCGGCGCGCTGGTGCGCGGCGCCGGCGTCGCCTCGGACGGCTTCTTGGCCTCGCGGCGAACCACCTTCGGCTTGACCGGCTCGGGCTTGTGTTCGGGAACCGCTTTCGCGGGCTCGGGCTTGGGCGGCGTCACCTGCTGCTTCTGCTCCGGCGGGGCGGCGACCTCGGGCTTCTCCTGCAGCGGTGTCGGTGCGATCTCCTGCTGCACGGCCTGCGCGGCGGCAGGCTCCGGCGGTGAGGCATCCGCCTCTTGCATCACCGGGCCCGGCGGCAGCTCGGTCTCGGAGACTTCTGGCGCAGACGTGATCGGCGTCAGGTCAACCAGCACCGCGGGTACGGCAACGCCCGGCGGCGGTGCCGAGACCCAACTCATGCCGAGCGCAAGCAGCGCCGCATGGGCGGCCAGGATCGCAGCCGCTGACAGACCCCAGCGCCGCAGCCGGACCTCGTCACCCGCATCATGAAGCGCATACGCATTCATGGACGTCAGCTGCGCCCGTCGAGGCCGACCAGCGCGATCTTGAGATAGCCGGCGTTGCGCAGCAGGTTTATCACCTCCATCAGATCGCCATAGCTGACCGCCTTGTCGGCGCGCAGGAAGATGCGCTCGTCCTTCTTGCCCCGCGTGGCGCCATCGAGCGTCGCAGTCAGCACATCGCGCCCGATCACATCCTCGCCGACGGCGACCGACAGATCGGGCTTCACCGTGACGAACACCGGCTTGTCCGGCCGCGGCTGCGGCTCGGCGGTCGAGGCCGGCAGATCGACACCGAGATCGACGGTCGCGAGCGGCGCCGCCACCATGAAGATGATCAGCAGCACCAGCATCACGTCGATGAACGGCGTCACGTTGATCTCATGCGCCTCGACAAGGTCGTCGTCGCCGCGACGTCGGCCGAACGCGCCACTGGTGCCGAGCTTGACGCCCATCTGCTACTCCGCAGCGCGCGCCAGCCGGAACAGGCTGCGATCGCCCTCGCGGCTGACCAGCAGCATCACCATGACGGAGGCGTCGCCGAGCAGCGCGCGGTAGGCCGCGATCGAACGGGTCAGATGATTGTAGATCACGACCGCCGGGATCGCCGCGACCAGGCCGAGCGCGGTCGCGAGCAGCGCCTCGGCAATGCCGGGCGCGACCACCGCGAGATTGGTGGTGTGCGCCTCGGAGATGCCGATGAACGAATTCATGATGCCCCACACCGTGCCGAACAGGCCGACGAACGGCGCGGTGGCGCCGATGGTGGCGAGTACGCCGGTGCCACGCGCGATTTGCCGCGACATCGCCGCTTCGACCCGCTCCAGCCGCAGCGCGATGCGTTCCTTGAAACCGTCGTCGAACATGCCGCCGGAGAGCGCGGCCTCGCGCGACGCCGACTGCACGATCTGCGCCACGGCATCGCTGCCGTCGCGGCTCGCCTGCTCGACCTCGGCAAGCTGAGTGTCGCGCTCGAGCAGACCGATCCGCTGCTTCGCGAGCGCGGTCTTGCGGCGTATCTCGACGGTCTTGGCGAGCCAGACCGTCCAGGTGACGAGCGAGGCAAAGGCGAGCCCGATCATGACCGCCTTCACGACGATGTCGGCACTCTCGAACATGCCCCAGGGCGAGAGGTTGCGCGGCAACAGCGCGGCGTCGGATGCGGCAAGGCTCGCGCCCGGCAGCATGCCGAGTGCGCTGGAAGCCACCATCCAGATGCTCCGCCCAAGCCAGCGATGCGACATGGTCGCCTCCCGTCCTACGTTGGTCTCACCTGCTTTCGGCGCGAGGCGGTCCGCCAGCGCGTGGAAGCGCTCCAGCTGATCGCCGCGCAGCGCGCGCGTCTCGTCGCGGCCGACGAACACCTTGAACATGATGCCGCCGTCGAGATTTATGAAGGCGATGAAGGCCGACACCTTGCCCATGAAGGGCCGCTCGACGAACGCGATCGCCGCGCAGCGCTCATGCCGGAGATGGCCGTGCAGGCCCTTCGGCTGCATCAGGTTGAAATAGCCGCGGCCGACCTCGCCGTTCGGAATGGCGCCCGTGAACTCGAAGATCGCGTCATCGGTGTGCACGATCAGCGTCACCTCGCCCCACTCCGCGATGTCCTGCATCGCGGCGGCGAATTCGCCGGCGCCGATCCGCAGCATGCTGTCGGGCAGCGCCTCGAGCACCGCACGCGGCGTCACCTTGCGCTCGCGCGCGACGTCCTCGATGACAGCGCCGGGATTGTCGGCCATGTAGGCCTTCAATCCGGCTAGCTCCGCGTTCTGCACGATCGCCTCCGTTACGCCGGGCTCTTCGCGCGCTCGGTGATCAGCACCTCAAAGCCTTCGAATTTGGGATGGCCGAGATAGAGGCTGCCGCCGGTCTCGTTGCCGGCGCGGGAATGGGCGCGGCGGAACGCATCCGATTTGGTCCAGTCCTCGAACGCCGCCTTGCTGGCCCACACCGTGTGGGTCGCATAGAGCGTGGGGTCCTCGGCCTCGGGGCCCTTCACCAGATGAAACTCGATGAAACCGGGCAGATCGCCGAGATAGGATTCGCGGGTCTTCCAGACCGTCTCGAACGCCTGCTCCTTGCCCTTGATCACCTGAAACCGGTTCATTGCGATGAACATGAAAGCCTTCTCCTGTTTGGCGGCGGATGCACGGGATCCTGCCGGTCGATCTCGTTGATATCATGAATGCGCCAAGGAATGCGCCAAGGCCGCGCTGGGGGCACCAGCGCGGCCGGAGCAACCTGGATGGAATGATCGCCGTCTCGCGTTACGCTCCACCTAGGTGAATCCTGAGCCCGGCCTTGTAGACGGTGCCCGGACCGGGGCTCGAGAACAGCACGTCGTTCTGCGTCGTGCCGTCGGTCGAGGAACCCGGGATCGCATAGGGCCGGTAATACTGGTTCAAGAGATTGTCGACCGACGCCGTGAAGGTGATGTCCTTGGTGGCGTTCCAGGTCACATAGAGATTGACCAGCTCATAGCCAGTCGAGGGCAGATAGCCCGCCGGCAAATCGTTGTTGGCGCCGAACGACGACCATTGCGCGGCAATGATCAGCGATCGGTCGAGCAGGCGCACGCCGCCCGTCGTCGTCACCTTGCGCGGCGTGATGGTGGCGAGCCCGACATTGGTCTGGGTGTTCCGGCCGCGCATCAGGTGGCCGGCGACGCCAAGGAACCAGTCGCCCGCATCATACATCGTCTCGAGCTCGAAGCCTTCGATGCGAGCGTGCGCGATGTTCTGGTACTGGTAGAACTGGCTGAACGGACCGAACGGCGTCAGGGTGGGTGCCGAGGCGACGAGATCGATATAGCCGTCGACATCGTTGCGAAACACGTTGATTTTGCCGCGGAACGAGTCCTTGGCCGAGAAGATGCCGTCATATTTCAGGTTGATGCCGACTTCCTTGTTCTTGCCGACCTCGGGCCGCAGCGCCGGGTTGGGCAGGAAGCAGAACAGGCCGCTGGTACCATCAGGGCAATTGAACAGCGCCGGTCCGCCGCCGGTGGCGTGGCCGCCCGCGATCAGCGTCTCGGTGATCGACGGCGCGCGATAGCCCTCGGCATAGCTTACATAGGGTGTGAAGCCGGCGACCGGCGTGACGCCGACCGTGATCTTGGGCGACAGCCGATCGCCGCTGGTCGTGGTGTTGATCGAGTTGAGCTCATAGTGGTCGTAGCGGACGGCGCTGACGAGCTCGATCCAGGTCGAGTAGTTCTGCTTCAGCTGCACGAAGCCGCCGGACACCGTGCGCTGGCCACCCGGCGTCGTGATGTTGGAGTTGCCGCGGGAATCGAAGGTCTCGACATCGTCGCGGAAGGCGTCGAAACCGTAGGTCACGGCGTTGCGCCAGTCGCCGAAATTGAATCGCGACGTGTTGTTGACGTCGATGCCGACGGTGTCGAGCGAATAACCGCGCTTGTCGCCGACGCAGCCGGAGATGTTGTTGCCGGGATTGGCGAGCGTGCAGACGCCGCCGCCGGTGGTGATGCGATTGTTGTAGGTCTTGACCTGGTCGTTGTCGGTGCGGTTGCCGTAGACCGAGATGTTCCAGTCGAACAGCATGTCGTCGGGCTTGGAGTATCTCCAGCTCAGCGTGCCCGTGTAGTTCTTGGCGTCGGATGCATAGACCGAGGAGCCCGCAATCGCCGCCAGCGGCGCCGCGGTCGTGGTCGCGCCCCGGTTCTGCTGGCCGATATTGTACTGGTAGTCCTGGAAGACGCCGCCGATCTTGAACTCGTGGCCTTCGGCCGGGCGGAATGTCACCTTCATCAGGCCGGCCGCGATATCGTTGCCGGTATTGCCGATCTCGGTGCCCGCGCCGTCCTTGTAATTGCTCTGCGTGCGATAGACGGCGCCGCCGAACACGTCGACGTTCGGGTCGACACGGACGCCGCCGAACACCGAGCCCATGCCGCGGTCCTTGTTGGAGCCGTAGGAGCCCGACATATCGACGCCCCAGCGCTCGCCGGGGCGCACCACATCGTCGATATCCTTGGTGCGGAACGAGACCACGCCGCCGATCGCACCGGAGCCGTAGATATTTGCGGTCGGGCCGCGCACCACGTCGACGCCGCCGATCAGTTCAGGATCGAGGAAGAACGAGCCGTTGGCGTTGTGGCCGGTGCGCTGATAGTTCTGCCGCGCGCCATCGACCACGACCGCGACACGGCCAAAATCCTGCAGGCCGCGGATGTTGATCACGGTCGCCGGATCGTCGCCGCGTTCCTGGACCGAGACGCCAGGCACGGCGTAGAAAATGTCCGACAGTCGGTTCGGCTGCAGGCCCTGGATCTTCTCCAGCGTGACGGAGCTGACCGGCGCCAGCGCATCGATCGCGCGCTCCTCGGTCTTTGATGCCACCGCCGTGATGGTGTCGAGCGACTGCACCGGCACTGCGCCGATCTGCGCGCGCGCATTCATTGCCGGCGACGTTGCGGGCTGCTGCGCAACCTGGGGCTTCGGCTTCCGCTTGGCCTGCTTCGGCCGCTCGGTTGCGGGACGCGCAGCCGAAGCATCGGCGGTTTGCGCGAGACCGTTCTCCGGCAATGCAGCCGCAAATGAAAACACCGACGCGCCCAAAATCAGGGCGCGCGAAACCCTAGCCCCGTCAGCCATTCTAGCCCCAGCCCGATCATCGCTTTTCTGGTTTGGCTGGCGTGCGCTCTGGCGAGCGGCTTGCTGGCTACGTTGCGATGCAAGCCACCCGCTCGCATCGCGTGATGATTGGTTACGAGCCGGCAACAAAACGGTCAAGAATGCGGCGGCACTGTTTACATCGATTGTAAAGTGCGGCCGTTGGAATGCGCCTCGGCCCGCTTATACAAGCAAGCAGCATTTGAAATTTCGCAGGCGCAGCACCAAGAGAATGTCGGCATCTTCCGGAGACAGCATCGGCACGGCCGGAAAGCAGGCCGCATCAGCGTCTGACGCGGCGAAAACGCTCATCATGCGCGGAAATCGTCTCGACAGCCGCGAGCTGTTCTCGGCGGAGCGCGAGATCATCATCGTGCATGGCGAGGAGCATTACCGGTTGCGGCTGACCTCGCAGAACAAGCTGATCCTCACCAAGTGACCACCCCGATGACAATTTGTCGCACGCTCGCTCTGCTCGCACTCTCCTGTTGGCTGCCATCAGGCGCGGCCATTGCCGAGGGCATCACCGTGCATGACGCACGCGACCGCGACGTCGTGATCGACGATCCCACACGGATCGTCTCGATCGGCGGTGCGATCACCGAGATCCTCTATGCGCTCGGCTTCGCGGACCGCATCGCCGGCGTCGATGCCACCAGCCTCTATCCGCCGGCGGCGCTGCGCGAGAAACCCGACGTCGGTTACATGCGCCAGCTCTCGCCCGAGGGCGTGCTCGGCCTGCACCCGTCGCTGGTGCTGGCGGTGCAGGGCTCCGGGCCGAAGGAGACCATGGACGTGCTGGAGGCGGCCAAGGTGCCGCTGGTGCTGGTGCCCGAGACCTTCTCGGAGGCCGGGCTGATCGAAAAGATCAGGCTGGTCGGCCACGCCATGGGCGCCTATCCGCGCGCCGCCTGCCTGGCTGCGGCCGTGGAAACCGATCTCGCCCAGTTGCGCACGCTGCGCGCCAGGGTAACAAAACCAGTGCGGGTGATGTTCGTGATGTCGCTCTTGAACGGCCGGGCGATGGCCGCGGGTCACAAGACCGCCGCGGACGAGATCATCCAGCTCGCCGGCGGTGTCAACGCAATCGACGGCTACGACGGCTACAAGCCGGTCAATGACGAGGCCATCGTGGCGGCGAAACCGGATGTCGTGCTGTCGATCGATCGCGGCAAGGACTCGCTGACCGCTGACGCGGTGTTCGCGCATCCGGGCTTCGCGGTGACGCCGGTCGCGGCCAACAAGGCCTTCATCTCGATGGAGGGGCTCTATCTGCTCGGCTTCGGACCGCGCACCGCGGCCGCGGCACGCGACCTCTCGGTCAAGCTCTATCCGGCGCTGGCGCCGGAGGCCGACAACTTCAAGCCGGCAGCGCTGACCGCGAACTGCCGGCAATGAGCGTGCTGGCCGAGCGCCGCGCGCGCACCAAGCAACGGCGCGCCGGCATGTCGCAGCGGCCGGCGGCGACACTCACTTTGCTCTGCCTGCTTGCGGCGCTCACAGCGACTGCGCTGGTTGCGCTGACGGTCGGCGCCGCCGGCATTCCGCTGTCGCGGCTTCCGGCCGCGCTCGGCCTGTGGACCGACGGCACCGCCAATCCGCTGCTCGCGCGCGACCAGCTTGTGGTGTGGTCGATCCGGATTCCACGAATTGCGGCTGCCGCGATGGTCGGCGGACTCCTTGCCGTCTCCGGCACGGTCATGCAGGGCCTGTTCCGCAATCCCCTCGCCGACCCCGCGCTGGTCGGCGTCTCCTCCGGCGGCGCGTTTGCCGCAGCGGTGGCGATCGTGTTCACCGACAGCCATCTCGGCGAGAGCCTGCGCTTCCTGCAGCATCAGTTGCTGCCGATCGCGGCCTTTGCCGGTTCGCTGCTCACGACCATCGTGCTCTATGCCATCGCCAGCCGCGGCGGCCGGACCTCGATTGCGATCTTCCTGCTGGCCGGGCTTGCAATTGCCGCGATCGCCAATGCCGGCATCGGCCTGTTGGTGTTCGTCGCCGACGACCGCCAGCTTCGCGACATCACCTTCTGGCTGCTGGGTTCGCTGAGCGGCGCGACCTGGACCAAGCTCACGGCACTGGCGCCGGTGCTGGCTATTGCGCTGATCGCCTGCCTCGCGATCGCGCGTGGGCTCGACGTGCTGGTGCTCGGCGAGGCCCAGGCGTTCCACAGCGGCGTCGATGTCGAACGGTTGAAGCGGATCTCGATCGTGCTGGTGTCGGCGATGACCGGCGTTGCGGTCTCGGTCTGCGGCGTGGTCGGCTTTGTCGGCATTGTGGTGCCGCACCTGCTGCGGCTCGTGATCGGGCCCGCGCACCGGCTGCTGCTGCCGGCCTCCGCACTGCTTGGCGCCATCCTCCTGGTCGGTGCCGATACGGTGGCGCGCACCATCGTGGCACCTGCCGAAATGCCGATCGGCATCCTGACCGCGGCGATCGGCGCGCCGTTCTTCCTCGCCATGCTGCTGCGCCAGCGTGGGCTGGTGTCGCTATGAGCGCGCTGCTCGAAGCACAATCGGTGTCGATGACGGTCGGTGGCACGACCTTGGTCGATGCAGTCTCCCTGCGGATCGGCGCCGGCGAAATGGTCGCGATCGTCGGTCCCAACGGCGCCGGCAAATCAACGCTCTTGCGGATGCTCTCCGGCGACCTCCGTCCGTCCCGCGGTTCGATCAGGCTCAAGCAGCGTGACCTGCACGGCTACGGGCCGCGCGAGCTGGCGCAGCACCGCGCGATGCTGTCGCAGCATGTCAACGTCACCTTCCCGTTCACCGTCGAGGAAATCGTCAGCATGGGCGCCGGCGAAAGCCCGCGCACGGCGGCGCGTAACCTCGTCGAGGCGGCGCTGGACCAGGTCGGGCTGGCGCATTTCCGTTGCAGGCAATTGCCGACGCTGTCCGGCGGCGAGCAGCAGCGCGCGCATTTCGCCCGCGTGCTGGTGCAGCTCGCCTGCGGCGAGGCGCTGCACGGCCCCGGATTGTTGCTGCTGGACGAGCCGACATCGAGCCTCGATCTGCGGCACCAGATTGATCTCGTCGAGACCGCGCGGCGGCGGGCCGGGCGCGGCACCGCCGTGATCGCGATCCTGCACGACCTCAACCTCGCGATGCGGTTTGCCGACCGCATCCTGCTGCTGCACCGCGGCCGGCTTGCCGTCGATGGCGACCGCGCCGCCGCGATGCAGGCCGAGACGCTGCGCAAGATCTTCGAGATCGACGTTGCGATCGACTACACCGCAAACGGCGTGCCGTTCCTGCTGCCGCAGACGATGCGGCCGGCGGGCAAGGCGACGTAACGCCGCAAGGCTTATCCCCGGGGCAACGCCGGCGATTCACAAAACTGTCAGGCGCCTGTAACAGGCGCCTCCGAGAACACCGCATCGTTTGTTCCTTCGTATCTTTCCTTGGGAGACCAACCATGCGCCTGTCATTGCTTTGCTCTGTCGCCACCGTCCTGCTCGCCACATCCGCGTTCGCGCAGAGCGAGGGCGAATTCCCGGCGACGCTGGCGGGACACGCCGTGATGCCGGCGGAGAGCTTCATCGACGCGCCCGCCGATGCCCCTGATGATCTGAAGACCTCGGGCAAGTACACCACCGGCAAGCGGGTCGACGCGATAGGCACCGTGATGGGCAAGTCCTATGAGCGGCCGACCGGCGTGTCGCTGCCGTTCAAGGGCCAGCCGCTGCAGGGCCATTCCGGCATCAAGGTGATGGCGGACGGCTCGTTCTGGGTGATCACCGACAACGGCATGGGCTCGCGCTACAACTCGGCGGACTCGATGCTGTACCTGAACCGGCACAAGATCGACTGGGCCAGCGGCAAGATGGAGCGCCAGGAGACCGTGTTCCTGCACGATCCCGACAAGAAGGTGCCGTTCCGCATCGTGCATGAGGACACCGCCAAGCGTTATCTGACCGGCGCAGATTTCGATACCGAAGGCTTCCAGATCGTCAACGACACGTTCTGGATCGGCGACGAATTCGGACCCTATATCCTGAAGGCCGACAAGACCGGCAAGATCCTTGCCGTGTTCGAGACCGTCGCCGACGGCAAGCCGGTGCGTTCGCCTGACCATTGGGCGGTGCAGTCGCCGGGCGCGCCCGGTGCGAGCTACACCAACGTCAACCTGCGCCGCTCCAAGGGCTATGAGGGCTTTGCCTCGTCCAAGGACGGCAAGTTCCTCTACGGCCTGCTCGAGGGACCGCTATGGGATGCCGACAAGAAGGACTGGGAGAAGGTCGACGGCAAGGAAGCCTCGCGCATCCTGGAATTCGACGTCGCCGCGGAGAAGTTCACCGGACGTTACTGGCAATATGTGTTCGAGCAGAACGGCAATGCGATCGGCGACTTCAACATGATCGACCCGACCCAGGGTCTCGTGATCGAGCGCGACAATGGCGAAGGCACCGCCGACAAGGCCTGCCCGCAAGGCGCCCGCGGCGAGAACTGCTTCCCGGATCTTGCCAAGTTCAAGCGCGTCTACAAGATCGAACTGTCCGACGCCAATGTCGGCAAGCCCGCGCGCAAGATCGCCTATATCGACCTCCTGAAGATCCGCGATCCCAACAAGAAGGCGAAGAAGCCGCTCAACGACGGCGTCTACACCTTCCCGTTCTTCACCATCGAGAATGTCGACCGGGTCGACGAGAGCCACATCATCGTCGGCAACGACAACTATCTGCCGTTCTCCTCGAGCCGCGACCCGAACAAGGCCGATGACGACGAGTTCGTGCTGCTCGAAGTCGGCGACTTCCTGAAGGCGAAGTGAGTCGGTTGCCCGCGGCACAAACAACAATGTCGTCGCCCGGCTAGACCGGGCGATCCAGTATTCCAGAGGCGGTCGAATTCAACGGACAGGCCGCGGCGTACTGGATGCCCCGCTCAAGGCGGGGCATGACACCTCTAGCCCGCCGGCACCATCACGACGCCCTTGTCCTTCGGCCAGCGCATCCGCCAGGCGAAATTGATGTCTTTGACATCACCCGGCTTGGCCTCGAACGCCCATTCCAGCACCCCGCGCCTGTCGCGCAGATTGGTGGTGGTCGCAGGCGTCGACGACGGCAGCATCTCGACCACGATGTCGTCGTTCTCGCTGACCGGGAGCTGATCCTGGATCGCGACCTTGATCGGGAAGTCGTGGCCGTTGCGCACCGTGGTCTTGAACGCGCGCTCGTCGGTCTTCGACGTCGTCACGATCAGGCCGGCGGAGCCTTCATTGCGCTTCACCACCGTGCGCTCGATCTTGACCTTGTCGTCGGCGCCGAAACCGAGCCGCACGGTCTCGTCCTTGGCGGCGGTGGCCATCCGGCTGCGGCCGACAAAGATGCCGTCGCGGTAGATCGCGACCTGTCCGGGCAGCAACGGCGCCTCGTCGGCCTGCACGAAGCTCGCTTCCAGGAACGCGGTCGGATCGATCACCGGGACGGCGCGCACCGCGAGATCGGGGGTGATCGTCGCCGTGGAGATGCGCAGGCTCTTGGCGCCCTCATTGGCGACGACGCTGACGCGGCCGGGAATCTTGAAGGTGGCCTGGAAGGCGCCGGTCTCCGCGACGGCTTCCATCTCATCGGCGCGCCCTCCACCAAAGCGGAATTGCTGGACCGCGTCGGCCGCAGGTGCGGGGGCCAAGGCCTCGCGCGACCGCATGCTGCCCTCTCCCGAAAGCTTCGCCAGCGGCCGCGGCGGCTGCGGATATTGCACGATCAGCGAATTGAGGTCGGGCGCATTGCCGCCGCGAGCGACGCGCACGGTGGAGACCGCGAGCGCCACGTTCGACCAGTCTTCGCCAGTCGACTGGGTGATCTCGGCGCGGCGCACCAGCTCGATCGCGGGCTTGCGGTCCTTGGCGCCGGTGTCGAGACGGGCGTCGTAGAGCGGCGTCCAGCGCGCGTTGCGCACCGCATAGGTCACCCGCAGCGTCGCGCGGGTGGCGGCGGCGGAGGCAAGCTCGATTCGCACCTCGAGCTTGCTCGGCGGCTTGGCGGCGCGATCGGCTTCGAGACGCGCGATCTCGCGGTCGATATCGCGCTGCTTGCGCGTAGCGTCGCGGATCGCGGTGTCGGCGGTTGCGACTTCATCCCCCACCGTCGAGAATGCGGTGCGCCACTCGCTCATCGGGCGCGCCTCGCCCTTCTCGCCGATGCCGACCGGTGCGGCTTCGGCGAAGTGCTCGGCGAATTTGCGCCGCGCCTCCGCGGCGGCGATGATGCCCTGCAGATCCTCGCGCTGATCCCTGAGCGCCTCGATCCGCTTGTCGATCTCGGGCAGGTTGGCCGGCGGCAGCGGGCGCGGCGGCCGGGCGTCGATCGCCCCGATCGTCAGCCTTCCGCCCGCCTCGCCCTCGACCCGCAGCGAGGACGGATCGAGCCCCATCGGGAAGTCGTTGGCGATGAGCGTGTTGTCACCTGCGGGTAGGTCCAGCGTGATGACGCGGGTAACGCTCGCGCCATCGGGATAGACGGTGACGGCATCGACCTGCGAGGCCGCATCGAGATTGGAAGCATGCAGCGGCCGGGCAACCAGCGCGCCCGCCAGCACCAGGCTGGTGGTCACAAGACAATTCGCAATCTTTCGCATGACATCCCTCCGGGAAAACGTCGCATCGCACGAGCCGAACGGCACGCCGGGCTCGCAGGCGCGCCGTTTCTCGTGGTGAGACGCAGCGAGGAAGGGACTGGTTCGATTGAGGTTTCGGTGCGGCGCCACAATGGCGCCGTCGCGGCTGCGGTATGGCGCGGCGGCGGCTTTCCGCCGTTAGCGATTCGTTTTGCGCCGGATGAACAGGTAAGTCGGCACGAAAGCGGCCATGGTGATGGCGATCATGATCCACCAGCCACGCTGAAACGCCGCGATCCGCCCGGCCATCGAAACCGGCGTGGCCAGGATCGCGACAAAGATCGCGACGCCGATCGCCAGCGCCGCCTGCCGGATCATGTTGATGACGGCGGAGCCGGTGGCGAACGACGACGGCGGCAGGGAACCGGCGCCGACGCCCATCAGGGTCGGAAAGGTCAGCCCGACGCCGATGCCGGTGAACATCATACCGACCACAGCGGCAAGCACGTTGGCCTCGGGACCCATGCAGGTCGCCCAGATCGCGAGGGCGCCCGCAAAGGACAGGATTCCGGCGGACACGACCGCTGCCGCGCCAAATCGCGCGATCAGGCGGCCGGCAAACAACAGTGAGGTGAACGGGACAAGCAACGGACCCGGCGCGATCGCAAGTCCGGTCTGCAATGCCGACCAGCCCCATACGGTCTGGTCCCACAGCGCCACCGACAGCAGCATCGCGCCAAACGCCGCGGAGTAAGGCGCCATCACCAGCGTGGCGCCGGTGAACGGCCTGACCGCGAACAACGCAGGATCGACGAAGGGATTCTTGGATCTGAGACAGTGCCACGCGAAGGCGGCAAGCGAGATTGCTGCGATGGCAAAGCCGAGCATGACGCCGCGCGAACTCCATCCCCAGTCATTGGCCTTCACGATCGCAAATGTCAGCGCACCGATGCCAGAGGTCACCAGCAGCGCCGCCCGGAAACTGGGACGCGGCACGTCGTGGCCGGGCACCTCGGGCAATCTCAGCCAGCCGATGATGAGCGCGACCACGCCGATCGGGACGTTGACGATGAAGATCCAGCGCCAGTCGAAGGTCACAAGCACACCGCCCGCCAGCGGCCCGAGCGCGGCGGCAAGGCCGCCGATCGCGGTCCAGGTGCGCACCGCGCCAGGGCGCTGCTCGGGCGGAAACGACGCCAGCAGCAGGCCGATCGAGGTCGGGGTCATCAACGCCGCCCCGGCGGCCTGCGCGATGCGGGCGGCGACCAGCAATTCGACGTTGGGCGCAAGCGCGCACGCCGCCGACGCTGCGGTGAACAGCGCAACCCCGAGCAGGAAGCTCAAATTGCGGCTGTGCCGCTCCGCCAGCCGGCCGAAGAACACCAGCAACGCCGCATAGGCGATCGCATAGCCGTTGAGGATCCAGGACAGATCCTCGAGCGAGGCGCCGCGGAATTCCTGCGCGATGTTCGGCAGCCCGACATTGACGATGAACAGGTCGAGATTGGCGAGGCAGATCCCGACCGATACGATCGCGAGCACCTGGCGCGGGGATGCCGTCGCCGCGCGCTGCCGCGCGTCAGTCCCGACCACCAGGTCGATGGTCTCTGCCTCTACCTCCGCCATCATACCCTCCATATACGTGCATATGCATCTATTGCAAATAGGTGCATATGCATGTATATGTCAAGTCCAGTCTGGAGGCAGCATGGCGAAAATCGATACCAGCCGGTGCAATCTCACGGCGTTGCGCAAGGCGACGCGGCGCGTGTCGCAGCTCTACGATTCGATCCTCGCGACGTCAGGACTGCGCGGCACGCAACGGGCGATTCTGGTCTATGTCAGACGGTCGGGATCCCCGACGATGGGGGAACTCGCAGCAGCGCTGGTGCTCGACCGCACCGCGCTCAACCACAACCTCAAGCCGCTCGAGCGCGACGGCCTCCTGACCATCACGGTCGACAACAACGACCGCCGCAGCCGACTGGTGCGGCTGACCAAGCGCGGCGAAGCCAGGCTTGACGAGTCGCAGGCCGCCTGGCGTGAGGCACAGGACCGTTTCGAGACCGCCTTTGGCGCGAAGCAGGCCGCCGATCTCAGGCAGGCGCTCGAACTGGTGGCCGCGCTCGAATTTGGCGAACGCGCGGCTGATTTGCCGCCGCCGTAGCCCTTCAAACGAAAAGCGGCCCGGCGTTGCCGCCGGGCCGCTCGTTCTCGGACGATCCGGATCGATCGCGCTTAGCTGTAGATCTCGAACAAGCCGGCGCCGCCCTGACCACCGCCGATGCACATGGTCACAACGCCCCACTTGGCCTTGCGGCGGCGGCCTTCCTGCAGCAGGTGGCCGGTGAGCCGGGCACCCGTCATGCCGAAGGGATGGCCGATCGCGATCGAGCCGCCATTGACGTTGTACTTCTCGGGATCGATGCCGAGCTGGTCGCGCGAATAGAGGCACTGGCTGGCGAAGGCCTCGTTGAGCTCCCAGAGATCGATGTCGTCGATCTTCAGGCCGTGGCGCTTCAAGAGCTTCGGCACGGCGAAGACCGGACCGATGCCCATCTCGTCGGGCTCGCAGCCGGCCGAGGCCCAGGCGACGAAGCGGCCCAGCGGGTTGAGGCCGCGCTTCTCGGCGTCCTTGGCTTCCATCAGCACCACGGCAGCGGCGCCGTCGGACAGCTGGCTGGCATTGCCGGCGGTGACGAACTTGCCCGGGCCCTTGACCGGCTCGAGCTTGGCAAGACCTTCCAGCGTGGTCTCGGGGCGGTTGCACTCGTCGCGATCGACGACGTAATCGACGATCGACTCGGCCTTGGTCGCCTTGTCGACCACCTTCATCTTCGTCTTCATCGGGACGATTTCGTCCTTGAACTTGTTGGCCTGCTGCGCGGCCGCCATGCGGCGCTGCGACTCCAGCGAATACTCGTCCTGGTATTCGCGGCTGAGCTTGTAGCGCTCGGCGACGATGTCGGCGGTGTCGATCATCGCCATGAAGATGTCAGGCGCGGTCTTGAGCAGGTCCGGATCGATCGATTCCTTCGGCGAGCCGCCGCCGGGAATCGAGATGCTCTCGACGCCGCCGGCGACGATGCAATCGGAGCCGTCGGAGCGGATCGCGTTGGCGGCCATCGCGATGGTCTGCAGGCCCGACGAGCAGAAGCGGTTCACCGAGACACCCGCGGTGGTCTTCGGCAGGCCGGCGAGCAGCGCCGCTTGACGGCCGATGTTCGGCGCGCCATGCGCGCAATTGCCGAGATAGCAATCCTCGACATAATCCTTGTCGACGCCGGCGCGCTCGACCGCGTGCTTGATGGCGTGCCCAGCCAGCGACATCGGCGGGGTGATGTTGAATCCGCCACGGCCGGACTTCGCCAGGCCGGTGCGCGCGTAGGAAACGATTACGGCTTCACGCATTGTTTTCTCCCTCTGAGTGGATGATTTCAGCTTGGATGCTGTCTTCGTACACATGGCGCGTCAAGGCAACAGAAATAAGCGCCATCAAAATACCGCTCTGCGGAACGGAAGCGGCCCGACGCAACCGACGAAGCAGGATCACGTGGCGGCGCGGATGAAGCCTACAAACGTGCCTGGAATTCCAAGGTGCTCCTCACAGGGCCGATTTCGCGAGCATCATGTGAATTCCCTTATTGCCGTCGACCAATTGCGTTACGCGCAGATTGCCTGCGAGAGAGCACAGCATATACGCCTCGTTGCGCGTGAGATTCGTGCGCGCGCAGATGTGGTTGACCATCTCGCGGACGGCTTGTTTGGCGGCGTCGTCCAGGTCTTCGTCCAGTCCGATCGAGATGAGGTGGGTTGCATTTTCTGCAAACGGCCATTTGACCCGCATGTCCTTCCGCACGGTCAGGCGGACCGTGCCTGTGACTCCGGTCTCCAGGGCCGTGATGCAGACTTCGCCATCACCCTGAACGGCGTGCCCATCGCCGGCGAAAAACAGAGCGCCCTCATTGAATACGGGCAGATACAGCGTGGTGCCCGCGCGAAGCTCCTTGTTGTCCATGTTGCCACCGAACGCGCGCGGGACCGGCGATCCGCACCGGCCCCACGCCGGCGGTGGCGCGGTTGCCAAGATTCCGAAAAACGGACTGAGCTCGATCCTGCTGCCCCAGGGCATCGTACAAAAATTCCCATCGCGGTCGATGGTCGGATGAATGGTTTCGTAGTCGGTGAATTCGTCCGGCAGCGTGCCGAGCAAAGGCAGGATCGAAACAAATCCCCAGTCCTGTCTGACCTTCACGTCGAGAATGTCGACCTGAAGCGTGTCGCCGACCTGGGCACCCTTCACGTAGACCGGCCCGGTGATGAAATGCGGTCCGGGTCCCGGCGGCAGCGTATTCAGCGCATGGAGATAATCGGCAGGGACCCGACTGAAATCGTCCGGCAAGGTTTCTTTCCCACCCGCCGGGAAACTATGCAGCGTGACCGAGTCACCGGACTCCACGGTAAGAACCGGTGGACTGGCACTGTCTAGGTACCCCCATACCATGCTCTCAGGAGTGGCGGGAATTTCATGGCGGCGCGGCATCGCTCCTCCAAAGCAGTTGCCCTCGGGAAATGTCGGCCACCATCCTAGGCAAGACTTGGTGTCAAAAACAGCCGCAGGCTTGGGCCCTTTGAGCATTCCTGGTCCATGGTAGGGTGGCCCTGGTAACCCTTGCGCGGACGCCATGCGCCACCTTTCCGTGCGGCCGCGCGACAAATGGAGACTCTGATGAGGCGGTCTCAATTCACGGAAAATGAGATCCGGCATCTCCTATACGAGGCGAATACCGGCGTCTCGGTGGCCGAGATTTGCACGACATCCGGCATCTCGCTTCGAACATTCTACCGATGGAGGCGGAGGTATGGCGGTCTAGACCACCCAGCCGTGCTCGACATGCGCGGACTTGCCGTCGAGAATGTCAGGCTGCGAAACGTCATCGACAATCTATCTGCCTGCCTCAAGGCGACGCCGGCCGGCGAAATCGCAAGCGGCAGCACGCCGCAAACGAACGCGCCGAAGGACGTCGACGGCCGGGGCCGTCGTGCGATCAGCATCGCCGCGGAAAAGTGCGGAGGCGCTGTGACGGGCCGCTTCGCATCAATCCGTGTCAATCGCTGATCTCGACGAGAACAATTCAGGCTGCCATTCTGGCAAAAGTGACATAATGCGCTGCACCGTGGCGGGGATTTGATCAAGCTGCCCCTGCATCGAGCGCAATTTTTCGATCCGGGGGCACACTCCCGGCAAGAACTGGCACGCCGCTGACGCAAATCCAAATCTTGCACAAAACCCGGCAGCAGCTGTCTGTACTTTCTTCTTGTCGCAAATCCGAACGACCGATTACCCTCGCCGCGAACGCAAACGGTCCTGCAGGGAGTTGAGATCATGACTGGCCTTGTCCGCGATTTTACCGACGTCAAGACCGGCGTCAGCCGCCGCAACATCCTGACCGCTTCCGCTGGTCTTGCTTGTGGTTTCGCGCTCGGCGGACCGATCGCGATCAGGACGGCCGCGGCGGCCGGCTTGAAAGAAGTTCGTTTCAGCGAAGCAGTCCACAACCTCGGTTACATCAATCTCTACGTCGGCATGCATGCAAAGATCTTCGAAAAGAACGGTCTCGACATGAAGGTCAGCGCCGCTGGAGGCGACACGCAAACGTTCGCTGCAGTGCTTGGCGGATCGGCTGACTTTGCCATCGGCGATGCGACCATGGCGCAGATCTCGCGGGAGAACGGTGGTCCGGGCGTCGTCGTCGGCACGGTCGTCCAGCGCGCACACTATTTCGGCGTCTCAAAGACGTTAAAGCCCATCACCGACCCGAAAGAGTTCAAGGGCCTGAAGATCGTAACCTCGCCGGAACCGAATACGAATTACAGCGTGGCGAAGCGCCTGCTTGAAAAAGCCGGCCTCAAGGTCGGCGTGGATGCCACCATCGTGCCGGTGAATCCTGGAACCGAAATTGCTGCGATGCTGGCCGGTCAGGCGGACATTGCCATCGCCTATCAGCCCAGCGTGGCCGCGGCCGAGGCCCAGGGAGCCAAGGTGGTGTTCGACTTCTCCACCTACATCGGCCCGTTCTGCAATACGGGAATCATGGTCCTTCCATCGACGATCCAGAAAGATCCCGCGATGGTTCAAGCCCTGGTGACATCGTTCGAGGAAGCCTCGCGCAAGACCTACGCAGACCCCGCCTTCGCAAAGGAAGTCGCGCGCAAGGAATTTCCGGATCTGCCGGGCGAGGTTGTCGACAAGGCGATCGATGCCGAATTGCAGTATCTGATCCCGGCACAGTCCGTGGTGACCAAGCCAGATCAATGGAAGAATCTGATGGAGATGCAGGTCTACCTCGGCAACGCCAAGGGCACGATCCCGTTCGACCAGATCATCGACAATTCCTTTGCCGACAAGGCCGTCGCCAGTCTGAAATGACAGTTGCGATCACCACCGGCCACGGCGGCACCGGAACATCCGCGGCGTCCCTGGTGCCGTTGACCGTGGAAGGCGTCGCCAAAGGCTACGATGTTGCGGGGCGATTTGTCCCGGTGATCGGCAATCTTAGCTTGACGCTGAAGAAGGGCGAGATTGTCAGCATCGTTGGTCCATCGGGATGCGGAAAGACGACACTGCTCAATACGCTGTGCGGACTGATACCGGCTGACTCCGGGCGTATCCGCTGGTACGGGCACGAGATCGTCGGCCAGCCGCAGAACGTAGGCTACATGCTGCAGAAGGATCTGCTGTTTCCCTGGCGCACTGCATTGAGCAACGTCAAGCTGGGACTGGAAATCCGCGGCCTTGCGGCGAGCGAAGCGCATGACCGCAGCCGCGCGATGCTGGATCAACTCGGATTGCACGGCTTCTCCGATCACTATCCGTCGACATTGTCAGGCGGCATGCGCCAACGAGTGGCACTCGCCCGCACATTGGTCAATGATCCGGAGGTGCTGCTTCTCGACGAGCCGTTTGCCGCGTTGGACTTTCAGAACAAGCTGCTGATCGAAAGTGACACGGCAAAGCTGGTTCGCGAGCGCGGGCGCTCCTTGTTGCTGATTACCCACGATATCGAGGAGGCCGTCTCTCTAGCGGACAGGGTCATCGTGCTGTCGAAGAGGCCGACAACCGTCAAGGCGACGTACGACATAGATCTGGACGGTGAACGAACTGACATGATCGCCGCTCGCGAAAGCCGGCAATTCAGCGCCTACGTTCGGCAGATATGGGCCGATCTCGACGTCGTACTCCAATGACCGCGAATGCACAGGACGATTTTGGGAACGTTGTGCAAAGATCACCGGCTCCGCCGGCGCACCGCTGGAAGCGTTGGCGGGTAGCCGGACTCGTCCTGCTCACTCAGGTCGCGCTTTTGGCTGCGCTGCTTGCGTTGTGGGAGCGCGCGACAGGGCAGGACAAGCAGGCAGCCTTCATGTTCGGGTCGCCCTCGGCGATCTTCGGCTTTCTGGGCCAGTCGGCGCGCGATGGCTCGCTGTGGCGCGATATCTATGTCACCGGCTTCGAAACCCTGCTCGGCTTCGTGATCGGTAATTTCTTCGGAACGCTGATCGGGCTTCTGCTCTGGTACTCGCGTTTCGTATCGCGCGTGGTCGAACCTTTCATCATCGCCTTGGGATCGATTCCCATCATCGCGCTCGCGCCGATCATCATCATCTGGTTCGGCACAGGACTGATCTCGAAAGTCGCGATGTCGACGTTGTCGGTCGTGATCGTGGCGCTCGTGACGTCCTACAAGGGCGCGACGGGCGTTGACGCCGACCAGGTCAACCTGATGCGAACACTGGGAGCCTCGAAGTTCCAGATATTCCGAAAATTGGTGGTGCCCGCATCGCTCACCGATATTTTTGCAGGATTGAAGCTCACCGTCGGATTTGCGCTGATCGGTGCGATCGTCGGCGAATTCATGTCGTCGTCAGAAGGTCTGGGACACGCAATCTTCAAGGCCGGCTCGCTCTACATCATTCCCAAGGTGTTTGCAGCGCTGATTGCAACGATCGGCCTGGCATTGCTGCTGACGTTCGTGGTGGGCCGCCTTGAACGGCTGCTCATGCCCTGGCGCAAGGTTCAATAGATTCCCCTATTTCGGCAACAGCAAGAAAAGGAACGTGGAGATGTCGCAGCGCGTCGCGAAAGAAGGCAATATCAAGTATGCCCTGTCGGGCCTGGACCGTTTCATTGCCAGCGTCTCTCCCGGCGAAACGTTCGTCGTCGAATGCGCGATCAATGCCAACGATGGAACGATCCGTCATCTCGGGCAGCAACTGACCGAAGCCGACATCACCATGCCGTTCGTCAACGGGGCGACGGGACCCATCGAGGTTCGCGGCGCCAAGGCCGGCGACATGCTGAAGGTCGAGATCGTCAACATGGAGGTTGGGGGGCTTGGATTTACCGCGCTGTGGCCCGGCATCGGTATGTTCCCGGACTGGGTGCGCCGCAGGGAGTTCGGCATTCAGACGCGTGTTGTCGAGGTCAAGAATGGCCTTGTGCACTGGAACGAGCATCTAAGACTTCCGGTCAAACCGATGATAGGCGTGATCGGAGTCGCACCGCTTTATGGAGCGGTTCTCACCGTGGACAACGGCACGCACGGTGGAAACCTCGATGTTCAGGAAATTACCACCGGCAACACCGTCATGCTCCGGGTCCATGCCGACGGTGCACATCTGTTCCTCGGCGACTGCCACGCAATCCAGGGGGACGGGGAATGCAACGGCATGGGCGCCATCGAGATCGCAGCCACCCTCACCGTCAAAGTGTCGCTCGAAAAAGCTCCAGCGCGCCTGAACCATCCCCGGATCGAAACGCCAACCCACATCTGCACGCTCGGCTGTGCGCGTCCGCTCGAAGACGCCATGCGGCTTGCATTCGAAGAAATGGTTTACTGGCTTGAAGACGAATGGAAGATACCCGCAGCCGAAAGCTACATGCTGCTCGGTCAAATCGCGGAGGCGCGATGCACGCAGGTGGTCAATCCGAAATACACCTATATCTGCAAGGTGAACAAGGACATCGTCCGAAAGTACTTTGGGTGATCTGATGGAGCGCGCGTAGCCTCGCCGCTGAAATCGATACCGGCGGGCTTGCTCACGCAACCCGATCGAAGGGCGAAACCATCTCGGGACCAGCAAACGTCCGTGCAGACGATCCGCCGACGCCGGACCTGTGGCCCGGCGTCGCCCGAACCGGGTTAAAACGTCAGCGCCTTGGCCTGCTTCACCTGCGGCAGCGCCTGCACCTTGGCAAGCAGTTCGGCCGGCACCGCGCCGTCGACCTCGACCAGCGCAATGGCGTCGCCGCCCTGCTTGACGCGGCCGAGATGGAAGGTCGCGATGTTGATCTTGGCATCGCCGAGCAGGCTCGCGAACGCGCCGATGAAGCCCGGCTTGTCCTCGTTGGTCACGTAGATCATCGACTTGCCGAATTCGGCGTCGACGCGGATGCCCTTGATGTCGACCAGGCGCGGCTTGCCGTCGGCGTACACCGTGCCGGACACCGAACGCTCCTGGCGCTCGGTGGTGACGGTGACCGTGATCAGGCTTTCATAGTCGCTCTGCGCGGCGCGGACGACCTCGTCCACCACCATGCCGCGCTCCTTGGCGACAACAGGCGCCGAGACCACGTTGACCTCGCCCAGCATCGGGCGCAGCAGGCCGGACAGCACCGCCGAGGTGATCGCCTTGATCTTCATCTCGGCGACGTGGCCCTCATAGGTGATCTGGGTCTTGAGGATGCCGCTCTCGGTGAGCTGGCCGGCGAACGAGCCGAGCTTCTCGGCGAGCTCGATGAACGGCTTCAGCTTCGGCGCCTCTTCCGCGGTGATCGAGGGGAAGTTGACCGCGTTCGAGATCGCGCCCGACAGCAGATAGTCCGACATCTGCTCGGCGACCTGCAACGCGACGTTCTCCTGCGCCTCGGTGGTGGACGCGCCGAGATGCGGGGTGCAGATCACGTTGGGATGCCCGAACAGCACGTTCGAGGTCGCCGGCTCCTCGACGAACACGTCGAAGGCGGCGCCCGCGACATGCTTGGAGTTCAGCGCGTCGACCAGCGCCTGCTCGTCGACGAGGCCGCCGCGGGCGCAGTTGATGATGCGCACGCCCTTCTTCATCTTGGCGATCGCGGCCGCGTCGATGACGTTGCGGGTCTTCTCGGTCAGCGGCGTGTGCAGCGTGATGAAATCGGCGCGCTTCAACAGGTCGTCGAGCTCGACCTTCTCGACGCCGATGTCCTTGGCGCGCTCCGGCGACAGGAACGGATCGAACGCGATCACCTTCATGCGCAGGCCGAGCGCGCGGTCGGCGACGATCGTGCCGATATTGCCGCAGCCGATCACGCCCAGCGTCTTGGCGGTGATCTCGACGCCCATGAAGCGGTTCTTCTCCCACTTGCCGGCCTGGGTCGAGGCGTCGGCCTGCGGAATCTCGCGCGCCAGCGCCAGCATCAAGGTGATGGCATGCTCGGCGGTCGTGATCGAATTGCCGAACGGCGTGTTCATCACGATGATGCCCTTGGCGGTCGCGGCCGGAATCTCGACATTGTCGACGCCGATGCCGGCGCGGCCGATCACCTTCAGCCTGGTCGCCTTCTCGATGATCTTGGCGGTCGCCTTGGTGGCCGAGCGGATCGCCAGACCGTCGTAATTGCCGATGATCTCGGCGAGCTTTTCCTTGTCCTTGCCGAGGTTGGGCTGGAAGTCGACCTCGACGCCGCGATCCTTGAAGATCTGCACGGCGGCAGGAGACAGCGCGTCGGAAATCAGAACCTTGGGTGCCATGATTGCAATCCTTGTGATCAGTCCGGTTAAGCCGCGAGCAGCGGCCCTTGAATGGGTGTTTGCAACGAATGCGCGGGCGGTCAGCGCAGCCAGCGCACCATGAACGGAAATGGCGGGACGCCGTTCTCGGCGGCCTGCCGCTTTTCGAAGGTCATGCCGTAGTACTGCAACAGCGGCTGACCGAAGGTGCGTTCGGCGTCGAAGTCCGCGACCAGGGCTTTCGAGCTGCCTCGATAGCCGTGCTCGTGGAAAACAATCGCCGGATCGATATCGAGGTGCTTCGCCGCTGCGTAGGACCAGGCAATGGCCGCGATCTCGTCGCCGTCGGACGGCGTTGCCAGCTCCGGTGTGTTCCGCATCGACGGATCGGTCACCGCGAGATGACCGGCCTCGTGCAGGAGATCGCCGGGATGCGCGAGCTTCTCCTCATCGACAAAGATGACGCCGTCACTGATGCGAAGTCCGGGCAGGAACGTCGCGTCCGGCAAGTGCGCCGGACGCACGTCGATCCCGATGCCGCAGATGAAATCCGCGAGCCTTTCGGTCAGCGGATTGGCGAACATCTTCAGGCCGCCTTGGGCAATGCCGCCTTGGTTTCGGCGAAGGCCCAGTCGATCCACTGCGTCAGCAGCTCGACGTCCTTTGCCTCGACGGTGGCGCCGCACCAAATCCGCAGGCCCGCCGGCGCATCGCGGTAATACGCGAAGTCGAAGCCGGCGTTCTCCTTCTCCACCAACGCGACCAGCTTCTTGCAGAAGTCGGCCTGTGCGTCAGCGGGAAGCGAGGTGATCGCGGGATCGGTGAACTTCAGGCACACCGACGTGTTGGAGCGGATCGCGGGATCCTTGGCCAGGAAGTCGATCCAGGGCGTCTTCGCCTTCCAGTCGGCGAGCGCCTTGGTGTTGGCGTCGGCGCGGGCGATCAACGCCTTCAGGCCGCCGATCGACTTCGCCCAGTTCAGCGCATCGAGATAGTCCTCGACGCAGAGCATCGACGGCGTGTTGATGGTCTCGCCCTCGAAGATGCCCTGGTTGAGCTTACCGCCCTTGGTGAGGCGGAAGATCTTCGGCAGCGGCCAGGCCGGCTTGTAGGTCTCGAGCCGCTCCACCGCGCGGGGCGACAGGATCAGCATGCCGTGCGCAGCTTCACCGCCCAGCGCCTTCTGCCAGGAGAAGGTGACGACATCGAGCTTGGCGAAATCGAGCGGCTGCGCGAAGGCGGCCGAAGTCGCGTCGCAAATCGTCAGGCCTTCACGGGTCGCGCTGATCCAGTCGGCGTTCGGAACGCGCACACCGGAGGTGGTGCCGTTCCAGGTGAAGACGACGTCCGACGCGGGATCGACCTTGGCGAGATCGGGGATTTCACCGTAAGCCGCGTTCAGCTTGGTGACGTCCTTCAGCTTCAATTCCTTGACGATATCGCTGACCCAGCCCTCGCCGAAGGATTCCCAGGCGAGCGTGGTGACGGGCCGCGCACCGAGCAGCGACCACAGCGCCATCTCGACCGCGCCGGTGTCCGACGCCGGTACGATGCCGATCTTGTAATCGGCAGGCACTTCAAGCACTTCACGCGTCAGTTCGATCGCGAGCTTGAGCTTGGCCTTGCCGACCTTCGCACGATGCGAGCGGCCGAGGGCGGCGTCCTTGAGATTGTTGGGGTTCCAGCCGGGGCGCTTGGCACAGGGGCCGGAGGAGAAATGCGGCACATCAGGCCGCGAAGCGGGCTTCGCTGCAGTCATAATCTACCCTTCCAGATAGCTGCCTCTCGGTGGGGAGAGGTTTCCCGCCGCCGGAGATAGTGGACGGGCGCCCAAACGTCAAGGAAGTTCAGAAGGGTCCGGAACGATGGGGGGATCACGGCTGATTGATGGGGAGTCCTCGACCTGCTGCACCGTCTCCTGATCGAGCAAATCTGCCGCGAGAGTCATGATCTTAACTGCCCTGCGCCGGCTCGATATTCTCAAAATGCTCTTTTCGCCGGCCTGCACGATATACTCGTTGCCGACCCGTACGATCGAATAATCCGACATCGAAATCCCCAGTTGCCCGCGCCCCCGTGGGAGACGTCGGACATACCGGACTCGTTCCGACCCGTAAATTCACTGAGGCCGGCTTAGTTTATTGGCTGTTAACCGGATAGCGGAGCAACAGCTACCGCAGGCATTGCCATATGCATGGCACAACTTCGCGCACGAATTTCAGAAGTGCAACGTCTCAGAAGCGCAACGTCATGCCGACATGGCTGCGCGCGAATCCGAGTCGCTCATAGAAGCGCTGCGCATCGACGCGCGTGTGATGCGTCAAGAGCTCGACGAGCATACAGCCTCGCGCCCGCGCTTCCGCGACCGCCCACTGCACCAGCTGCTCGCCGATGCCGCGGCTGCGGCAATGGGTTGCGACGCGGACGTCCTCGAGCAGCCCGCGTGAGCCGCCCTGCGAGCTGATGCCCGGCAGCACCGCGAGTTGCAGGCAGCCGACCACGGTGCCCTCCCCGTCGACGGCGACGACGAGCTCAAGGTTCGGATCGCGCTCAACCCGCGCGAAGGCGTCGTAGTAGCTTTGTGGCAGCGGATCCTCGATCCGCTCGCGCGCACGGCCGAGCGGATCATCCGCCAGCATGCCGACGATGACCGCGACATCCTCGCGGCGGGCGCGGCGGATTGTGATGGATGAGGCTTCGGTCATATGGATCTTCACCAGAGGTCAGCGGGCCGGCGGCAGGCCGAGCACGCGCTCGGCATCGGCGATCCAGCGGCGGATGACGGGATAGCGCTCGAGCGCGAGGCCGCCATCCTCCGCGACCCGCGTATAGGCAAGCAGTGAGACGTCGGCGAGCGAGAACGCATCACCGACCAAAAATTGCGTCCCCGCAAGATGCCGCTCCAGATGATCGAGCGCCACATAGCCGCGCTTCAACAGGTTCGGATCGATCTCGGAAACGGCCTTGCCGAGATACACGGTCTGAAACCGGCAGACGGCGACATAGGGCTCGTGGCTGTTCTGCTCCCAGAACATCCAGGCATCCATCTGCGCCGCGCGATAGGGATCGCCGGGGATCAGATCGCTGCCGCGCGCGAGATAGCGGATGATGGCGTTGGATTGCGCGAGCGTGCGGCCGTCATCCAGCTCTACCGTCGGCACCTGCCCCCAACCGTTCAGCTTGAGGAATTCCGCCGTCCGGCTGCCGCCCTTCATGGTGTCGATCTCGACCCATGTGTAGGGCAGCGCCAGTTTGTCGCACACCCATTTCACCTTCAGGCAATTGCCTGAATTGGAATCGCCGAGGATTTTCATGTGAGGTCGCTCCGCTTGCGGAGCGATATCCGACCAGTCACACCATGCACTGTCAAGCCGCGCGGCTTGGCCTCAGAACTTGTAACCGAGACCCGCACGCACTGTATTGATGGTGGTGTCGACGGTCGACGTGAAGCGAACGTATTCCCACTCCGCGCGCATGAACAGCCCGCCGGTGATATTGACGTCGAAGCCGAGACCGCCGGTGTAGCCGTACACCAGGTGATTATGCTGGACGTCGTTCGCGTTCAATGTCGCGAGCGGCGTGAACGGCCCCGAGATGGTGGCACTGACGGCGTCGTGAACCGTGACCGAGCGCGAGATGTCGGCATTGCCGAACGCAACGCCGCCGAAGATATACGGCAGGAAGCAACCCCAGGCGTAGCCGGCGCGGCCGCGGATCGTCGCCATGTCGGAGATCGAGATCGCCGCTGACGAATCGACGCGTACATCGTGGAACAGGGTGTCGGTCAGCGCGGTGCCGCTGACCAATTCCTTGCTCGCGGTGGACGAGCCGCCAAACTTGCCGTGCATGTAGCTCGCATCGATGCCGACGACGACGTCGTCGTATTGCCAGTTGTAGCCGGCGAACGCACCATAGGCTGACGAGCGCTGAGACGCCTTGCCGAGCCCGAGATTCCAGTTCGAGACGTCCATCTGCTGGATCACGTTGTGATCGAGCAGGGCCGCGAGCATGTTGGCATTCGTGCCGCTGAAATTCTCATCGGACGAACCGTAGCCGCCCTGCCCGCCGATATAGAAGCCGCGCCAGTTGACGGGTGCGCTGGGTGCGTCGCTGAAGCCGCCGCGCAGGGCCGGGAAGTCCGGCAGATCGGCCGCGTGCGCAGCCGTCACCGCGCCCATCATCATCGCCGTCAGCAAGAACCTACGCATCGCAACGCTCCATCCCACTCATCGAATGCGCGCTGATCATCGCCTGTTAACCTTAACCAATCGTTGTCGTCGCACGCTTTCGACCACCCAAGTTGCAGAAGCTCGTGACGTCGCGCGGCAAAGAAAAACGGCGCGGGATGGTCCCGCGCCGTTGCAATCGTTAACCGTGAAGGCTCGAAATTAACCCTTGCGGATCAGCGGGGGGGGCGGCGGCGGCGGCAGCACGTCGCAGCAGGGCAAGGCGAAGCGCACACCGAGCTTCACGTCCTGCGAGGTGATGTCGCGGTACTGGAAGCTCGAGGGACCGGCCGGCGTGCCGTCGAAGAAGTGACCCTGGCCCTGCCCGGCGGTGCCCATGTCGAGGTAGCGATAGGCCAGTTCGACCGTGAAGTTGTTGGTGACCCTGTAGGCGACACCGGCATGCACGGCCCAGGCGAAGTTGGTCTTGGTGGCGCCGTCTGCGATGAAGGAACTGGTCAGGCCGGACCCGCTCGGGAACGTGGCGATGTCCGAGAAGGCCGAGGTCTTGATCGTCGCGGCACCGACACCGGCACCGATGAACGGGGTCAGGCAACCCCAGGTGCCGAGATCGGCGTAGACGTTCACGAGGCCGACCCAGCTCTGCATGCCGCCATGATAGGTGTCGCCCAGCGAGCTCGGCCCGGGGAACGTGAAGAAGTCGGTGCCGTTGAAGCTGACCTTCGAGCGGTACTCACCAGTGATGTCGGCGCGGAACCAGCTGTTGAACTGATAGCCGACGCCGATGCCGAACAGCATGCCGCTGTCGAAGCCGGTGCCGTACTGATTGAAAGCGGTGCCGGCCGGCAGCGTGTCGTACGCGTTAACGTGCAGCCTGGCCTTGGTGTTGGTCATGCCGATGTCGCCGCGCAGATACCAGCCGCCGAAATCCTGGACCGGCGGGGGCGCATACGCCATCGGGGGCGGCGGCATGATCGGCATGTCGGCAGCGAACGCCACCGAAGACAGCAGGGATGCCGCACCTGCGGCAATCAGGGTCTTTACGCTACGCATTGGCTTCGTCCTTTTGGGCCAAGTGAGGCGACACGAAAGCCCCACGTCTGAAACTCACGGCGGACGATGCCAGCAAATGTTTAAGCGGCACTTAACCCTAATTTTTAAGGTTGATTTTCTCTCACCTTTTTCTGCGACTGGTGCTTATGGGTCCATCAATACGCGCATGCAGCAGTGAAAGATGGCGATCCCGCCACAAGTGCTAATGAAGCGTTGACGCGAGCCCGGTGTGTTAGCGAATGCTTAACGCGGGGCGCGCGCTTCACGGAAGGCGCTCAGCGAGCAGCCTTCGGCATCTTCGGCAGGAACACCGCGAGCAGGCCGATCGCCGGCAGGAATGCGCACAGCTGATAGACGAACGCGATCGAGGTGTGGTCGGCGAGCTTGCCGAGCACCGCGGCGCCAAGACCGCCGATGCCGAACGCGACGCCGAAGAACACACCGGAGATCATGCCGAAGCGGTGCGGCATCAATTCCTGCGCGAACACGATGATCGCCGAGGTCGCCGACGAGATGATCACGCCGACCACGACCGTCAGCACGGCGCTTGCGAACAGGCCGGCATAGGGCAGCGCCAGCGTGAACGGCAGCGCGCCGAGGATCGAGAACCAGATCACGTATTTTCGGCCGAAACGGTCGCCGAGCGGCCCGCCGATGAACGCGCCCACGGCGTTGGCGGCAAGGAAAATGAACAGATAGAGCTGCGCCGCCTGCGTCGAAACGCCGAACCTGTCGATCAGATAGAAGATGTAGTAGCTCGACAGGCTCGAGACATAGAGCTGCTTGGAGAACAGCAGCGCGACCAGCACGATCAGCGCGATCTTCACGCGGCGCTGGTCCGGATGGTCCGGATGCCGCTCGATGGTGGCCGCCTTCTTGCCTGATATCTGCGGCTTGTACCAGGCGCCGATGCGCCAGAGGATCACGATGGCGAGGAACGCGATCGAGGAGAACCAGGCGATCGAGGGCTGGCCGAACGGCACCACGATCAACGCGGCCAGCACCGGTCCCATCGAGGTGCCGAAACTGCCGCCGAGCTGAAACACCGATTGCGCGAAACCGTAACGGCCGCCTGACGCCAGCCGCGCGATGCGCGACGATTCCGGATGAAACACCGCGGAGCCCAAGCCGACCAGCGAGGCGGCGATCAGGATGATCCCGTAGCTGTGCGCGACGCTGAGCAGCAACAGCCCGAAGAAAGTGAAGCCCATGCCGATCGCAAGCGAGAACGGCTGCGCTTTCTTGTCGGTGAAATGCCCGACCAGCGGCTGCAGCAGCGAGGCGGTGAACTGGAACGCCAGCGTGATCATGCCGATCTGCGCGAAGTCGAGCGCGTAATTGTCCTTCAGGATCGGATAGACCGAAGCGATCAGCGACTGCATCGTGTCGTTGAGGAAGTGCGAGAAGCTGATGCCGGCGAGCACGACATAGGCCGGTCCCGCGGCAGCCGCCTTCGCGGCCAGCGAGGGCGGCAGCTCCGGCACCAGCACCGGTTCGCCCAGCGCCTCCTCGCTCACGACGGGCTTGTTCAATGCAGCATTCCCGGGACGGATTCGCAAAAATACCTCCGTGTCGTACGACGCGGAGCTCAGGCGGACCAGTTGCGTTAGCCGATAGCAGCGATGCGCTGCGGCCGATGCCCGGCGCGAACTCTCTCCCCGTCATCCTGAGGATGACGGGTCAGTGTTAGCGCTACCCCGCCAGGAAAAACTCCCGCAGCAGCTTCGCCGTTGCGTCGGGAGCTTCCTCGGGCAGAAAATGCCCTGACGCCACCGGCGCGCCGCTGACATTGGTCGCCCAGTTCTTCCAGGTGTCGAGCGGCGTTGTCGCCGCGCTGGCCACGCCGGCATCGCCCCACAGCGCCAGCATCGGGATCGTGATCTTCTTGCCGGCGTCGACATCCGCCTTGTCGATCTCGTAGTCGGCATAGGCACCGGCACGATAGTCCTCGCACATCGCATGGATGCGGGCGGGATCGCGGAACGGCGCGAGGTAATGCTCGAGCGCGCGCGGATCGATCGCATCGAGCGTCTTGTTCCTGGTCTGGCTCGCCATCTTCTCCTTGAGGAAGAATTCGCCGTGGCCCGAGATCAGCGTCTCCGGCAGCGGATAGGGCTGCGCCAGAAAAGCCCAGTGGTAGATCTTCAGCGCCGAGAGGCGATTGAGCTTCTGCCAGTAATCATAGGTCGGCGCGATATCGAGCACCGCGAGCTTCGACAGCCGGCCGGGATGATCGAGCGCGAGCCGATACGACACCCGGCCGCCGCGGTCGTGACCGGCAAGCGCGAAATGCACATGGCCGAGCCGCTCCATCACCTCGACCATGGTCTTGGCCCAGGCCCGCTTGGTGTAGGGCGTATGGTCCTTGTCGCTGTCCGGC
Source organism: Bradyrhizobium sp. th-b2 (assembly GCF_000426785.1). Classification (NCBI taxonomy): domain Bacteria; kingdom Pseudomonadati; phylum Pseudomonadota; class Alphaproteobacteria; order Hyphomicrobiales; family Nitrobacteraceae; genus Bradyrhizobium; species Bradyrhizobium sp. th-b2. Next base: position 98,304 of record NZ_AUGA01000005.1, read on the forward strand.
ATGTCAGACCAGCCGTAGCCCGGCAGGTCGGCGATGATCAGCGTGAACTTGTCGTCGAGTTTCGGCGCCACCGTGTGCCACATCACATGGGTCGAGGAGAAACCGTGCAGCAGCAGCAGCGGCGGGCCCTTGCCGCCGACGCGGGCGAAGATGCGGCCCTGCGAGGTGTTGATCCATTCGGAGGCATAGCCGGGAAAAAGATCAGCGAGATCAGGCATCGGTGGCTCCCTTCCCTGTCGCGGCCGCGCTGCTTCAAACTTTGTTCGGCGTTGCCGCTGCTTTCGGCGAGGTTTATGCCATCCTCAAGCCAAGCCAACAACAACATGAAACGAGGAAGTGCCATGTCGATCGATTTCGAGATTCCCGCCGAAGCCAAGGCGATCCGCGAGAAGGTCCGCAAATTCGTGCACGACGAGTGCATTCCGGCGGAAAAGGAACTCGACACCAAGCCGCTTGCCGAGGTGCTTGGACCGCTGCGCAAAAAGGCCCGCGCGCAGGGCCTGTGGTGCCCCTTCGTGCCGAAGGAGTATGGCGGTATGGGCCTCGGCCCGCTGGCGAACGCGCTGGTGCAGATGGAACTCGGCGAGAGCATGCTCGGCGCGCTCTCGATGAACACGCAGGGGCCGGACGACGCCTCGATGATGACGATCCTGGCGCACGGCACCGAGTACCAGAAGGAGAAATTCCTTAAACCCCTGTTGAACGGCGAGAAGCGCATCTGCTTCTCTATGACCGAGAAGGCCGCCGGCGCCGACGCCACCGGCATGCGGACCACGGCCGTGAAGGACGGCAACGAGAACTACATCCTCAACGGCGAGAAATGGTTCTCCTCGTCGGCAAGCGTCGCCGACATGGCGCTGGTGATGGCCAAGACCGATCCGAACGCGCCGCGCCATAAGCAATATTCGACCTTCATCGTCGAGCTGCCGAATCCCGGATACCGCATCAAGCGCAACGTCGCCAACATGGCGATCGAGGGTCCGCACGACGACGTGATCCATGGCGGCCACTCCGAGATCGAGATCAAGGATCTGAAGGTGCCGGCCGACAATCTGCTCGGCGGCGAGGGCAACGGCTTCAACATGGGCCAGCACCGCCTCGCCTACGGCCGGCTGCGGCACGGCATGCACAACGTTGCGAAAGCGCAGCGCGCGCTCGACATGGCGGCCGCCCATGTCACCAAGCGCTCGACCTTCGGGCAGTTGCTGGCCGACCGCCAGGCGGTGCAGTTCATGCTCGCCGACTGCGCGAGCGAGCTCTATATCGGCCGGCTGATGCTGCTGCACATCGCCTACAAGGCGGAGAAGGGCCTCGATATCCGCCAGGAGAACTCGATCGCGAAGATCTTCCACGCCCACATGGTGCACAAGGTGATCGACACCGCGATCCAGCTGCACGGCGCGCTCGGCTTCAGCCAGGATACGCCGCTCGCCAAATGGTACACCCAGGTGCGCTCGCAGCGGCTGGTCGACGGCCCCGACGAGGTGCACAAGTGGAAGATCGGCAAGAACGTCATCAAGGCGTTCCGCGAGCACGGCACCACCGCATCAGCGGCGGGCGGGGATTTGCTGTAGTCGGCGGCGGCGTCCCGCACACTCCGTCATTGCCGGGCTTGACCCGGCAATCCATCTCACGAAGAGACTCTCGCGAAGGCGATGGATGCGCGGGTCAAGCCCGCGCATGACGGGCGAAGCGAGTGGAGCGCGCTAGCCCCTCTCCGCCTCTACCGCCTGCCACCCAATATCGCGCCGGCAGAAGCCGTCGGGCCACTTGATGCGATCGACCGCCTGATAGGCGCGGTCGCGCGCCTCGGTGACGGTCTTGCCCATCGCACAGACGTTCAGCACCCGCCCGCCGTTGGCGAGAATGGCGCCATCCTTCGCCACCGTGCCGGCGTGGAAGATCTCGACGCCCTCGACAGCTGCGGCGTCATCAAGGCCTTCGATCCGCGTGCCCTTGATGTAGTCGCCTGGATAGCCCTTCGCCGCCATCACGACCGTTAGCGCCGGTTCGTCGTACCAGCGCAGATCGAAATGTTTCAGCTGCCCCTCGCAGGCGGCGAGCAGCGCCGGCACGATGTCGGACATCATCCGCAGCATCAGCACCTGGCACTCGGGATCGCCGAAGCGGACATTGTATTCGAACAGTTTTGGGCCCTGCGCGGTCAGCATCACGCCGGCGTAGAGCACGCCCCTGAACGGCGTACCGCGGCTCTTCATCCCGGCAACCGTCGGCAGGATGATTCGCGCCATGATCTGGTCGTGCACCTCAGGCGTCACGAACGGCGTCGGCGAATAGGCGCCCATGCCGCCGGTGTTCGGCCCCTTGTCGTGATCGAACACCCGCTTGTGGTCCTGCGCGGTCGCCAGCGGAATCGCGGTATCGCCGTCGCACAGCGCGAAGAAGCTGATCTCGCGCCCCGACAAGAATTCCTCGATCACCACCTCGGCGCCGGCCGAGCCGAACACGCCCTCGAACATCATTGCGATCGCGGCTTCCGCCTCGGGAAGCGTCTGCGCCACCACGACGCCCTTGCCGGCCGCAAGCCCGTCTGCCTTGACCACGATCGGCGCGCCCTGCGCGCGGACGTAAGCCACCGCGTCCCTGGCATTGTCGAAGCGGCGATAGGCGCCGGTCGGAATGTTGAACTCGCTGCAGAGGTCTTTTGTGAAACCCTTGGAGCCCTCAAGCTGCGCGGCCTGCGTATTGGGCCCGAATGCCTTGATGTCGACGGCGGCGAGATCATCGACTATGCCGGCGGCAAGCGGCGTCTCGGGGCCGACCACCACCAGATCGACCGCGTTGCGCCGGCAGAATTCGATCACCGCGGCATGGTCGGCGACATCGAGCGCGACGCATTCGGCCTCGCGTGCGATCCCGGCATTGCCCGGCGCGCACCAGAGTTTCGTCACCAGCGGGGATGCTGCGATCTTCCACGCCAGCGCATGTTCGCGGCCGCCGGAACCGAGCAAAAGGATGTTCATCTGATACGGGCTCGAAAGGGTGCAAGAACAGGGTGTAAGACCCGTGTCGGTCGCACGAATCCCCGCCAGCCTGCAAGGGGCGACGGGGCCGATTCCCCCGTCATTCCGGCTCACGGCTGCTTGCCGGCGATGATCTCCTGCAGCGTCGCGACATAGCGGGCGAAGGCGCCGCGGCCGGCCGCGGTCGCGGTCACCGTGGTCTGCGGCTTCTTGCCGACGAAGGCCTTGTCGACCGAGACATAGCCGGCCCTGGCCAGCGTCTCGATATGGGCGCCGAGATTGCCGTCGGTGGCGCCCGTCAGCTTCTTCAGCCGGGCGAATTCGAGCCCGGTCGAAACCGGCAAGGCGTTGAGCGCCGCCATGATCCGCAGCCGCAGCGGCTGGTGGATGATCTCGTCGAGTTCGGCCATCGCGTCAGATCCGGCGCATCCAGAGGCCGCCGAGCATCAGCCCGCCGCCATGCACCACAGCCATCCATAGCAGGAACGCCGGCCCGATATAGTAGTAGCCGATCAGCGTCAGCGCGCTGGTGCAGGCGGCGATCACGATGAAGGCGTAACCGAACCACACGCCGGCGATGGCGTAAAACAGCGTGCCGTAGAGCACCCAGAACACGATCATCTGGCGCGGGCCGAAATGGCCGAGCATGACCGAACAGTAAACGCCGAATACACCGATCAGCAGGAAGCTGATCGTCGAACGGATCGGAAAGGTGCGATTGCCGGAACGGAGGTTGATGACGAAGCCAACCGCGGTGCTGATCGCAAGGCCGCTGAGATTGGCGACGGTCCAGATCGTGTAACCCTGCCGGGGCCAGAGATGGTTGGCGATGTAGGCCACGAATAGCAGCACGCCCCATAGCGTGATGATGATGCTCGCGATCTGATAGATCCGCGACTGACGGACGCGCTGGACGACGTCGTTGATGTCGGCCAGCGCCGCGCTGGCCTGCTGGCTGTCGATCATATCGGCGCCCCACCCTGCTCGGCGAGCTGGGCGGACACCGGCGGCGCTTCCGCCGGCGGGCGATATTTGCCGGTCAGGATATAGCCGATCGTCATGCTCACGATCGACAGGACGAAAGCCATCAGCCCGATCTGCCCACGCGTCATCGGCGGCAGCAGACGCACCACGATTTCCGTCGACGCCCCCGACATCAGCGACACATAGGACCAGGAGATGAAGTAGTAGTGCTTCAGTTTCCAGTTCGTCGGCCGCGGGCTGCGCAGCAGCGGAATAATCGCCGCCACGATGCAGGCGAAGTTCACGATCGCGCCAACATGGAACAGGTTGAAGCGGCCGCTGAACTGATAGACCAGCATCGCTGTCCCGTCGGCGACCAGCATGGCGTAGACGTAGAGATAGCCGCGTGCGCGGTGGCCCGCACCGCGCTTCGGGCGCAGGAACTGGATCAGCCCGACACCGATGCAAAGGATTGCCGCAACGGCGTGGATCGCGCCTGCCGCGGAATGAACGAAACCTGCCAGCGTCACATGCGGGATCATCGGTATGCCCCCAAACGAGGATCGCGATCAGTTCAATACAGAGAACTCTGTATCACAGAGTATATGGACAAACAAGCCCTCGGATTGGCGATGGCGGGCAAAAGTCCCTACGTTGCGTTGAAGCTCACAAACAGCCGAATCACCTGCAAATGACTGCTGCCGCGCCTAATCTCGTCAACGCGCCTGAATTCACCGTCTCGGAACTCTCCTCCGCGCTGAAGCGGACGGTGGAGGACCGGTTCGGCCATGTCCGCGTCCGCGGCGAGATTTCCGGCTTTCGCGGCCCGCACTCCTCCGGCCATTGCTATTTCGCGCTGAAGGACGAGAACGCCAAGATCGAGGCCGTGATCTGGAAGTTCGCCCACGCCCGGATGCGCTTCAAGCCGCAGGAAGGCCTCGAGGTCGTCGCCACCGGCAAGCTGACCACCTATCCGAACTCCTCGAAATACCAGATCGTCATCGACTCGCTGGAGCCGGCCGGCGTCGGCGCGCTGATGGCGCTGATGGAGGAGCGCAAGAAGAAGCTCGCGGCCGAGGGCCTGTTCGACGAGGCGCGCAAGCAGCTGCTGCCGTGGCTGCCCGAGGTGATCGGCGTCGTCACCTCGCCGACCGGCGCGGTGATCCGCGACATCCTGCATCGTCTCGAGGACCGCTTTCCGCGCCGCGTGCTGGTCTGGCCGGTCAAGGTGCAGGGCGACGGCTCGGCCGAGCAGGTCGCGGCCGCAATCCGCGGCTTCAACGCGCTGCCGGAAGGCGGCAGGATTCCGCGCCCTGATCTGTTGATCGTCGCGCGTGGCGGCGGCTCGCTGGAGGACCTCTGGTCGTTCAACGAGGAGATCGTGGTCCGCGCCGCGGCCGAGAGCCACATCCCGCTGATCTCAGCGGTGGGTCACGAGACCGATATCACGCTGATCGACTTCGTCGCCGACAAGCGCGCGCCGACGCCGACCGCCGCCGCCGAAATGGCGGTGCCGGTGCGCAGCGAGCTGTTCGTCGAGGTCGAAAGCCTCGCCCGCCGCACCATGGTGTGCTGGCAACGGGCCCAGGAGGCCCGCCGCACCGAGCTGCGCGCCGCGGCGCGTGCGTTGCCGGCGGCGAATGAACTGCTCGCGATCCCCAGGCAACGGCTCGATCATCTCGGAGCCGGGCTGCCGCGCGGGCTGAAGGCCAATACGCATGCGCATTTCCGCCGCTTTGCCGCGACGAGCTCGCGGCTCACCATCGGCGTGCTGCGCGGCCAGGTCGCGCATGCGCGGCAGCGGCTCACCGTCTCGGGCGAGCGCATCACGCTGTCGGCACGCGCGCTGCTGCATCGCCGGCGCGAGCGTTTTGGCGGGCTCGATATCCGGCTCAAGGCCTCGAAGCTCGCCAATGCCAAGGCCCAGCGCAACGCGATCGCGCGCGATCTCGAGCGCACCCATCGCCTCGCCGAACGCGCCCGGCGCGCGCTGCTGACGACGATGCAGCGGCTGGAGGCGCGGGTTGCTCATCGCGGCCAGCTGCTGTCGGCGCTGTCCTATCGCGGCGTGCTGGCGCGCGGCTTTGCGCTGGTGCGCGACGATCAGGGCCACGCACTACATTCCGCCGCGGCGGTCGGTCCGAACGCCGGCCTTTCGATCGAGTTCGCCGATGGCCGCGTCGCCGCCACCGTGAATGCCGATCAGCCGCCGGCGACGGTGGCGCCCGAGAACCAGGGCAAGCCGCAGCCGCGCGAGGCAAAACCCGCTGCGCCGAAGCGGGTCGCAAAGCCGGTCGATCAGGGCAGCCTGTTTTAGCGCGCCAGCCACTCGGCGACTTGCTTCTGCGCATCCTTGCGCGCGTCCGCATCAGTGCCGACGTGACCGCGCTCGGCGATGTCGGCATCGGAGGCGGCGACCGCGTGCAGCGGCAGGTTGGCACGGTCGAAGTCGTGATACGCCTCGGGATAGACCACGATCCGCGCCAGCGCGCTGCGGCCATGCGCGGCCTCGACCATCTGGTGGCAGGCCGATGACGATGTCACATCGTCGCGCGCGCCGATCAACACCAGCGTCGGCACCCGCGCGCTCCAGCCGAGGCCGAACGAGGCGCGGCAATCCGGATAGAACGCGACCGCCGAGCGGAAATCCGGCTCGGCGTTGCGCGACGCCAGCTGCGGCCGCACCGCCCACAGCAAGGCGGCCGCGCCGTTGCCCCAGCCGATCAGGCTGATGCGGCTCTTCGCTACCCATTTCTGCTGCACCAGCCACTGCCGCGCCGCGTTGATGTCGGCGACCCGCGCACGGCGGGTCTGAACTTGATGCTCCCTGATGCGGCACTGCGGACCCAGCTCGCGCGAGCCGTAGCTGTCCGGCAGCAGCACCGCATGGCCGCTTGTCAGGAGCTGTTCGGCCCAATCGCGATAGCGCGGTGCGACCGGCTCGGAGTGGCCGCCGAGACCGCCGCAGCCATGCAGCGCGATCACCGTCGGGAACGGTCCGTCGCCATCGGGCCGGTAGAGCTGCGCATGCAGCGTGACATTGCCTTCGGGAATTTCGACCTGATGCGGGGCCGGGAGCGGCGCCGCGGCCGCGGCCGGCACGGCAAGCATCGCGAGACACATGAAAACTGGCTTGAGGCGCATCCGATCCGGCCGGCTCGTCATGGCGCTGCAAACGCGGCGAACCACACGTACAACGCTACCATGCGCTTCCGCCGCCAAATCATCACAAGTCGGTGGTTTAACGGGCGGACATGACCCCCTATCTGTGATAGACGGCTTCATGAATATCCAGGAGGCCTCGTCAGAGGCAAGGCGGAGAGCTCAATCGTGCTGAACAAGTTCGGTCCCTCGGGCCATGGCGAAGCGCAGGTGCAATATCTTGACGGCGATTTCCGCGTGATCTCGCCCGGCACCTTCGTCCGTTGTGCGATCACCGATGTCCGGATTCCGCTCGACGAGCTGAAGTACTGGAGCGTCGACCTGCAGGAGGCCTATGCCACCCCGACCGCCGTGCTGCAGCGCCACCATCCCGGCGTGCTCAAGTCGCAGGCCTAAGCTCGAGGCCAGGTTCACTTGCGCAGCCTCCGGTCCCGCGCCTTGAATAGCTGATCGGTCACCAGACGCCGCAGCGCGCCGGCGTCGGCGAATTGCAGCGTCACCGCGAACGGCACGATCGTCTTCGCCGCGTTGGTGCCGCGCAAGCGCGCGAAATCCTTCTCCGTCGTCACCAGCGTCAGGCCATTGTCTCGCCCGTCTGCGGCGAGCTGCTCGATCTCGTCCCTGGTGAAGGCATGGTGATCAGCGAAAGCCCTGCTGCGCACGACATCGACGCCGCTTGAGCGCAGCGAATTGAAGAAGCGCGCGGGATCGCCGATGCCGGCAAAGGCGAGCGCACGCGTGCCGCTCAGCGCCGCCAGCGAAGCCGCGTCCGGCGTCAGATGCGCCGACAGCACGGGCTTGCCGCGGGAGGCGATCTCGGCCGCGATGTCCTGCGCCGCACGCCCCTCCCCGACCACGATCAGCGCGTCGGTCCGCTCCAGCTGCGGCGGCAGCGGCGCGCGCAACGGTCCGGCCGGAATGACGCGGCCGTTGCCGATGCCGCGCGTGCCGTCGATCACGATCAGGCAGCAATCCTTCGCGACCGACGGGTTCTGGAAGCCGTCGTCCATCAGGATCACGGTTGCGTTCTGCGCCCGCGCCAGCGCCAAGCCGGCGGCGCGATCGCGCGACACCACGACCGGCAAGGTCTTTGCCATCATCAGGGGCTCGTCGCCGACATCTACCGCCGTATGGCTGTCGGAATCGACCTTGATCGGGCCGGCAAGCCTGCCGCCATAACCGCGGCTGAGCACCACCGGCCGTTCGTCGAGCTCGCGCAGCAATTTAGCCAGCGCCAGCACCGTCGGCGTCTTGCCGGCGCCGCCGACATGGTAGTTGCCGACGCAAAATACGGGGATGCCGGCGTCGATGCCGGCGCGCTGCATGCGCCGCGCGGCCACCGCGCCGTACAGCGCGGCAAGCGGTCTCAACAGTTGCGATATCCAGGACGACGGCCGGTGCCAAAAGGCCGGCTCATGCATTGGCGGCTCCCATCTCGAGCCGCAACTGCAACAGATAGGGCTCGAGAGCAGTCACCGTGCGCTCCAGCGCACCACCGAGTTGTTCGACGACGCGCTCGGAGGCCACGAGCGACGCGTCGCGGGCCGCGGGATCGGCGAGGAACTGGCCAAGCTGCTTGACCAGCGCGTCGCGATCGTCGGCGCGCCGCGCGCCGCCGGCACGATCGAGCGCGTCATAGACGTCGGTGAAATTGAAGACGTGCGGACCGTGCACGATCGCAGCGCCGAGCTTGATCGCCTCGATCGGATTCTGGCCGCCATGCGCGACCAGCGAGCCGCCCATGAACACGATCGGCGCCAGCCGGTAGAACAGGCCGAGCTCGCCCATCGTGTCGGCGACGTAGATGTCGGTGGTCGCAACCGGCAGATCTTCATGCGAACGCATGCCGGGGCGCAGGCCCGCCTCCGTCACCAGCCGCGCCACCGCCTCGCCGCGCGCAGCATGCCGCGGCACGATCACCGTCAGCAGCCCGGGGAAGAATCCGGCCAGCGATTTGTGCGCCTCGATCAGGATTTCTTCCTCGCCGGGATGGGTCGATGCGGCGACCACGATCGGGCGGCCGCGCGTCACCGACATCAGCCGCTCCAGCTTGGCGGGATCGGCCGGCGGCGCCGCGACGTCGAGCTTGAGGTTGCCGGTGACGACGACGTTCGGGCTGCCGAGCGCGGCAAAACGCTCGGCGTCGGTGTTCGACTGCGCGAGGCAGATGTCGAACCGTCCGAGCAGCGCCCCGATGGTGTTGGAGACCCGGCGCCAGCGCGGGAACGAGCGCTGCGACATCCGCCCGTTGATCAAGACCATCGGCAGCCGCCGCGCCGCGCACGACAGGATCAGGTTCGGCCACAGATCGGACTCGATGAACAGCGCCAGCGACGGATGCCAGTGATCGAGGAAGCGCGTGACATAGCGCGGCGAGTCATACGGCACGTATTGGTGGATCACATCGGGCGGAAAGCGCTTGGCCACGATCGCGGCCGAGGTCACCGTGCCCGAGGTCAGCAGGATGCGCAAATTGAGCGCGCGCAACCGCTCGATCAGCCCTGCCGCCGCCAGCACCTCGCCGACGCTGGCGCCGTGGATCCACACCAGCGGCCCCTGCGGCCTGACATCGGCGCTCATGCCGCGCCGTTCGCCGACGCGTTCGGGATCTTCCTTGCCGAGCTTGAGCCGCCGCTTGATCAGGGCAGGCGCGAGCGGCACCATCGCGGACGACAGCTTGCGGTACACACGCAACGTCATCGGTAGCGAGCTAGCCAAGCGTTGCCTCCGGCCGCCCGACAGCTGCATAGGCGCGTCGGGTCGCTTCGTTGAGAAGGTTCTCCACGTGCTGCCGAAGCTTTTCCATCGTCGCGGCATCGGCATCGGGCGGCACATAGACCGGCTCAATACCTACCACTGCGCCGCGCCCGAATGGCAAATTGATGGTGGTCGAATCCCAGTTTTTCAACCGGATGAATCGGCTGGTGACCATCGCAAAGGGGATGATCGGCCGGCCGCTCTCCCGCGCCAGCATGATGGCGCCGAGACCGGCCACCCGCGCCCGCTTCGGCACGTCGGCCGTGGTCGCCATGTTGCAGCCGTCTTCCAGCGTCCGAACCATCTCCAGGAAAGCGCCGACGCCGCCCTTGCGATGGAACGCGCCGGAATGGTCGCCGGAACCTCTGATCGTGCCGATCCCGAGCCGCTCCACCGCCAGCGCGTTGAACTCGCCGTCGCGGTGGCGGGAGATCAGCACCTTGGCGCGGTAGCTCTCCTTGGTCTTGATGAACGGCGTCATGAAGTGCTGGCCGTGCCAGAACACGAAGATCGCCGGCATCAAGGGCTCGACGATCCCATACACGTCAGGAGGCTGGTAGCTGAAGCGGTTGGTGTGCCAGACCAGCCGCAGATACTCGGCCGCAAGCACACCCAGCACGCGCTGCACGAAGCCGCTGCGCAGCAGATCGCGAAGTAGTCGTTTCAATGGGAGTGCTTTGCGTCCTGCTCAGGATCGAGCAACCGGTGGAGGTGAACGACGAAATAGCGCATCTGGGCGTTGTCCACGGTCTGCTGCGCCTTCGCCTTCCAGGCCGCATGCGCGGTCGCATAGTTCGGATAGACGCCGACGATCTCGACTTCGTCCAGGTTCTTGAAGGTGTTGTGCTCGAGATCGGTCAACTCGCCGCCGATGACGAGGTGGAGCAGCTGCGGCTGGGCATTGTCTGACATGATGGTTTTTCCTAACGAGATGCCCGGCAAAGTCGTGGTCGTCACAAGTCTGGTCGTCACAGGTCTGTCGTAACAAGTCGGTCGTAACGTCTGGTCGTCGCAATCGGAGGAACGGCGCGGATCGGCGGGGTCTCACGGCAATGGACGGTTGCGAAAATGCTCGACAATGCGTGCATGACGTTCGCGTCCTGCTGCCACCAGCACCCCATGCGTCACCTCCCGGCGATTGTACTCAATCGCTTCCCCCGAGAGCGCGGTCATCTTACCATCCGCCTCCTGCACGATCAAATTCGCGGCGGCAAGATCCCAGTCGCGGCTTTGCCCGCCCGCAAAGGCGGCGTCAAGTCGACCTTGTGCTACACGGCACAGCCGGAGCGCCAGCGATCCGATCCGCGGAAACAGCGTGATCTCGTCCGACGTCGGGCTGAGCCGCTGCACCAGCGGCTTCGGTCCGGCCATACGGGGAAAATCGAATTCAGTGCCTGCGGTTGCATGGACGCCGCTGTCGTTCAGCGTCGCGCCCTGCCCGCGGGCGGCAAAGAAGAATTCCTCGCTCACCGGCGCATACACCGCCGCGAGCACCGGAGCTGCATTTTCGACCAGCGCCACACTGACGCACCAGTCCTCGCGGCCGGCGAGGTAGGCCCGGGTGCCGTCGATCGGATCGACGATCCAGGTGAAGCGCTTGCCGAGCCGGGCCGTGTTGTCGGCGCTTTCCTCCGACAGCCAGCCATAGGCTGGCGTTGCCGAACGCAGCTGCTGCCCCAGCAGGTCATTGACCGCGATGTCGGCCTCGGAGACCGGCGAGGACGCGCCCTTGGTCCAGTTCTTCAATTCGGTGCGGAACAGCGACAGCGCGAGCCGGCCGGCCTCCTGCACCGAGCGGGTCAGCAAGGCGGCATCGCGCGCCTTGGTCCAGTCGTCCGTATCAGCGTCCGCCAAGCGTCAGGCCCTCGATGCGCAGCGTCGGTGAATTGACGCCGTAGCGGAATTCCAGATCGTTGGCGGCGACCAGCGACTTGAACATCGGCAGCAGATGGCCGGCGATGGTCACTTCGCTGACCGGATAGGTGATCTCGCCGTTCTCGATCCAGAAGCCGGACGCGCCGCGGCTGTAATCGCCGGTCACGCCGTTGACCCCGGAACCGATCAGGTCGGTGACGTAGAAGCCCTGCTTGATGTCGGAGATCAGCTGCTTCGGCGTCACCGCACCGGGCTCGAGATGCAGATTATAGGTGCCGGGCGACGGCGAAGACGACACGCCGCGATGCGCATGCCCCGTCGTGACCAGGCCGAGCTCGCGCGCGGTCGCCGAGTCCAGCACCCAGGTCGTCAGCACGCCCTCGTCGATCAGCGCCGTTCGCTTCACCTTGACGCCTTCGGCATCGAAGGTCTGCGAGCGCAGGCCGCGTACGCGCAGGGGATCGTCGATGATGCGGATATCTTTGGAGAACAGCTGCTCGCCGAGCTTGTCCTTCAGGAAGCTGGTCTTGCGCGCGATCGAGGCGCCATTGATGGCGCCGACGACATGCCCGACGATCGAACCGGCAACCCGCGGATCGAACACCACGGGCACCTTGCAGGTCTCGACCTTGCGCGGGTTCGACCGTGCCACTGCGCGCTCGCCGGCCTTGCGGCCGACGGAAGCGGGTGAATCGAGATCGGACCCATGCGGCGCGCTGGTGAAATCATAGTCGCGCTCCATGCCGGTGCCCTCACCGGAAATCGCGGTCGTCGAGATGCCGTGGCTGGAGCGCAGATAGGAGCCGTGAAAGCCGGTCGACGTCACCAGCACCATGCCGCCGATCCCGGTCGAGGCCGATGCCCCGCCGGACTTGCTGACGCCCTTGACCGCGAGCGCTGCAGCCTCCGCCTCGATGGCGCGCTGCTCGAGCTCGGCCGTGGTCGGGACCTTGCGATCGAGCAGATCAAGATCGGGGAAATCATGCGCGTGGAGCGCCGGATCGGCCAGACCGACATATTTGTCGTCGGGCGCCACGCGCGCCATCGCCACCGCACGCTCGGCAAGCTTTGCGATCCCGTCGCCGCTTATATCGTTGGTCGACACCACCGCCTGGCGCTGGCCGACGAACACCCTTAAGCCCACGTCGTCGCCTTCGGAGCGCTCGGTTTCCTCGACCCGGCCGTCGCGCACCTCGACCCCCTGCGAGACGCCGCGCACCGCGATCGCATCGGCCGCGTCTGCGCCGGCGCGCCTCGCGGCCTCGACCAGACGCTGCGCGAGGTCGGTGAGGCCGGATTGGTCGAACAGATCGGAGGAATCGCCGTGTCGCGACGACGATGCAGATGGTGAAGGGTTCACGAACGAATTCCTGCGGATTGAGGGGAGGCCCGGAACGAGGTCGACAGACCCACCAGATGTGCAGGATTCACAGGGATTTCAAGCACTTTGCACCGCCGGGCAACAAAGATTTGAGTGATCGGCGCAAGGCTTCGTCAATCATGCGGGCCAACCTCTTGTCAATCATGGCGGCAGGTGAGGATGGGTTAACCAGGCTTTTTAAGCCGAAACGGCCATCGCTCGGCTAGGCTCTCACACATCGACCGGGAACATAATCCCGGCGGGGAGATAAGGCTTTGAGGCGTCAAACACCAACAAGCGGAATCAATTCCGCCGGGTCGAGCTGCGCATTGCGGCTCGACCCTCTTTCCCTTCCGCTCTCTTTCCACGCGCAGGATGCGCGCGCGGATGGCGGCACGCGGCAGGTCGAGCTTCATCGCGAACATGTCGTGCTGCGCCGCGCCGTTCTCGGCATGCGGATGGCTGTCAATGTTCGCGTCAGCGATTTTCTCGGCGTCGCGGTGCGCGGCATCGACGACGCGCAGATGCTGGTGCTGGTTCACCGCGATCCCGCGCTCTCCATTCCGCTCGGCACCAGTTCGGATGACGAGGAGATCACGTCCGCCTGGCAGATGTGGAGCGACATCTTCCGTCTCCCGCAACTGACCGAGCCGGCGCCGCGCCAGCCGGCCCCGCGCCGCCGTCGCCGCAACGCGATCCGCGCCCGCCGCCCAAAATTCCTGGTCCGCCGCCGCGCCGGTGTCCAGCTCAACGAAGCCAGCGTGCACCGCGACGAGCGCGAGATCATCGCGCGGGATTAGGTCGTTTCGCCGCCTTCCACGCTCTCACCTCTTTCGTCGTCCTGGCGAAAGCCAGGACCCATAACCACCGCATTCGGTGATGAACGGGATCGCGGCCCGAGCGTCGCGCAACAATGGAGATTTGGGGTAATGGGTCCTGGCCTTCGCCAGGACGACATCGAATGCGTTGCGCGATTTGTGAGTCATGCTTCCGCGTTCTCGCGACATGAATTGTCCGAGTCCTCATTCGCTCCCCGGTCGCTCGGACGAGCTCAATTTTCGGGCTGCATGGTCGCCGTTCTGGTGCAGGACAAGTCCGTTCACCTCGCCCCCCGGATCGCGCGTGAAACTAGCACTGGCTCTTACGGACCTGGCGAAGAACTCGTTGGGCGCGGAAGGAAAAATCGGGATCGGACCTTGTCCGGTCTCCTGGACGAGAAGCTGGTCGTTGGTGCGGAATATCTTTAGCAGAAGGCGGTCGCCAACCTTGTAGGTTCCCACATATTCATCAAGCGATGCATTGGGCAGGACAATCGCTTGATAGGCGGGCAACAGTTTGGCGTCGGGGTCGAGCGCGCCGAAACCCAGATCGTCGAGGTAAGCATCCGTATTGCTGAGCACGACAACGCCGCGCCGCCCATCGGCCGTAAAACCGATATAGCTTCGGTACCCTTCGGTCTCGCCGTTGTGCCAGATGGTTCCCTTGCGGGTCGTCATCCAGGCCAGGCCGATGCGCATGGTTTTGGTCATGTCGCTGCGCGGCTGTTGCGCAAGCTTCATCGCCTCGGCTAATGGCGACTGATCGACGCCCATATTGACCCTCAGATAGCGTAGCATGTCATTGGCGGTGGAATGGATCGCGCCGGCCCCCGCCAAGGCATCCATGTGCCAGTTCTTCGCTACGTCGCCTCTGTTGTTGTGACCGAGAGCGAGACGCGCTCGCATGGCGTCGCTAAAGACCGCGCCGCTCGACGACATCCCGAGCGGCTTAAGAATCCCTTGGTCGATCAAGGCGCCGTAAGCCATGCGTTCCGATTGCGCCAGCGCGAAGCCCAGCAATCCGAAACCCAGATTGGAGTATTCGTAAGTCGCGCCCGGATCGCGCGGCAGTTGGTATCCCGCCAGAAACGCCTTCAGCTTCGCCGCATCATAGCCGGCATAGGGATCGCCTGCGTCCTTGGGCTGCAAATTGGAAGGCACGCGCGGCAGGGCGGAGTGCTGGGTGCCGAGTTCACCGAGAGTAATCTCCATGCCGCCCCGTGACGGAACTTGGAAATCCGGCAAAAGCTGCGCCACCGGCGTATCGAGCGTCACGCGCCCCGCAAGCACGGACTGCGCCAGCAGCGTAGCCGTGAAGGTCTTCGTGATCGAACCGATTTCATAAACAGTGTCCCCATCCGGCGCTTTGCCGTCATCGAGCTTGCCGAAGGCAATAACCTCGCTCTTGTCGCCGTCCACCACGCCGAAAACCAGCGTCTGATAGGTTCCGGTCGCGATTCGATCCCGGACAGCCATTTCCACGCGCTCGGGTAACGGTCCAGCGCTCACTGACGCGCTTGCCAGGATGCATGCTCCAAAAAACAACGCAGCCTTGCGACGGTTCAGCGATGAAAGCAAAGCCCTCTCCTGCTGTTGGGACATTATTGATTCAGCACTCTTCGAGCCTCCGCAGGGCAAGGTACCATCTTCGCCGAGGTCCGAAGATGACACGTCGACATTTGCTGCCGCTGGACAAAAGTGGCCATGATCGAAGCGAAGAGGACACGACCGGAATTTATGAGTACCGGCCCCAGGAATTCATCACCCCGCGCGCATCACCGCATCGACGACAAGGCTCGTGAACAGGATGAAGCCGGCGTCGCGGTTGGACTTGAAGATGCGCAGGCAGAGCGCGGGATCGCTGGTGTCGAGCCGGCGGACCTGCCAGGCGAGATGCAGCGCAAATGCCGCAAGGCCGATCCAGGCCGGCCAGCGTGCGCCCGCGAGCGCGAACGCCACGCCGATCAGCAGCACGGCGAGACCATAGAAGATCACCAGCGCGCGGTGGGTGCGTGCGCCGAACAGGCGCGCGGTGGATTTGACGCCGATCAGCGCGTCATCCTCGGCGTCCTGATGGGCGTAGATGGTGTCGTAGGCGATCACCCAGGCGATCGATCCGGCATAGAGCGCAATCGCCGTTGCATCGATGCGTTCGAGCGTCACCGCAAATCCCATCAGCGCGCCGTAGGAGAAGGCGAGGCCGAGCACGACCTGCGGCCACCAGGTGATCCGCTTCATGAACGGGTAGATCGCGACGATCAGAAGCGAAGCGATGCCGGTCATCACCGCAAAGCGGTTGAACTGCAGCAGCACCGCAAGCCCGATCAGCGCCTGCAGCACCATGAAGACCACAGCCTGCGTCACCGTCACCTGCCCGGCCGGGATCGGCCGCGACCGCGTGCGCTCGACCTTGGCATCGAGATCGCGATCGGTGATGTCGTTCCAGGTGCAGCCCGCGCCGCGCATCACGAAGGCACCGATGAAGAACAGCAGCACCGCGAGCGGCAAGGAGCGGACATCACGCGCGACGCCGGCGGCGAGCGCCGCCGACCACCAGCACGGCATCAATAGCAGCCAGGAGCCGATCGGCCGGTCGTAGCGCGCAAGCCGCAGATAGGGCCGCGACCAGACCGGCGCATGGGTGTCCACCCAGTTGCCTGTGGAGTCGGCAACGCGGGCGGAGACGTCACTCATGAGCGGTCGATCATCGGGCGGTCTCTTATCGGGTGAGGACGTTGCCGTTCAGCGTATCGAAGGTGCTGCCGCCCTTCTTGGTCGGGGTCGCTTCCGGCAGCGCGGCGGACGAACCCAGCACGTCGCTCAGCGACGGCCCCGCGGGGCCGCGCGGCTGCGCCGCCGCCTGCTCTGCGACATTGCAGACCTTCTTCAGCAGCGCTTCCGTGTTCTTGTGGCCGTCCTTGAGCTGGTTGGCGATCTGCGGCGGAATTCCGCACTTGGCCGCGTTGCCGTCGACATATTTGATCATCTTGACCTCGGCCTGGCTATAATTGCCGATCAGCTTGCAGGCCTCCTGCGGGCTGGCGTGGCGATCGCTCGCGGCCTTGATCGCCTTGCCGCGCTTCTCCGCTTCCTCACGCAGCGGAACGAAATTCTTCATGCAGGCCTCGCCTGCGCCGCCTGACGCCTCGCTCGGCGGGGGCGGCGGCGAGGACAACCCACCACCGGCGATGGGGGCCGCACCATTGCTCGGGAACGCCGACGGCGCCGCGCCGGCCCTGGCTGCCGGCGCGCCATTGACCGGCGGGAATGCGGAATCCGAGGGGGTTGCGGCCTGGCTTGGACGCATACCACTTACCGGCGGAAACGCCGGATCAGAGGCGGTGCCGGCCTTGCCGGCCTGATTGGGCAGCGGGGCCGGAAAAGCGCTCTGGGCAGCGGCCTGGCCCGCGGACAGGGCGGTCGCGGCAACGGTCAGCACGATCAGGCGGCGGATCATCGAGGGTGTCTCTCCGGCAAAAGGTCCAGGCAACCCCAGCGCAACAAAACGAAGCAACCAATTTGGGGGCGTTTTACGATTCCTGTGGCGCCTTAACAACCCGTCGATTTGGGCGACAGCGCGGCGTAGGGCCACACCGGCCACATTAAATTGTTCCTCGTTTATAAGCCTTTAGGCCACGAACGGCGGTAAAACCGGACCATCAAATATACCTGATCCCGATTTTCGGTCATGCCACAGTCTGGATTTGCGGCCCCACGCCGCGCAGGGGTGACTGAAAAGCAAAAGAGGCCGCGTGCAAGCGACCCCTTGGGTCTGAGAACTTTGGACTTAACAACTTAACCAATGACTTGGTGACAGAAGCAATACATCGACAGGCCCTTACTACGCTGGTCGGCGAATTCCTGACGAGTCCGCGGGACTACGGTATTGCTCAGATTGGTAAATTTGCCACGGAGCAATAAGGCCGCCTTGCCTTTTGGGCTAAAGCGCGGTCCGGAATAGAACATGCCTGAACTCGATTTTCGCAGCCCCCGCCTGTTTGTCGATGCGCCGCTTGGCGCCGGCGCGACCGTCGCGCTCGAACGCGACCAGAGCAACTATCTCGGCAATGTGCTGCGGCTTGGCGCCGGCGACAGCGTGCTGGTTTTCAACGGCCGCGACGGCGAATGGCGCGCCGAGATTGGTGGCCGCAAGCGCCCCGACACGCTCGCGATCATCACGCAGACCCGCGCGCAGGACCGCCTGCCCGACGTCGCTTATGTGTTCGCACCGCTGAAGCATGCGCGGCTCGACTACATGGTGCAGAAGGCGGTCGAGATGGGCGCGGCGCGGCTGGTTCCGGTGCTGACCCGCTTCACCCAGGTGTCGCGGGTCAATGGCGAGCGGATGCGCGCCAATGTGGTCGAGGCCGCCGAGCAGTGTGGGATCATCTCGCTCGCCG
This sequence comes from Bradyrhizobium sp. th-b2, assembly GCF_000426785.1. Lineage (NCBI taxonomy): Bacteria > Pseudomonadati > Pseudomonadota > Alphaproteobacteria > Hyphomicrobiales > Nitrobacteraceae > Bradyrhizobium > Bradyrhizobium sp. th-b2. The sequence goes on from NZ_AUGA01000005.1 coordinate 116,623, forward strand.
AGGTCGCCGATCCGCTCCCGCTGGAACGCTTCTTGGCGGGGCGCGACCAGGCGCGCCTGCTGGTGTTCTGCGACGAGGCCGCCGAGGTCGCGAACCCGGTGCAGGCGCTGCAGGCCGCAAAGGCTGCGAAGGCCGGGATCGATGTGCTGATCGGCCCGGAAGGCGGCTTCGCCGAGGAGGAGCGCACCCTGCTGCTGCGCCAGCCCAACATCCTCCGCCTCGCGCTCGGCCCGCGCATCCTGCGCGCCGACACGGCTGCCGTCGCCGCACTGGCCCTGGTGCAGGCGGCGCTGGGGGATTGGGGGGCGAACTCGTAGCCAAGAAGGGACTGCGCCCCCTCTCCCGCTTGCGGGGGAGGGTTGGGGTGGGGGTCTCGCCGCAACGAGATTCTTTGAGTGGAGAGAGCCCCCACCTGGATTGCATCTCCGATGCAATCCGACCTCCCCCGCAAGCGGGAGAGGTGGACCGCCCGTGCCGCAGCGCGTAGCCAGGATGAAGGAAAACATCTTTCCCTAGCCAAGCCGTCGCAAAATCGTTAACGAACCCAATCATTAAGCCACTTGGCCGATCCCTGTCGAAAGCCCGGGCCGACCATGCTAAGGGCTCCGCCAACACCACCCATGGAACCCGCTCTGGAACCGCGATTTCGGAGCGAATTGGACGTCGAGATGACCGAAGCTGCCGCACCACGATCCGCCGCCGGATCCGCCGACTGGGCGGATGCGTTGCTGGCCTCGTTCGCGCAGGCTGGGTATCTCCGGTCCGAGCCCGCGATCCTGCAGCCGGCCGAGCCGTTCCTCGACCTCTCCGGCGAGGACATCCGCAAGAGCCTGTATCTGACCACCGACCCGAGCGGCGAGGAGCTCTGCCTGCGTCCGGACCTCACGATCCCGGTGGCGCGCGACTACCTCGCCTCCAACAGGGCCGGCCAGCCGGCCGGCTTCAGCTATCTCGGGCCGGTGTTCCGCTATCGCGGCGGGCAGCCCAGCCAGTTCCTGCAGGCCGGCATCGAATCGTTCGGGCGGCAGGACCGCGCCGCGGCCGATGCCGAAATGCTGGCGCTGGCGCTGGAGGCGACCACGGCGTTTGGTTTGAAGGATGTCGAGATCCGCACCGGCGACGTCGCGCTGTTCAACGCGCTGATCGATGCGCTCGAGCTCTACCCGGTGTGGCGGCGCCGGCTGATCAAGGATTTCAACCGCAAGGTTTCGCTGACCGACGACATCGAGCAGCTGACCTTAGCGACCGCGCCGGGCCGCAACGAATATGAGGGCGTGCTCGCAGCTCTGGCCGGCTCCGACCGCAAGGCGGCGCTGGCGCTGGTCACCGATCTGATGTCGATCGCCGGCACCACCAATGTCGGCGGACGCACGGTCGCCGAGATCGCCGACCGCTTCCTCGAGCAATCGACGCTGAAGGCCGGCGCGCTGCCGCACGACGCGGTCGCGATCATCAAGCGCTTCCTGGCGATATCGGGCGACCCCGACGACGCAGTCGCGCAACTGCGCGCGCTGGCCGACAACGCGAAGCTCAACCTTGCCGCCGCGATCGATCAGTTCGAAAGCCGGGTCGGCTTCATGGCGGCGCGCGGCATCGACACAAGAAAGACGCGGTTCTCGACCGCGTTCGGCCGCGGCCTCGACTACTACACCGGCTTTGAGTTCGAGCTGCACGCCAAGGGCAACGGCGCCGAGCCGCTGGTCGCGGGCGGCCGTTATGATGGGCTGATGACGCAGCTCGGCTCGGCAAGCCCGATTCCGGCGGTCGGCTTCTCGGTCTGGATCGAGGCAATGACCCGGCATGGCAAGGCCGCCGGCCGCGGAGGCGCCCCATGAGCACGCCGTTCGTCGTCGCCGTTCCCTCCAAGGGACGCCTGCAGGAAAACGCGGAAGGCTTCTTCGCCCGCGCCGGGCTGACGCTGTCGAAGGCCGGCGGCGCGCGCGACTATCGCGGCACCATCTCAGGCGTCGACAATGTCGAGATCGCCTATCTCTCGGCGAGCGAGATCGCGGCCAATCTGGCGCGCGGTTCCGTGCATCTGGGTGTCACCGGCGAGGACCTCGTGCGCGAGAGCATTCCGGATGCCGACAAGCGCGTGCTGATGATCGAAGGCCTCGGCTTCGGCTTTGCCAATGTCGTGGTCGCCGTGCCGCAGGCCTGGATCGACGTCCGCACCATGGCCGACCTCGACGACGTCGCCTCCGGTTTCCGCGAGCAGCACAATCACCGCATGCGGGTGGCGACCAAATACATCAATCTGACGCGCGGCTTTTTCGCCAAGCACGGCGTCGGCGACTACCGTATCGTCGAGAGCGCCGGCGCCACCGAAGGCGCGCCCGCGGCCGGCACCGCGGAATTGATCGTCGACATCACCACGACCGGAGCGACGCTCGCCGCCAACGGGCTCAAGGTGCTCGACGACGGCGTCATGCTGCGCAGCCAGGCCAATCTGGTGGCGTCGCGGGATGCCGACTGGTCGACCGGCGCCCGCGAGACCGCGCGCGTGATCCTCGACCACATCGCCGCCCGCGCCCGTGCCAGCAAGTATCGCGAGGTCCGCACCCGCTTTGCCGGCTGCAACGATGCGCTGCTCTCCGAGGCGCACAACCGTTTCGGCGTGGTTGCCCCGTTCGGCGGGCCGACCTCGTCGGGCATGCTTACGCTGCACTGCCCACCAGGGAAACTTTACGGGCTCGGAAGCTTCCTGCGCGACCACGGCGCGGAAACCGTGTCGGTGGTGTCGCTGGACTATGTGTTCGACCGCGAGAACCCGCTGTTCGCCAGGCTCGAGGCGTTCCTGCGACAATGAGTCGATAAGGCCGTTCATCTTGGCGACAGCCGGCCGTCGGTACCATATTGTGTCCATGCTCTCTCGTTTGACGCGTTTTCCTCACGCGAGCCCGATGTCCGCTTCGCTCGAAAACGCGCTTAGTTCTGGAACCTGACCGATGATGCTGGGCTCTGACGTTTCCAGCCTGACCACAACCGCCAAGACCGCCGCCGCGCAGGGTCTGTCCATCGTCGTGCCCGTCTACAACGAGGCCGCCGGGCTTGCGGCGCTGCACCAGCGGCTGATCGATCTCGCCAAGTCGCTGCGCGCCCGCTACGGGCTTCCCTGCGAAGTGGTCTATGTCGACGACGGCAGCGCCGACAGCACGCTCGCCATCGCGCACGGCCTGCCCGCCGATGGGCTGGACCTGCAGGTGGTGTCGCTGTCGCGCAATTTCGGCAAGGAGGCCGCGCTGATGGCCGGCCTCGACCACGCTCGCCGCGGCGCGGTGCTGTTCATGGACGGCGACGGCCAGCATCCGCCCACGCTGGTGGAGCAGCTGGTCGCGCACTGGATCGATGACTGCTACGACGTCGTCTACACGGCGAAGGCGCATCGTGACAATGAATCGGCGTTCCGGCGGCTGGCCGGGCGCGGCTTCTACGCGCTGATCAACTGGGGCGCGCGGCAGAAGATCCCGGAGGATGCCGGCGACTTCCGCCTGCTGTCGCCCCGCGCGGCCGCAGCGCTGCGGCAATTGCCGGAACGCAACCGCTTCTTCAAGGGGCTCGCCAGCTGGATCGGCTTCAGGCAGATCCGCGTCGACTACGAGCCGGCGCCGCGCGCGCATGGCGTCACCACCTTCAATGCCGGCCGGCTGATCGGCCTGTCGATCGAGGGCCTGACCTCGTTCTCGGTGGCGCCGCTGCGCTTCGCCAGCCTGCTCGGCGCGCTGCTCGCAGGCGCGGCCTTCCTGTTCGGTCTCTCGATCCTCTGGGAAGTGTTGACCACCGGCAAGCAGGTCCCCGGCTATCCGTCGCTGATGATCGGCGTGATGACGATCGGCGGCGTGCAGCTGATCATGATCGGCATCGTCGGCGAATATATCGGCAAGATCCTCTCCGAATTGAAGGCGCGGCCGATCTACTTCGTCGCCGAGCACACCGAGAAGCACGCCGACGGCGGCGCGGCGCAAAGCGCCGCCGAGCGGACCGCCGCCGAATGAGCGATGCCGCTGCGCCACGCCGGATCTGGCTGTGTGCTGACGATTATGGCCTGAGTGACGGCGTCAACCGCGCGATCCGCGACCTGATCGAGCGCGGCCGCCTCAACGCGACCTCGGTGATGACGGTGACGCCGGCGATCGGCCGCGAGGCTGCGGCGGCGCTGCAGGCTTCGGTGGCGAACAGCCCGCGCTGCGCGATCGGGCTGCATGTGACGCTGACCGCGCCGTTCCGGCCGCTGACGATGCATTTCCGCCCGCTCGACGGCGACATGTTCCTGCCGTTCGCGAAACTGCTGCGCGCCGGGCTGATGCGGCGGCTCGACGCCGAGCTCGTGCATGCCGAGGTGCTGGCGCAGCTCGACGCCTTCCACGATTTGTTCGGCCGCGCGCCCGATTTCGTCGACGGTCACCAGCATGCGCAGCTGTTCCCGCAGGTGCGCGACGGCTTCCTGCGCGCGGTGAAGGAGCGCGCGCCGCAGGCCTGGGTGCGGCAGTGCGGACGCGACGGTCCGCTGGCGCGACTGGTCGGGCCGAAGGCTCTGGTGCTGAACGTGCTCAGCACGCAATTCCGGGCGAAAGCGACCCGCGCCGGCCTGACGTTCAACCCGGCCTTCGCCGGCGCCTATGATTTTACACGCGAGAACGATTTCGCGGCGCTGATGCGCGGCTTTCTGGACGGCATGCCCGACGGCGGCCTCGTGATGTGCCATCCCGGTTTCGTCGATGACACGCTCAAAAGCCTCGACCCGCTGACGACGCAGCGCGAGACCGAACATGCCTATCTGGCAGGCGACGATTTCCCGGCCCTGCTCGCCCTGAATAAAGTTACACTCGAATAAAGTTACCTTGCCTGACCCTTGCTTTGACGCGTTTCCTTCACGCGAACCGGTACCCACTTCGCTCGAAAACGCTTTAGGTTCACGAAAAGCCGCCGGTCGTATTGTCGCATACATAAATTTAATTCGGCCCCCCACTCCTTGCGCCACAAAGCCCGTCCTACATCTCGGGCGCGCCGATTCGATCGACGCGATGGAGAACGCCATGACACCGCAAGAACGCCAACTGATCGACGATCTCTTCGACCGGCTTGCCAAGCTGGAGAATGCCCCGCGCGACGGCGAGGCCATGTCCGCGATCATGCAGGGCCTGCGCAGTGCGCCGAATGCGGTCTACGCGCTGGTGCAGACCGCATTGGTGCAGGACGAGGCGCTGAAGCGCGCCCATGATCGGATCCAGGAGCTCGAGGCCGCGGTCAGCCAGCAACCGCCCGCACAGCAGCAGGGCGGCGGCTTCCTCGATTCGATGCGCGACGCGGTCTTCGGACAGGGCCAGCCGCATGGCTCGGTGCCGCCGGTCCGCGCCCCCGATATCGGCGGCAGCCGCCCGGTCTGGAACTCGGGCCAGGCAATGCAGCAGGCAGGCGGCTATGGCCAGAACTACGGCCAGCCGCCGCAGCAATACGGACAGGGCCAATACGGCCAGCCTTACGGCGGCCCGCAGCCCCCGGCCTTCGGCGGTGGCGCTCCCGGTGGTGGCGGCGGCTCGTTCCTCGGCACGGCGGCTGCGGCCGCGGCCGGCGTGGTCGGCGGCGGGCTATTGCTCTCCAGCATCCGCGGCATGATGGGTGGCGGCAGCCACCAGTCGCTGGCCGATGCCGGCGGCCTCGGCGGCGGTTCGCGTCCTTGGGGCGGCGACCAGTCGTCGAGCGACCTGGCGCGTGACGCCGGGATCAACGATGTCGGTTCATCCGGCCGCGACAGTGATTCCGGCTCGCGCGCCGGCGCGTTCGACCAGGCGCAGGCCGACCGGGACAGTGACGATGATCAAGACGCCGACGACTTCGACGACAACGGCGGCGACGACAACAGCGATTACGCGTAAACGCGATCGCTGAAACGACAACGGCCGCTCCAATCGAGCGGCCGTTTTGATTCCGTCGTCCCGGCGAAAGCCGGGACCCATAACCACAACCGTGCAAGATTTGACACGGCTGGGGCTACAGCTTCTCTCAGTAACAACCGCCTGTGGTTATGGATCCCGGCTTTCGCCGGGACGACACCATCTTTGGGGCAGCTGCTTCAAAACCACGATCACATCACGACGACCCTGGCGCCGACATTGACGCGGCCATAGAGGTCGATGACGTCCTCGTTGCGCATCCGGATGCAACCGGATGAGACGTTGGTGCCGATGGTCCAGGGCTCATTGGAGCCGTGAATGCGGTACAGCGAGGAGCCGAGATACATCGCGCGTGCGCCGAGCGGATTCTCCGGCCCGCCCTCCATGTGCCGCGGCAGATCGGGGCGGCGCGCCAGCATTTCCGGCGGCGGCGTCCAGGCCGGCCACTCCTTCTTGGCCGAGATCGTCTTGACGCCGGCCCAGGTGAAGCCGGGCCGGCCGACGCCGATGCCGTAGCGCATCGCGCGGCCATCGCCCTGCACCAGATAGAGGAACTTGTTCGGCGTATCGACCACGATGGTGCCGACGCCTTCCTTGCCGTGATAGTCGACCAGCTGCTTTTCATATCGCGGATCGAACCGACGCTGGGCCGGATCGCCCGCGGCCTCTTCCTGCTGGCGGATCATCTGCTGCTGCGGATCCATCGGCGGCAGGCCCTGGCGGTTGCCGTAATAGCCGGGCTGCTGCTGATACTGCGGCGAATATCCCTGCGACGACGGCGCATCGCCGAACAGGAATTCGATGAAGCCGCCGCCCATGCTGGAGCGCTGCGGCTGCACATAGGCGGTGCGCATCGGCGGCTGCGGCGCGCCCTGGTTGGCGTAGATCACGGAGGGCTCGGCGGACGACACCGCGTCGATCGCCATGGCGTGATGGGGAATGGCAACAAGAGAAGAGGCGCCGGCAAGCAGCGCAAGCGTGGTTTTCCTGAACATCGACGTACTCTGTACTGGTTTCGTCGTGAGGTGATGCGCGCGGGCGCGACGAGCGCCGTTGCACGTGGTCAATAAGCAATGAAAACCGCATCGGTTTGGTAAACGGATCGGCGGTTTCGATTCACCATCCCGGTAATGGCGCACGGTTTTGCCGGGTAGCGTTTATTTTGCGTGAACGCCGCGGCAACATGGTTAATCGCCGTTAGCCCGCCGCCGCGCGCCGTGCGCGCAAATTGTTCCGCGTGAACCTGACGTTAAATCACCTCTCGCTAGAACGGACCTCAGTGAAGGGGCGGGAATGAAATCATGTCAGTGAAGCGCAAGCGTTTTCGTGTCGAGCAGGCGATGGGCGAAGTGGTGATGGCGGAGCCGGAGGCCGCCGGCGGCGACGACCTCGGTCCGATGCATCGCGAGATTATGGCCGAGCTTCGCTCGATCCGCGCCCAGATGGCCGCAGCACCGGCGCAGCGCACCGCCGACAGCATCGATTCCATCGTGGCCCGCGAGGTCGCCGAGACGCATAAGATGCTCGAGACCTATCGCGCCCAGGTCGAACAATGCGAGAAGCTCAAGGTCGAGCTCGACCTGATCCATGACGCGATCAGCCGCACCAAGCGCGAGATCGCCGTGCTGCACGGCAAGAGCTTCAACGGCGAGGAGATGGCCAAGGTCAATGGCGAGCTCGGCGCCGTGGTCGGCGGCACCGAGCAGGCCACCCAGCAGATCCTCGAGGCTGTCGAGGCGATCGACCAGGCCGCGTCGGCGCTCGCCAACAACGTCACCCCCGACCAGCAGAGGCGGCTCAGCGAGGATATCCAGGAGCGCGTGGTCTCGATCTTCGAGGCCTGCAACTTCCAGGACCTCACCGGCCAGCGCATCAACAAGGTGATGCAGACGATGAAGTTCATCGAGCAGCACATCAACGAGATGATGAACATCTGGGGCGGAGTCGACGCCATCAAGACGCACGTCCCGCCTGTTGTCGACACCCGCGAGGGCGACGCCCGCCTGCTCAACGGCCCGAAGCTCGACGGCGACGCCGGCCACGCCTCGCAGGACGACATCGACGCGATGTTCAACTGAGATTTGTCGGATCAAGACAAAAAACGCCGGCCCTCGGGCCGGCGTTTTTTGTTTGAGTGCTGCGGCTCTCCGTGTGTGTGCGTCAAGTGACGCATCAGTCAGAACCTCTGTCTCGACCTCATGCAGTTTGTGCCAATTGCGACACTTGGAAATTGCAACACTTGGAAATTGACTGGCAGGTTTGCTGCCGCGGACGCATACTGTGTCTGAGGGAAATTGTCATGCGCATGCCGGAAGCCAACATTTGGTGCCGGTTGCATGGGACTTCCGGAGTGAATCCGGTCGCCCCCGAGCGGGGTTTTGTACTTCCACAAGCACACAGTCACAGGTTCGCGGCCACTCGCCGCGCGCATCCGACGAGGGCAAGCTGGCTTCTCTCGAGCGATGCCGTACGCCTTGTTATCGGATAACTGATTGGGGGGAGCCACTGGAGTACTCAACGCTGGAGATTGAACATGACGCAAAGAATGGTCAGGAATACTGCAATTGCGCTCTCGACTTTCGCTTGTGCGACACTGTTCTCCATCACCTGGTCTGAGCAGGGCGGCGTTTCGGCGTCAGTCGAAAGCGCCCAGGCGCGTGTGGGCCGACCGCTGACGCCCATGAGCGTCGCAGGCGTTGCGCGTCGCCAAACCCGGCGCGCTGCGTATGGATACGGGGTTGGCGCGGGGGTCGCTGCTACGGCGGCGGTCGCCACGGCGGCCGCTACCACGGCGGCCTATTCGGGCTGGGGCACGAATAACTGGACCGATTCATATGCCGCCCAGACGGATCCCCGCTTTGGCCAGCCCTACTATCCCGCACGAGCCTATCAACGGGTCAGTCCGTATTACGGTTATGCCGGATGGGCAGACTACAAGGCCGCCAATGGTATCGGCTGCGAACCCGGTACGATGACGAAAATGCCTGACGGCAACATGTACGTCTGCCAGTGAAGTCGTCGCAACGGCACCGCAAGAGGGCGGCTCCTGGAGCCGCCCTCTTGATCTTCATGACGGACCAGGACGTGTACTCATAAGCGTCGGCTTCCAACTACGAGGCAGAACTCGCCGGGATCGATCGTCATCGGCGGCTTGTGACCCCGAGCGCACCTGACCTCCGGCCAGGCCCGGGCCGGTATCCCGCTCTATTATCACGAGACCTCAAGCGCGCTTTCATCCGGCCATTCTTTGGACAAAACTGACGGGAGTGCTGGGGGCTGATCGACCCTAACGGATAGCCGGGTCGGCTGCTTGGGTGACATTGGACGGAAAGGGAAACGTCAGTGAACTCCACCCCCACTCCAAACCCAGTTGAATCGAACGATAGCCTGACCGCGCGCGCCGACGAAAGACTCGCGGAAGCCCGCAAGCAGATCGCGCGCGCCGATGAAGAGCTCACGCGTTTGAGTGAACAGCTTGCAAGAATGGAGCGCGATGCCGCGTCCCCACCTTCGGCGCAACCTAACCCGCCTGCGGTCGGACCTAACCCTGCTTCTTCCGGGCCTGGCCCTGCCTCTTCCGGACCTGGCTCTTCCGGACCTGGCTCGCAATCGCCGCCTGGAAGGCCGGTGTTCCGAGCCCTCGCCGGCTTGTCGCTGGCAGCGTGTATCGTTATCGCTGCCCTGGCTTTGCAGTCGTCTTATGGTGGGGAAGCCAAGCTGATTGCCGCCCGTTGGGCGCCGCAGCTTGTTTCAACTCCGTCATTGCCGCCTGATGATCCACCGCTTACGGCGCAGCCCGCTCCACCCACCGTTCAGGTCGCCGCGGCGGACGCCGCTCCGCCCCAAGCGACGCCCATGGTTCAGACCGCACCGCCGCAGGACGCCGCGCCGACAGCCAACACAGCCCTGCCCGATCAGACGCAGCTGCTGCAAACGATCGCGCACGACCTCGCAAATTTGGAGCGAAATATCGAACAGCTCAAGGCGGACCAGCAACAAATGGCCCGCGAGAGCTCCAAAGCCATTGAGGAACTCAAGGCGAGCCAGGAAGAAATGAAACGGGCGCTCGCGAAGGTTTCCGAGCAGAGGACGTTACCGCCTCCGACGCAGTCGACTCCGGCCGTACGCAAGCCCGAGCGGACGTCTCAGCCACCGTACGCAAGATTGCGGCCTCGAATCCCAAGGGAGTGGTTTTACGACGAATGGTGACCGTCGATGCAGTGATCATCGACGTCTTGTCCCGCAACAACGCCTCGATTTAGAATGCGGCGCGGTGTCACTTCCGGTTTTGGCCCAAGCAGACATGGGGGCCAATAACGAGGGTGGCCTAAAGCCCCAAGCGGACCGAAGCGCGCATGCAACCGCCCTGACTCCCCACTTCCGTCAATTTTGATCGCCATGTCAGATGTGGAAATTTTCGCCGAAGCGTGGCTGCAGGAGTCACGCGATCAATTCTTTTGTCTAAGTGATTTGCAGGACGGCAATGAAAAACGCAACGCTGTTTGCCCTTGGTTTATTGGCGGCGGGAGTTTGGTCACACGACAGCGCGAGATGTCAGACGTCGCTGTCCCCGCCGCTCTCGCTTGCGCCGCCGTCTCCGTTGAATGAGGGGTCGGCATCTCCGGCCGCGACCAACAGCGTTTGGCCGCCGGTGGCGGCACCCAGCGTGTCGCCGCCGCGGGCGGCGGCCGAAAGTCCCACACCATCGGCAAAGAGCAATGTTGGTTCGTCACGGGCGACGGATGACGTTCCGCCGCCGACGGCGACCGCCAGGGGAGCCAAGGGTTCGGTACCGCCCCGAGCCGTTAAAGATGTGCCGCCACGCGCGACCGCCCCACGATCTGCCACTGTCGAGCACACGCCGCTAGAGTCCGACAGCGTTTCGCCAGCACAAGTGATCGACAGGTCGCCGCCGTCCGCCAAGCCGGCCACCGATTACGATGGCTTTAGCGTCGGAATCGACGACGACAATGACACGTCAAGCCGGACGACACGCCCCGTCAGGTCGCGCCGGGCAAAGCAGCCCAAACTCAATCAAGAAGCAGATCGTGTCTCTGGGCAGCAATCGGTCGATCCCGGGGAAGATGACAAGCTAAAGGGCAAGCTTACGATTTGCCGCGGCTGCAAGTAGCAAGCGCCACTCCGGGCAGACAATTGGATTGGCGCGTCATTTTTGGAGGACTTCTTGCGATGCAAGAGTCCGGAAATGGCCCGGGGGGCCCGCCCGGCGTTGATCCATGTCAACATCACTCATCCTTTACCTCCGACGATATGTTGGGCCGCATCTGCAGCGGCTCCATCACCTTTCGGTTCGCGTGCGATGAGGAGGATCACCATGCGTCGGACGAACATTCTTTCGACCAGGTCAGTGACCGTTGCGGGAATTGCGGCCAGCCTCGTGCTGGGGTTTGCAGGTGTCACTCTCAGTCCGGCACCGGCTAAGGCCGTCATTTATTGCCAGTACGTCGGCTATCCAGTGGGTTGCGTGGCGAGAGCAGGCGTGGTGCTCAGGCCTCGTCCGGTGGCGCGTGCTGCGGTTCGTCATAACGCGGGCGGCAATTTGAATGGCGGCGTCAATCGCGTCGGAGCGCGGCGGTAGCAGTTGTTTGCGGGTCACGACTTTGGACGGCAGACGGCAAGCCAGGTTCGTTCGTGCCCCCCTGAAGTTCGTCATAGACAGACGAAAACGCCGGCCTTCGGGCCGGCGTTGGATGCGGTAATCAGCGACTTCAACGAAACCTGAAGGCGCGGCGGAAGTGCCCGACCTGATACCGAAGCATTGCGTGTGATACTGCTGGCGCCTCAGTCCGCGAACACATCACGCATCATCCCAGTGCGGTTGAGTGAGGCTCTTCGTCAACGACGCTGACCCATCTGCGTCAATTGGTCGAATTCGTCAACTTGTACGGAGCAATGCAGGGTTGTACGTTCCGCTGCGTGCTCCACGAACAGGAGCGCCTGCAATTTACTGCAAGCGGTTCGTTTGCCAATCAAGTTATCGCTCGACGCAATTAGTTCTCAAACGCCATTATGGGAGGGAACAATGTCAATTACTCACGTACTTGTCGCGTTGTCCTCGATTGCAGCTGTTCTCACGGCTGGCAATGCCCAGGCTCAGAGCATGCCACCGGAAGGGCCCGTCTCGGTGACATTTACTGCGACACCAATCCCGCCACCGAAGCCAATGCCGATCGGCGGCGGTAGAGAGTTTGACCTGCTGAACCAAGCGATGGCAGCAATGAACGACGCGGGAAACCCGGTGCTCAATAACATGGGTGGACGATGCCAGTTTAGTCGGCTCAGAGATACATCGGCGAAGACCGTCGAAATCCACGGGTTCTGTACTTACGTCGACAAGGACGGCGATCAAACATTCGAACAATGCGATTTCCTGCCGGGGCAACCCAACAAGTGCAACATAACCGGCGGGACCGGCAAATTCGAAGGGCTGCAAGCCGAACTGATCATTTCCATCGAGCCTCTTAAGAGCAATTTCGAAGGCATTGGTCAGGTCATTGGCCACAAGAAGGGCACGTATCGGATTGCAAAGACAAACTGATGCATCCGGCCGCGTTCTGGTTGGCGCAAGCGCGAGCTGGCCGCGAGCCGCTTTTGCACGGAATGTGATTACCTCGATGGAGCGATTGCCACATCCAGCCCTGACCAAGTACCGTGATCAGCGACGCTTATGATCGGATGGTCCGGCGGATGTACCCGTGGCCGATGATCTCGAATGGCCCCGACGTGGATATCGTCGGGGCCATTTGTCTAAGGGCGTAATCCCGCAGGCATGTGCAGATTGGGGGCTCGTGACGCAAAGCAATCTATCGCGGCGGCATGGATTGCTTCGTCGCCTCGCTCCTCGCAATGACGACAACCTTCCCTTCTCCCCTTGTGGGAGGAGGTGGCACAGGCGGTCTTCCGGCCGCCGTCTCGTAGAACGCCGATGCTTCGCATCGGCTATGGCGCCGGATGAGGGTCTCTCTCCACGAGTTCAAATGACAGAGTTGGAATCGCGGAGAGAGACCCCTCACCCGGATTGCATCTGACGATGCAATCCGGCCTCTCCCGCAAGGGGAGAGGCGGACTGCCGATGTGGCGCTAGCCCGAGATAAAACGGATGCCTCGCCGTTACGCCCGTGGCGCGCAGCGGACGTAGACCATGTTGCCGTAGCGAGTGGCGGCGTCCTTGTCGACGAAGCGGGTGATCAAGACCCGGCCGTCGAACGAGATGATCTCGCGGTCCTGTTCGCCGGGCACAGGTCCTGGCGGGCCGATATAGTTCTTGCCGCCAGGGGAACCCTTCAGCCGCAATTCCTGCGGGGTGGCCTGGTCGGCCAGATGCATGATGACGCCGCCGTTCTGGCCGGCCCCGATCACGTAGGGCTGCTTGCACTGGCCGCGCGCCGCGGCCTCGGTGCGGGCGCGGTCGGCGGGATTCTGGAACGAGGCGAGACCCCAGCGGCCGACGATCTCGTCGGGGCGGATGCTCGCCGGCATTTCCGGGGCTACCCCGGGTTCGATGTGCGCCGGCTCGGGGTTCGACGATAATGACGGCAGGCTGAAGCTGCTGCACGCCGCCAAGAGTGCCGTCAGCACCGAGACAGCCGCGAACCGTGCGACCAATCGCGCGTTGAGTGACCTGATCATATGCATCCCCCGACTATATCCCGGCCGCACCCGTCCTGCAGCCAAGCGTAAAACTTAAGGCGGAGCAACGACGTCTGACAAAATTACGTCATCGCTACGATTTGGTTTCCGGTCCACCATCCTATATTGGCCTCACCAAGGCCTTAACCACTTTGCTTGACAGAAAACCCGCCAAGCCATATTTCCCGGCCCGCAATTAGCACTCTCGTACCACGATTGCTAAATGCGCCGGGCGTCCTGCCTGGCGCCGACCGGGCCGGCATTCAGCGCCGGTCTCGATGAACCGGACCTGAAACCGAGCCTCCAAGAGGGAACGTCATGGCTAAATCCACCTTCCGCCCACTGCATGACCGCGTCGTGGTCAAGCGTATCGATGCCGAGGAGAAGTCCAAGGGCGGCATCATCATTCCGGACTCGGCCAAGGAAAAGCCGTCCCAGGGCGAGATCGTCGCCGTCGGCCCGGGTGGCCGCGACGAGGCCGGCAAGCTGATCCCGATCGACCTCAAGGTCGGCGACCGTGTGCTGTTCGGCAAGTGGTCGGGCACCGAGGTCAAGCTCGACAACCAGGAGCTCCTGATCATGAAGGAGTCCGACATCATGGGCGTGCTGGCTTAACGCCATGCACTCCGAGGGCCGCCGCGCCCTCCGCTGTCATGCCCGGACTTGATCCGGGCATCCATCAATCTGCGGAAGAGTCTTCTGAAGCGATGGATTGCCGGGTCAAGCCGGCAATGACGAGCAACACGAGCGGCAAGCAATTCACAGACATTCCAGGAGTTGAAAACAATGGCTGCCAAGGACGTAAAATTCGCCGGAGACGCCCGCGAGCGCATGCTGCGCGGTGTCGACGTGCTCGCCAACGCCGTGAAGGTGACGCTCGGCCCGAAGGGCCGCAACGTCGTCATCGAGAAGAGCTTTGGCGCACCCCGCATCACCAAGGACGGCGTCACCGTCGCCAAGGAAATCGAGCTCGACGACAAGTTCGAGAACATGGGCGCGCAGATGCTGCGGGAGGTCGCTTCCAAGACCAACGACACCGCCGGTGACGGCACCACCACCGCGACCGTGCTGGCGCAGGCCATCGTCCGCGAGGGCGCCAAGTCGGTCGCCGCCGGCATGAACCCGATGGACCTGAAGCGCGGCATCGACATCGCGGTCGCGGCCGTCATCAAGGACATCGAGAAGCGCGCCAAGCCGGTTGCTTCCTCCTCGGAAGTCGCCCAGGTCGGCACCATCTCGGCCAATGGCGATGCCGCCATCGGCAAGATGATCGCGCAGGCGATGCAGAAGGTCGGCAACGAGGGCGTGATCACCGTCGAGGAGAACAAGTCGCTCGATACCGAGGTCGACATCGTCGAGGGCATGAAGTTCGATCGCGGCTATCTCTCGCCCTACTTCATCACCAATGCCGAGAAGATGACCGCCGAGCTCGAGGATGCCTACATCCTGCTGCACGAGAAGAAGCTGACCGGCCTGCAGTCGATGCTGCCGGTGCTGGAAGCCGTGGTGCAGTCGGGCCGTCCGCTCCTGATCCTCGCCGAGGACGTCGAGGGCGAGGCGCTGGCGACGCTGGTGGTCAACCGCCTGCGCGGCGGGCTCAAGGTCGCCGCCGTCAAGGCGCCGGGCTTCGGCGATCGCCGCAAGGCGATGCTGGAGGACATCGCGATCCTGACCGGCGGTCAGCTGATCTCCGATGACCTCGGCATGAAGCTCGAAAACGTCACGGTGAACATGCTCGGCCGCGCCGGCAAGATCGTGATCGACAAGGAGAACACCACGATCGTCAAGGGCGCCGGCAAGAAGAAGGACATCGACGCCCGCGTTGGCCAGATCAAGGCGCAGATCGAGGAGACCACCTCGGACTACGACCGTGAGAAGCTGCAGGAACGCCTTGCCAAGCTCGCCGGCGGCGTTGCCGTGATCAAGGTCGGCGGTGCCACCGAGATCGAGGTCAAGGAGAAGAAGGACCGTGTCGAGGACGCCCTGAACGCGACCCGCGCCGCGGTGCAGGAAGGCATCGTGCCCGGCGGCGGCGTCGCGCTGCTGCGCGCCAAGAAGGCGGTCGGCCGTCTCACCAACGCCAATGCCGACGTCCAGGCCGGCATCAACATCGTGCTCAAGGCGCTGGAAGCTCCGGTCCGCCAGATCTCGGAGAACGCCGGCGTCGAGGGCTCGATCGTGGTCGGCAAGATCCTCGAGAACAAGTCGGAGACCTTCGGCTTCGACGCCCAGACCGAAGACTATGTCGACATGGTCGACAAGGGCATCATCGACCCCGCCAAGGTGGTGCGCACCGCGCTGCAGGACGCCTCCTCGGTGGCCGGCCTGCTGGTGACCACGGAAGCCATGGTCGCCGAACTGCCCAAGGACGCTGCGCCGGCGATGCCGGGCGGCGGCGGCATGGGTGGAATGGGCGGCTTCTGAGCCCGGTCAGCGCATCCGCATCGCAATCGAAGGCCGCCTCCGGGCGGCCTTCTTTTTTGTCTGAGGCAGCAGCCTCGCTCACCTCTCCCGCTTGCGGGGGAGGTCGGATCGCATCGCAAGATGCGATCCGGGTGGGGGCTCTCACCGCAGTATGACTCGCGGTAAGACCCCCACCCTACCCTCCCCCGCAAGCGGGAGAGGGAGCCCAGCATCGAGCCAACCTCACCGTGCGCCTACGCGACGCAGACGCCAGGCACCGCCACCTTCTGGAACAAATGCGGTGATGCCACCGCGGACGCCGGATAGGCCGACAGCTTGGCCCTGAACTCGGGATTGGCGAAGGCAGCCCGAAAAGCCGCGGTCGATTCCCAGACCGCGTAATTCAGGTAGGCCGGGCTGTCGCCGAGCGCGCGGTGCAGCTGGGTCGAGATGAAGCCGGGCTGCCGCTTCATGATGACGGCGTCGTCCTGCCACGCCTTGAGGAAAGTGTCCTCGTCGGCCGCATCGAGCGTGAAGAGGTTGACGAGCACGACGGCGGTGGCATCGACCGCGAGCTGGCGGTCGATCGGGAATGCGGGGTCGAGGGGGCGCATCTGCGGCATGGTTGGCTCCGTTGATATGGTGCTATGATGTCATTCCGTTACGATGGATACATATCAATATTGACATCATGATGTCAATATCCTCTTATGGTGACAAATGCCGCAGACCAAGCGCACGCCGGCCGGCGAGGCCCTGAGCAACCTGATTCTCGACCTGTTCAGGCTGAACAGCCTGCTGTTCACCGCCGGCGACCGGCTCGTGGCCGGGCTCGGGCTGACCAGCGCGCGCTGGCAGATCCTCGGTGCCATCATCGCCGCCGAACGCCCGCAACCGGTGGCGTGGCTGGCGCGCGACCTCGGCGCTGCCAGACAAAACGTGCAGCGGATCGTTAACGACCTGGAGCGCGACGGGCTCGTCACCTTCGAGACCAAC
The DNA here is from genome assembly GCF_000426785.1 of Bradyrhizobium sp. th-b2. NCBI lineage: Bacteria > Pseudomonadati > Pseudomonadota > Alphaproteobacteria > Hyphomicrobiales > Nitrobacteraceae > Bradyrhizobium > Bradyrhizobium sp. th-b2. The sequence continues at coordinate 133,566 of NZ_AUGA01000005.1, forward strand.
CCGCATCACCGCCGCGCCCAGCTCGTGGTGCTGACCGGCAAGGGACAGCAGGCCTTCGACGCGGCGATGCGCCTGCAGCTACCCTGGGTGAACGGCCTCGCCGACGGTCTCTCGACAAAGGACATCGAAACCGTGAGCCGTGTCGTCACCGCGCTGCGCGGCAGGCTGGAGAGCAGCGAGGAACCTGACAAGCGCGCATGACGCGAATCAGTTTCCACTTCGTTCGAAAACGCTCCACGGCCGCCGCTAGGCGGCCTTCTTTTTGGCCAATGACACGCAGGTTTGCTAGTTACGACGGAACCGATTCTGCCCTTCGAGGACTTATCGTATGCGCGCGCTCCCGCTCCTGCTGCTCGGTCTTGCCGTCGTCTCGGCGCCGGCTCTCGCCCAGATGAAGCTGCAGCCCAAGGCGGCGCCAGGCGGCGGCCCTGAGACGCGCTACTTCAACTCGATCATCGGCCTGATGGACGGCAATGCCGATGTCATCCTGAAGGAAACCCGCCAGGGCAAGACCGTGACCGCGGCCGTGCTCGACGTCTGCTATCCGGTCGAGAAGGGCTCCGACCGCAAGGACCGCTTCATCGCCAACCTCGCCGTCAGCGGCCAGAGCCTCACCGGCACCAGCCAGAGCATCGCCGACAAGCAGCCGGTCACCGTCAAGCTGACCCGCAAGCAGACCGGCGACGATTTCGAGTTCCGCGGCCAGATCACGATCGGCCAAGCCGTGACCGAGGTCGCCTCGACGGACAATTCCGATCTCAGCGAGAAGGAATTCCAGGACAGCCAGGCCAGCCAGGACGACATCACCCCGCAGCCGAAGGATTTCACCGATGTCTCGCCGGAATCGATCGGCGTGCGAGTGAAGCTGGATGCGGCGGCCGAATTCCTCAAGAGCCTGAAGGGCGAGGCCGTCGAGATCGGCACCTCCAGCCTCGCGGTGACCTGCGACGAGATCCGCGCCGGCGAGCAGACCATCAACCTCACCGTCGATCCCGAGCGCGCCGGCGCGCTGCTCGCCAAGGCCAAGAGCGCGCCCGGCGTGACCGCAGCCGGCTGGACCAGCGGCGTGTTCGAGATGGATCGCACGATCCGCTTTGCCGCCGCCGACTGGCGCGATGGCGACAAGATCAACAAGGACAAGCTCGCCTCCGCCGTCGCCGGCGTGCTGGCGAAGAGCCTTGCCGCGAAGCCTGCCTCCGCCACCTGGAACGCGAATACCGGCAAGCTGAAGCTGGTGCTGAAGCGGCCGAGCGCGGTCTATCCGGCGCTCGGCCTGATCCAGAATTACGAGGTCACCGCCCTCGTCTCGCCCGACAAGCCCGGCAGCTCGGACAAGCTGATGCTGTGGGTCTCGACGCCCACCGTCTCGACATCCGACGACAGCGCCGGCGCCAAGCTCAATCTTTCAGACGATTCCAGCGGCAGCGACGAGGAAGGCAGCGAGCCGAAGGACGACAACGGCGCGATCGACGCCCTGATCAAGGAGTTCAGAGGCCAGCGCTGGGACGCCGACAAGTCGGTGTGGCGCTAACGCCGGCGCACTCGACTGGGATGACTTTCTTCGAGAAGTCATCCCGTTCCAGCTCTTTGATTTGAGCATGATCTCTTCGGAAAACCGCTACACACTTTTCCGGATCATGCTCCAGTGATTCAAGCCGCCCTGCTCTTCAGCGGCACGACATTGTCGCGCGCCGCTTTGGGAGCAGCGTCCGGACCGGACTGAAGCATCCCGTCGCTTGTGATGAACAAGTCAGCGCGAGGCTCGATCGCAGCGCGATCAAACAGCGCCCGCAGTTCGGGACGAAGTCCGTCGCCGCGCAGCGCGGCGATCGCATCAAAATTGCGCATGATGTTCTCCATTGTATTTGAGACGATGATTTCGCGCCCGCGTTGCGCGGACCACCCGTTTCCCGATTGAGCGACGGCGCGCAAAAACCTGCGCCAAGCACCATGCCGGCACAGCGGAATCTCGCCTGATGCTCAAGCGCACGCCCGATCCGGAATCGGGTGGCACGACACGCGCTTCCAGATGCTTATTGCGTGCATCGAGACAGCGCCGGTCGCGATACCGGCAAACCGCAAATGGAGACGATCCGATGTCAGAGGAAAACAAGAACGTCGTGGGGCGATGGTTCAAGGAATTCTGGGGCAACCCCTGGAATCCGCGCATCATCAACGAGCTCGCCACGTCAGACATTGTCGTGCATTACCCGATGCACGAGCCGAAGCGCGGCCGCGCCGCGGTCGAGAAATTCATCACCGAATTTCGCGTAGCCTTTCCAGATCTCAATTTCTGGGGCGTCGGCGATCTGATCGCGGAAGGCGACCTCGTTGTCGGCCGCTGGGAAGGTGGCGGCACCCACACCGGACCGGCGTTCAGCGACTTCCGCCTCGGCTCGCTGCCTGCAGCCTCGGGCCGCAAGATGACGTTCGCCGGCACGACCGTGCTCCGCGTGCGCGACGGACGGATCGCCGAAGAGCTCGGGCAGGAAGATGCGCTGACCGCGATGTTTCAGCTCGGCCTCATTCGCTTGCCTGAACACGTTGGCTACGCCGGCTGATCCCGGCGGCGCATTGCCTGCCGGATGGAAAACGGCAGGGTAGCTGCGATTCATCGACGATCGCATCACGTCTCCCCGAACGCTATTCCCATAGCGTTCGGGTAAGCCAATCGATCGGTTCAGTGAAATTGAAGGTCTCTAATTCGGTGGCTCGCTGGACACGTTCCAATGTTGCTGCGCCGGCATCGCATCTACAGATGCAGGCTGGCGCAGTCTCTCCGCGCCAACGGCGTTGCGCTACGATGGGAAGATCAGGCACGTCGTCGTGCCATGTGCAAGCAACCGTCCCTTGGTGTCGGTGACCCTGCCCTCGGCGGTGCCGATGCGGCGGCCGCAATTGAGCACCTGGCCCTCCGCCCGGATCGGGCCGGTGTCCGGCGTGATCGACCGCACCAGCGAGATCTTGAATTCGAGCGTGGTCTGGCTGGTGCCCGCGTCGAGCGTCGACTGCACCGCAAGCCCCATGCAACTGTCGAGCAGCGTGGCGGTGAGCCCGCCATGCACGGTGCCGGCCGGATTGAGGTGCGCGTCCGTCGGCTCTAGCGTGACCACGACGCGGCCGCGCTCGGCCTCAGTGACGTCATAACCCAGGGTCTGCGCGATGGTGTTGAGCGGCAGCGCGCCGGAGGCGAGCCCCTGGACTAATTCGAGGCCGCTCATCTGCGTTTTGCGTTCGGCACTGACGGTGCCGTAGCTCTTGGCCATTGCCGATCTCCATCGAGGTTCATTGCATCGTGATGTCTGGCTGCCGCTTGCCTCGCAGCGAGGCGGGCGAGCGGCCGTAGAGCCTTGCGAACGCAGCGTTCATGCGCCTTGCGCTGGAGAAGCCGGCGCGCTGCGCCACCAGAGAGAGCGGAAGATCGCTGCCGTCGATCAGGCGCTTGGCGCGCTGCACGCGCAGCGACAGCGCGATTTGCAGCGGCGAGGCATCGAGATGCTCGGCAAACAGCCGCGACAGATGCCGCGTGCCGATGCCGAGCCGGTCGGCCAGCGCCGCGACATCGCCGCGATCGAGTGCGCCCGCCTCGATCAGCGCCAGCGCGCGCTCGACCGTCGTCCTGGTGCCCTTCCACGCCGGACAGAACGGCGCCGCCTCGGGACGGCAGCGCAGGCACGGCCGGAAGCCGGCACGCTCCGCCGATGCGGCGCTGCCATAGAATTTCACATTGCGCGCCAGCGGCGTGCGCGCCCGGCAGACCGGACGGCAATACACGCCGGTGGTCTTGACCGCGACGAACACGATGCCGTCCCAGGCCGGATCGCGGCGCTGAAAGGCGGCATATTGTGCGGCGAAATCGAGCATGCGATCGCTATAGCCGCGCACGCACGCTGCGACGACCCGGTTTGCGGAGACGACGTCCGGAAACGACCGCTGCGTCCTGAGCCCCGCACTTTTACGGGGACTGCGACCAAAAGACTTCGTGCTGCCCCAGTTCGGTCACCGAAAATTAAGGCTCGATTTAGTTTCGGGGATCATCCTTTGCGTCATCGAACACAGGTCACGCCATGCAAAACCGCGAGCCGATCAGTGCTGCGAGCATCTGGCCAACAGATGTGACGGAGGGGCATTCGCCGGCGCAGACGGCGGACCTCTGGGACGTCTCCAACGAAAACCACGACGCCGCCCTGCTGCTGCGCGAGCCGTTCGCCGACCGCATCGGCACCGCGCTGCTGGCAGCCACGGCCCTTGCCGCAAGCTTCGTGCTGGGCTGGACCGGCGGCGCCAACTGGCACGACTTCGCAAGCCCCGCCCCGGTCGCGGTGGCCCAGAAGGAAGCGCCCGTCCCGCACATCGCTGAGACGCGGCCGAGCCCCAAGAACGAGGGGAGAATCGAGAGCCCGCGGCGGACTGCGTCCAACGCGGACCCCGCCGTGACCGGCAGCATTCCCAAATCCGTTGCCAATCCGCGCCCGCAGGTCGTCGGTGCTGCGCCCACGACGTTGAACGCGCAGGCCATGGCGCTCGGGCCGAAGCAGCCGCTTCCGGCCGCGCCCGAAACGCGGCCAAGCACCATCCCCGGCTGGTCAGTGGTGGAGGTTCGCGACGGCACCGCCGTGCTCGAAGGGCCGGAGGGCGTCAAGATGGCCGCGCGCGGCGACGTCGTCCCTGGGCTTGGTCGAGTCGACTCGATCGTACGCTGGGGCAACCGCTGGATCGTCGCCACCGCCAGCGGATTGATCGCGACGCCCTGAGCGGGTGCGCTCGACGCGCCAGCGCGTTACGCCGCCATCAGTTACTGTTGATCACGAAACGCAGCGACTTGCTGCCGATGAACGTGACCTGATCACCCTGCCGGCGCCAGGTCGTCATATCGCCGAGTGCTGCGAGCAGATCCTTGTCGGCCTGCGCCCGCTCCGGCGCGCAGCTGCGGTTCTCCATCGCGCCGGAAACGAAGACGATGGTGTTGCCGGCTACCGAGAACTGGCCCTTGCCGCCGTCGCACCACAGCTCGAGGATCACCTCGCCATTGTCGCCGACCTCGATCGAGGGGATTCGCTTGGAGCCCGGCATGCGCGCGGCATCGAGCGTCATCACGAAGCCGAACGGGAATTCCTCCTGGGCCTCGGCCGGAACCGCGACGACGGCCGCGGCAAGCAGTGCCAACGCGGCGATGCCGCCGTTCAGAATCCGTTTCATCGACATCATGCCCGTCCTCGACATACCCCGCGCAACGCCGCCCTTGTATGGGACGAAGCTGCGATTGGCTAGAATGGCGGCGCGAGAAAAAGCGCTTGAAACGCAAAATCCCCGCGGGCTCGCCGCCCGCGGGGATCGTCGTTTGGGCGACGCCTCGCCTCGTTATTTCAAAACCATCGCCGTGAACGGATAGACATAGGCCTGTAAGGTCACGAACAGACCGACAAGGCACGCCAGCACGATCGAGTGCAGGAACACGTAGCGCAGGATCGAGCCCTCGTGGCCGTACCAGTTGGTCGCGGTCGAGGCGACGACGATCGATTGCGCGTCGATCATCTTGCCCATCACGCCGCCCGAGGAGTTCGCCGCCGCCATCAGGATCGGCGACAGGCCGAGCTGCTCGGAGGTGATCTTCTGCAGATTGCCGAACAGGATGTTCGAGGCGGTATCCGATCCGGTCAGCGCCACGCCCAACCAGCCGAGCAAGGTGCCGAAGAAGGGATACAGCACGCCGGTCGCCGCGAAGGCGAGACCGAGCGTGGCGTCGACCCCCGACAGCCTGGTCAGCGTGCCGATCGCCAGCATCGCCGAGATCGTGATCAGCGAGATCGCGCAGAGGCGGATGGTGCGGCCATAATCGGCGATCATCCGCAGTGGCGAAAAGCCCGCCAAGAACCCGGAAATGATCGCGGCGATCAGCATGCCAGTGCCGGTGAACGACAGATAGGTGAAGCCGAACACGGCGCCTTCCGGGGTCGGCTTGGCCGCCACCGGCGGCATCTTGTTGATCATCTTGTCGAGCTCGGGGATCGGATAGTTCACCGTGAAGATCGAGTTCGCCCAGGTCTTGAAGGCGCCGTTGCCCCAGATCAGCATCACGATGCAGACGATGATCCACGGCAGCAATGCGGTCCAGAGCTCGCGGTTGGTGAGCGGCGTCTTGTCCATCGGCTTCGGTGCGGTCATCGTCGCCGCCGATTCATCGCGCCCGCGCAGCGCCGGCGACAGCCAGAGCTGCTTCGGCTGCCAGATCTTGAGGAACAGGATCAGCGCGCCCATCGAGATCAGCGAGGCGCCGATGTCGACGATCCAGGGGTTGATGTAGTTCGAGATCACGAATTGCGGGACCGCAAAGGAAACGCCGGTGACCAGGATCGCTGGCCAGATCTCCTTCATGCCGCGCCAGCCCGCGAATGCCCACACCACCCAGAACGGCACGATCAGCGAGAACAGCGGCAGCTGCCGGCCGACCATGGCGCCGAGGATGTAGGGATCGAGCCCGGTGACCGAGGCGAGACCCTGGATTGGCGTGCCGAGTGCGCCATAGGCAACCGGGGCGGTGTTGGCGATCAGTGACAGGCCGGAGGCCGCGAGCGGCGAGAAGCCGAGCCCGATCAGCACCGAACCGGTGATCGCGACCGGCGTGCCGAAGCCCGATGCCCCCTCGAAGAAGGCGCCGAACGAAAACGCGATCAGCAGCAATTGCAGGCGGCGGTCTTCGGTGACGCCGCCGACCGCGCGCTTCAGCAGCTCGAACTGGCCGGTTGCGACCGTGAGCTGGTACAGGAAGATGACGTTGAGAACGATCCAGCCGATCGGGAAGAAGCCGGAGACGATGCCGAGCACCGAGGCGCGGATCGACATGTTGGCCGGCATCGTGAAGATGAAGATCGCAATCAGATTGGTCAGGATGACCGCAATGATGGCAGCAATATGCGCCTTCACCTTTCCGCTGGCGATCAGGATCAGCAGCGTGACGACGGGAATGGCGGCCGCGATCGTCGACAGCGCCGCATTGCCCAGCGGATTGTAGATTTGATTCCAGGTGTTCATCTCGGGTCCTCCCCATGTTCTTATGCAGCGTGCCGGCCTGCCTGCAGGCCGGGCGCTGGTGCGATTGCGGGAGTCCGTCTACGAAACTTGAAGCCCCGGCTCGCGAATGAACGATCGGTAAGGATCGCTCACATCCTCGCGAAAATCGAAGGTCCCCCGCCCCTCGCCGTTGACTGCCATGCTAGGGTTGACTCGCTCGCCGGGACAAGCCAACGCTTGCATGCCAGGCTTACGACTTTAGTCGATGCCCACTCCGATTGTCCCGATTCTTCAGGCCTTTGCGGCCCCCTTCCCCGGAGACGATAATCTGTGAACAACATTCGCTCGACACTCGCGACGGTGTGGCGCATCGCCTCGCCCTTTTTCAAATCCGAGGACAAATGGGCCGGCCGCGTGCTGCTTGGCGCGGTCGTCGCGATCGAGCTGTCGTCAGTCCTCATGGACGTGCTGATCAACCAGTGGCGCAACCGCTTCTACACCGCGCTGCAGAACAAGGACTGGGACACGTTCAAGCGCGAAATGCTGGTGTTCTGTGCGATCGCAGCCGTCTCGGTGGCCCTCGGCGTCTACCAGCTCTACCTGAATCAGTGGCTACAGATCCGCTGGCGCAAATGGATGACCAGCAAATATCTGCGCGACTGGGTGCATGACGCCAACCACTACCGCATGCAGCTCGCCAACGATGCGGCCGACAACCCCGACCAGCGCATCACCGACGACGTCAAGCTGTTCGTCGCCCAGACGCTGGCGCTGGGCCTTGGCCTGTTGAACGCGGTGGTTTCGCTGGCCTCCTTCGTGATCATCCTCTGGGGGCTCTCGGAACTGCTGCCCCTGACCCTGTTCGGCATCGATCTCTCGATTCCCGGCTACCTGGTCTGGGCCGCCTTGGTCTACGCCATCTTCGGCACCATGCTGACGCAATGGATCGGTTCGCCGCTGGTCGGTCTCGATTTCAACCAGCAGCGGCTGGAAGCAGACTTCCGCTTCAACCTGGTGCGGGTGCGCGAAAACTCCGAGCAGATCGCGCTGCTCAAGGGCGAAGGCGCCGAGCGCGGACGGCTGCTGGATCGGTTCGGCCGCGTCGTCGCCAACTGGTATGGCATCATGAGCCGCACCAAGCGGATCACCGCCTTCACACAAAGCTATGCGCAGGCGTCGGTGGTGTTTCCCTTCGCGCTAGCGGGCCCGGCCTATTTCGTCAGCAAGACGGTGCAGCTCGGTTCCCTGATCCAGATCGCCGAGGCCTTCGGCAAGGTGCAGGACTCGCTCTCGTTCTTTGTCTCGGCCTACCGCACCTTGGCGGAGTGGCGCGCGACCGTCGCCCGTCTCGACGGCTTCGAGAACGCGATTGCGGCTGCCGAAAAGCTCGCCGACGATCCTGCCGCGATTCACGAGAAGCCCGCGGCCGGCGGCGAGATCGCGCTGCCGCAGCTCTTGGTCAAGCTGCCGAACGGCACGCCGCTGGTCGCGGCCGAGCATTTCAGCTTCCGTCCCGGCGAGCGGACGCTGGTGACCGGCCCCTCCGGCGCCGGCAAGTCGACGCTGTTCCGTGCCGTGGCCGGCATCTGGCCGTTCGGCAACGGCGCGGTCGAGATCCCGGCCAATGCCAGCCTGATGATGCTGCCGCAGCGTCCCTATCTGCCAATCGGGTCGCTGCATGACGCCGTCGTCTATCCGGGCGAGGCCACGCAATTCGAGGCGGGCCGGGTTCGGGACGTCCTCACCGCGGTCGGACTGCCGCAGCTCGCGGCGCGGCTGGAGGAAGAGGCGCACTGGAACCGGATGCTGTCGCTCGGCGAGCAGCAACGGCTCGGCATCGCGCGGGCGCTGTTGCATGCGCCGCAATTCCTGTTCCTCGACGAGGCGACGGCCTCGCTCGACGAGCCGTCGGAAGCCGCGCTGTACAGGCTGATCACCGAGAAGCTGCCCGACACCACGGTGGTTTCGATCGGGCACCGCTCGACGCTCGGCGCCTTCCATGAGCGCAACGTCACGCTGGTCCGCGATGGCGATCGCTTCAGCCTGCGCGACACGGTCAAGGTCGCCGCGTCGTAGCGGGGACTACTGGCTCAGCCGCGGCCATGGCCTGCGGCTGACCCAGCGGTGCCAGCCATAGGCGAAGGCTGCCAGCATCAGGACGCCGGTGAGCACCGGCGCGAGCAGGAATGACCACGGCAAATTGCCGGAGACGATCAGGAGCGGACTGATTCCCGCCGGCGGGTGGAAGGTGTCGGTCACGACCATCGCCAAGATTGCAACCCCGACCGCGGCGGCGGCCGCCCAGGCATGCGGCCCGGTCAGGCACAGCACGGCAAAGCCGGCCAGTGCGGACACCAGATGTCCACCGATCAGGGCGCGCGGCTGGGCCGGCTCGGCCTCCGGCGATCCCACCACCAGCACGATCGAGGTTGCGAACGGGATCACGCCCAGCGGATATCCGGCCGCAACGGAGAACCACTCCATCGTGCCGATCGCGATCGCGCCGCCGAGGCCTGCCACCGCGCCCGCAAGCAAGTCGCGCCGCCCCACCCGCATCAATGCCTTCACCGCGGTCCGGTCTGATGCCATGAGCCTTGCCCACAAAAACAAAAGGGGGCGGCAGATTACTCTGCCGCCCCCGCGATCTCCGAGAGGAGAATTACTTCAGGCTGGACGCCGCCGTCAGGTCGACCGAGAGCTTGGCAATGCCTGCCGCGCCGCACCAGTTGGAGCCGGTGCCGAGCGGGTTGATCGGGGTCACGTTGGTGGTGCCGCCCGCGGTGAAGTCGCTGGTGAAGGCGCTGCAATTACCCTTCGACAGGTCGGTGTCGGAGTAGCGCAGATCGAGCGTGAACACCTTGTAGGTGAAGCCGATGCCGATGTTCCAGGTGTTGTAGTCGGCATACTTGATGCCGTTCGGGAACGCCGGAACGCCGTAGAAGCTGTCCGAGGTGCCGAGCCACTGGCGGCCGAACTCGCCCGAAACATACATGCCGACGCCGCTCGACCCGAACGTGGTGCTGGGCGCGGTGTACTTGCCGATGATCGAGGCGTAGTTGCCCCAGGCGCCGGTGTTGAGGAAGTTGGGCGAGTAGTACTCGTTGATGGTGAACGCCCAGTTGTCGTTGATGGTCCAGGTCGCCTTGCCGTAGACTTCGAAGAACGAGACGTCCTTCTTCATGACGTTGCCGTTCGGCAGGAAGTTGGCGGCGCACTGCGCGCTGAGCGGGTTGCCGGCGGTGTCGAAGGGGCCGCCGAAATAGCAGGTTCCACCCGGATACAGGTAACCCCACACACCGATGTCGAAGGCGAAGGCGCCGAAGGTCGGGCGGATACCGCCGTAGACGTCGACTTCGGCCGCGGCGCGGTTGGCGAAGGAGATGCTTTCGGTCGAGGTACCGATGTAGAGCTGCAGGTCCTTGTTGACGTTGTAGCGCGGCTCGAAATACGCGGTGACCGACGGATTGTGGTTCGACTGGGTGACGCCGCGGAAGATGTAGTCGTTCATGATGCCGGCGCCGAAGGCGATGTCCCAGGGATCGAAGGGAGCCGGCGGCGGCGCCTTGACGGCCTTCACCGCCATGTCAGCTGCCATTGCCGAGCTCGAAATCATTGCTAGCGCCGTTGCTAACAAAGCCAGTTTCTTCATGACGATCCCCATCTACTGTCCAGACAGCCCAGCTCCGTGGCCCCCAGGGCGCGCGATAACGGACTGCAACTAAATCGCGTGGGTTCAATTTGCAGGTCGTGCACGGTAGCGTGAAGCAAAAAAGACATGCATGTGCCGACTTTTTAGGCGTTCCAGCCATTCCGTCGCACGTTGACTTGCGGGTGTTGCATTTGCACCACAAAACAGTCGCTCCCGTAGCGGTTGAGCCGGGCACCGGAAGTGGGGGATGAGCAACAGCCGGCCTGCTGCGAAAGCGCCGAAGCGAATCGCCGTACCCGCAAAAAGCACGGACCGCCGTCGTGGAACGGAATCGTGAAACGGAAAAGCCGCAGCGGCGTGCGCTGCGGCTTCGGTCAGGTGAACCTCTCCGGGAGAGCTGCGGCTAGTGGTGCTCGCCACTATCAGAGCTGCCGGCGCTCCAGCCCGGCGCGGGTTCAGGGCTTGGCGTCGCCCAGCTCGGGGCCGGCTGCGGCGCGGGCTCGGGGGCCGGGGGCGCTGCGACCGGCGCAGCCGGCTTCGGCGCGGCGGCCTTCTTCGGAGCGCTCTTCTTGGCGGCTTTCTTCGCAGCCTTGGGAGCAGCTTTCTTGGGCGCCGCTTTCTTCGGAGCAGCCTTCTTGGCCGCTTTCTTTGCAGTCTTCTTGGCCGACTTCTTGGCTGATTTCTTCGCTGATTTCTTCGCCGCCTTCTTGGCGGATTTCTTCGCGGCCCTCTTGGCCGACTTCTTCGCCGCTACTGCCTTCTTGGCCTTTTTGGCCTTCTTGCTTTTCTTCGCCTTCTTCGACTTCGCCATCGTGGTCCTCCTGTTGCCGCTGATTTGAGTCCACCGGGCGTATTGAAGTGATCGCTTGCCGGACGTTGGCTGCACCTCGGAGAGAGGCCCCTCCACTTCGCTTGTCGGGCATGATGGCCGCGCGATCGCTTCGCGTCTGTGGCAAGGAAGCGCCGGTCCTTCACGTTGCATCAGGGCAAGGCTGGGTCCGGATCATGCTCGAGTGGCAGTCGATCAATTCAATCCTGGCCGGGGACCTCCTGTCGCCCAATCGAGAAGCTCAATCGTGTGCACCACAGGAACTGACGTACCGCCGGCAATCTGAACCATGCACCCAATATTGCCCGCAGCGATCATGTCCGGTTTGACAAGCGCAATATTGGCGACCTTGCGATCGCGCAATCTGCTCGCAATGTCGGGCTGGAGAATGTTGTAGGTCCCCGCCGAACCGCAACACAAATGGCTCTCAGGTACATCTTTCACCACGAATCCATTCTTGGAAAGCAATTCTTTCGGTAGCTGAGTTATTTTCTGTCCATGCTGCAACGAACAAGCCGAATGATAGGCGACGGTGACGTCGCCTTTCTGCGTTGAAGGCGCGAGCTCGAGGCCAGCGAGATACTCGGTGATATCCTTTGCCAGCGCCGAGATTCGCGCGGCAGGCTCAGCGAATGTTTTGTCCTCGCGCAGCAGGTAGCCGTAGTCTTTGACAACTGTCCCACAGCCCGAGGTCGTCACCAGGATGGCGTCGAGCCCGCTCTGGTCCGCTTCCCTTTGCCACACCGCGATGTTGGCTTTCGCGCGCGCCAGCGCGTCGTGATCCTGCCCCATGTGATGGGTCAGCGCGCCGCAGCATTGCTCGTCCTTGACCAGCACCACCTCGACGCCGTGCCGGGTCAGGACGTTGATCGCGGCCTGGTTGATACGCGGCGCCAGCACCTGCTGGGCGCAGCCCTGCAGCAGCGCGACCCGGCCGCGGCGCCGGCCGATCGGCGCAAACACGGTTCCGGCAGATGGACCCGGCTGCGGCAGGCCGCGCGGCGCGAGCGCCAGCATCGCCTTGATCCGCCGTAAAAGGCCGGGGTTCGACGCGCCGACCGAAGGCGTTGGCAGCAGTGCCGCGAACGGGCGGGCGAGCCCGGCGAGGATCATGCTGATCCGGAACAGGCCGGGCCGCGGCAGCACGAAGGCGAGCACCGACCGCAGCAGCCGTTCGGTCAGCGGCCGCTGGTAGTCCCGCTCGATCCTGACCCGGGCCTGGTCGACGAGGTGCATGTAGTTCACGCCCGACGGACAGGTGGTCATGCAGGCGAGGCACGACAGGCAGCGGTCGATATGCTTGACCACGTCTGCTGTCGGCGGCTTGTCCTTCTCCAGCATCTCCTTGATCAGGTAGATGCGGCCGCGCGGGCTATCGAGTTCGTCGCCGAGCAGCACATAGGTCGGACAGGTCGCGGTGCAGAAACCGCAATGCACGCAGGCGCGCAGGATCTTGTCGGCTTCCTTGATGTCGGGATCGGCAAGCTGCGCCAGGGAAAACTCGGTCTTCATGCAGCCCCGCCTCGCCTCATCCGGCCGCGGTTGAGGATCGATCTCGGATCGAAGCTCGCCCGGACCCGTTCGCCGAGCGCGGCAAGCCCGGCCGCCTGCGGCTGGAACACATCGACCGCACGGCGCACCTCCTCGCCGGCGCGGATCAGGGTGGCGTGCCCGCCGATCGCCTCGACCTGGCCGCGGACCAGCGCGGCCTGCGCGTCGGCGCTCTGCGGCACTGCAGCCCAGATCAGCCCGCCGCCCCAGTCGTAGATCACGTCGCCGCCGGTTAAGCGCGACAGCGCCTGGCCCAGCGCGCCGCCAGCGGCCGGCGGGCAAACGATGCGCCACACCGGCCAGGCCCCGAGCGCGGCGTTCGCCGCAAACGGCACGACGTCGCGCAGCGCACTCCAGATCGCAGCCGAGGCATCGTCCGCGAGGACGTCGACCGCGCCATAGGAAGATAATGTCTGGGTCAGCGAGGCCGCCCGGTGTGCCGCCGAGGCCGAAATGCCCTCGAGCCGCACCAGCGTGACGGCCTGGCCGGAGGCGGCAAGGCTGCCGAGCGCACCGGTCCCGGACCGCAACACCTGTTGTGGCAGATGCGCCGCCCCGGAGACGTCGAACGGCGAGCCCAGCGCCGCGGTCATCGCCCGGTTGGCGGTGACGTCGTCGAGGGAGCGCAGCACCAGCGTCCGCTCGGCTTCCGGCTTCGGCATGACCTTGAGCGTCACCTCGGTCATGACGGCGAGCGTGCCCCAGGAACCGGTGAGCAGCTTGCAGAGGTCGTAGCCGGTGACGTTCTTGACCACCCGTCCGCCGGTCTTGAAGCTGTCGCCGAACCCGGACACCGCGTGCGCCCCGAGCAGATGGTCCCGGGCGCCGCCGGCCTTGATGCGGCGCGGACCGGCCAGCCCTGCGCCGATCATGCCGCCGATCGTGCCGGCTCCCGCAGTGCCGAGCAGCACCGATGTGTCCATCGGCTCGAAGGCGAATTGCTGGTTCTTGGCGTCGATCAGGGATTGCACGTCGGCGAGCGGCGCGCCGGCCTGCACGGTGATGATCAGCTCGTTCGGCTCATAGGCGGTGACCGCGTTGAGCACCGAGACATCAAGCACCGCATTGGTCGCCATCGGATGGCCGATGGCGCGCTTCGATCCATGGCCAATGACCTCGAGCGGCTGCTCGCCGGCGACAGCCGAGCGCACCACCTCTTCGACGTCCCGGGCATCCCTGACTTTGAGCGTTTCCACACGCTAGGCGGTATCGAAATTCGGCTCCGAAATCAAATGCGCGCCGAACAAATCTCTAAATGCGACAAGCGCGGCCTCGGTGATCTCGACGGAACGGCCCGGTGGCGGGGGCCTCGACCGTGGAAACGGCGTCACGCCGCCTTACCCGGAACGTCCCGCTCAGCTCAAAATCCGCCGCCCTGCAAAAGGCAGGAACACGATATTTCCGCCTGTTCCGGCAGGCCGGTCGGCACGGCAAGCCCGATGTGGGGGCGTCCACCGTGGCGCGTCCCTGCCCGCAACACTTCGACCATGGTCGAAGCATTTTCACGACATCGACATTTCGGTCACCACCGAACTGAGTTCGCCGGACGATCCACTATCTCTCGCGTCGCGGTTCGGCCCGGCAAGACGGTTGGTGCGAACCATCTGGAGGCGATCATGAAACGTTCGGAAGTCACGACCACCACGATGATGCTCACCCGGCGATCGGCCATCGGCTCGTTCGCGATCATGGCGATCGCCGGCGTCTCGCCCTGGGTCGGATCGCAAGCTCGATCGGAGCAAAGCAACGGAGGAATGCAAATGAAGCACTATGCGATGAGCACGAGAACCATCAGCGATGCAATCAACACATCAGGCCTTCTGGTGGTGGCGCAATGGGAAGCCAAGGAGGGACAGGCCGACAAGGTCGCGGCAATTCTCGACGGCTTCCTGCCCGAGGCGCAGAAGGACGCCGGCACCAAGCTGTTCCTGATCGGCCGCGGCAAGGACAATCCGGCGCAATTCCTGTTCTACGAATTGTTCCAGGACGAAGCGGCGTTCAAGGCGCATCAGGAGAGCGCCTACTTCAAGACCTACATCGCGGAACAAGCGCTGCCGCTGCTCGCCAAGCGCGAGCGGACACAATACGCCCTCCTGTAACGGGACGCCGCCGCGGGGAGGAGGCTAAGCGTTTTCGAGCGAAGTGGACACCGGTTCGCGTGAAGAAAACGCGTCAAAACAAGAAGCCAGAGCTTCGGTTCTGATTCAATCAGAACCGAAGCTCAAATCCTTCCCGCGCACGCCGATCAGATCGATGCGCTGCTGTTGCCGAGCCTTGCGCGCAACTCGACCCGCTCGGGCGAGCGGCGCCAGAAGCCTATGATCGAGCTCCGCGCCAGCGCTGCCGCCTCGAGCTTCTCGACCTGGCCGCGGAGCCGGAGCGCGTGTTTCTCGACCAGGTGCCAGGACGCAACGGCGACGCCGAAGGCGAGCGGCAGGCTGATCAGGATGTTCAGATACCAGTGCTGAACGCCCGGACCGAAGGTCGCAATGCACTGCTGGATGACGAAGCCATAGAGATAGAGCCCGTAGGAGTAATCGCCCGACGAGACGATCCAGCTCCGCCGCGGGTTCATCAGGCCGAGATAGCACGCGACATAGGCGGCCGGCACTGGCGCCAGCGCGTCGCCGCGCCCAGTGGCCATCGCGGCGGCACACAGCACCAGCGCGCACAGGCAGGCGGTCCGGTTGAACGGCACCTTGTCGCGCCAGAGATAGAAGCCGACGCCGGCGAGGAAGCAGAACACCAGAAGATGCGGGCGAAGCTGGATCGGCACCTCGTCCCAGCGGTAGATGTCGTAGCCGGCGAGCCCGATCTGGGTGATCACCATGAACACAAGATACGCCACCCTGTTGAAGCAAATCGTGGTCACCGCGAGCAGCGCCAGGATGACGTAGCACCACAATTCATACGGCACCGTCCAGAGCTGGGCATTCACCAACTCAGGCAGCGGATTGTGCAGGAATACGCCCGGCAGTTCGTAATGGATGTCGCCGACGATATTGAGGAAATAGGCGTGGAATTTCGGGTCGGCGAGATATTGCGCCAACGGCAGCTCGGTGAAGAGCGAACCGATGATGACGGCCGACAGCGTGGTCTCGACCGCGAGCGCCGGTCCGATCCGCAGCACGCGCAGGCCGAGGAAGGAAATCAGGCTCTTGCACCTCAACAGGCTCGCCGTCACCAGAAAGCCGCTCAGGGCAAAGAACAGCGCGAGGATCATCGCGACGCCGATGCGAAGCGTGCTCTGGATCTCCAGCGCCCGGCCGAGCCCGAGCGTCACGTTGAGGCTGTGCAGGCCGATGATCGACACCGCCAGCGCAATCCGCATGTAGTCGAACCCTGCGGGCCGATTGCGCGAAAGCGCCAGCTGATCGGCCAGGCTGGGCATCGATGTGTTGCCGAAGACATGCATCTTGGGAAAATACCGAGGAACAGTCTAAGGCCGTGTAAACGGTGCCGGCTGCAAATTGCGGCGACGCGCGATGGGCCCTGACGGCCATCGCGGCAAGCATCGGTTAAGGTTATCGGCTGGTGAGCGCGATCCGTCGAATTGTTTCGACCGGCCTCGCGGCTGATACATCTCCTGATGCCCGAAGGAACAGACTTGCGTCATCGTAACTCGGCAACCCCGTGATCACGGCTCAACGGCCGCAGGCAGAACGACCATGAAGATCAAACTGCCAGCCATCGCACTGCTTGCGATGATCGCACCAGGACAGGCGCGCGCCCAAATGCTCACCGACGCGGAGGCGACGTTCCTCGACCAGCTCGTCACCGCAGCCGCGGTGCTCGAACAACGATGCACCGGCTATGAGGCCGATGGCGCCGGCGGCGTTCAACTCGGCGCCAGACTTCTCGGCAGCCCCAACGCCGCGATGGCTATGATCGGCGCCTTTGACGCAGCCATCAAGGCCAACGACGGCAATGACTACGATCCGCGTAAATTCCGCCCCGAGGTGACCGAAGTGGCCGGCAAAACGTTCAAACGAGTCCGGGCGGAGTTAATCAAAGACCCGGAAGGGGCCTGCGCCGACTATGGCGAGACCAGCGCGGCGCTGGGCCTGCTGAGACGCTACTAGAACCGCGGGATATCCGGAAATGCCAGCTTGCCGGCGTGGACATGGACGCGGCCGAGTTCGGCGCAGCGGTGCAGGGTGGGAAACACCTTGCCGGGGTTGAGCAGGCCCTCCGCATCGAACGCGCATTTCAGCCGCTGCTGCTGGTTGAGGTCGATCTCGGTGAACATCTCCGGCATCAGGTCGCGCTTCTCGATGCCGACGCCGTGCTCGCCGGTCAATACGCCGCCGAGCTCGACGCAGCAGCGCAGGATGTCGGCGCCGAACGCCTCCGCCTTCTCGATCTCGCCCGGCTTGTTGGCATCGTAGAGGATCAAGGGGTGCAGATTGCCGTCGCCGGCGTGGAACACATTGGCGACGCCGAGGCCGTATTTCTCCGAGAGATCGCGGATCCGCGCCAAGGCCTTCGGCAAGGCGCCGCGCGGGATCGTGCCGTCCATGCAGAGATAGTCCGGCGAGATGCGCCCGACGGCGGGGAACGCCGCCTTGCGGCCGGCCCAGAACAGATTGCGTTCGGCCTCCGAGTTGGAAATCTGCAGCGTCACCGAGCCGCAGCCCTTCGCGATGGTTTCGACCCGCGTGATCAGTTCGTCGACCTCGATCTGGGGACCGTCGAGCTCGATGATCAGGAGCGCCTCGACATCGAGCGGATAGCCGGCATGGACGAAGGCTTCCGCGGCGTGGATCGCGGGCTTGTCCATCATCTCCATGCCGCCCGGGATGATGCCGGCGCCGATGATGGCAGCCACGCATTCACCGGCGGCTTCCACCTCGGCGAAGCCGACCATCAGCGCGCGCGCGGTCTCCGGCTTCTGCAGGATGCGCACCGTGATCTCGGTGATGACGCCGAGCAGCCCCTCGGAGCCGGTGATGATCCCCATCAGATCGTAACCGGCATTCTCGGCCGACTTGCCGCCGATGCGCAGGATCTCGCCCGACATCAGCACGATCTCGCAGCCGAGCACGTTGTTGGTGGTCATACCGTATTTCAGGCAGTGCACGCCGCCGGAATTTTCCGCGACATTGCCGCCGATCGAGCAGGCGATCTGCGACGACGGATCGGGCGCGTAATAGAAGCCGGCATGGGCGACCGCCTGGCTGATCGCGAGGTTGGTGACGCCGGGCTCGGTGACAACAACGCGGTTGTCGAAGTCAATCTCGCGAATCCGCTTGAACTTGCCGAGCCCGAGCAGCACGCCGTCGGCCAGCGGCAGCGCGCCGCCGGACAGCGAGGTGCCGGAGCCGCGCGGCACCACCTTGATGCCCTGCCCGTGGCAATATTTGAGGACCTTTGCGACCTGCTCTGACGTATCGGGCAGCACCACGACCATCGGCGGCTGCCGATAGGCGGTCAGGCCGTCGGATTCATAGGCCAGCATCTCGGCGGCGCTGTCGATCACGCCCTCGCCAGGGACGATTGCGCGCAAGGCGGCCACGATCTCAGTGCGGCGGGCAAGGACGGCCTGATCGGCCGCCGGCATCATGATGGACATCGCTGTTCCCTCGAAGGGCTTTTGCCCTTCGCCGATTTTGTTACGACAAATCAATCAATTCTGCACCTGTTTCAGTCAACCGGCCGAAGGTCGGATTGCCCCGCCCCGCAATGGCGAGTTCTCTCTGGGACAAGCGGGCGGCCATGAAACCTGTCAAAGTTTCGTGGCTTGTCCTGTCCAAGCCGGACATGCCACAAACCAAACACTACCCCCGGGACGAAACGAAGAGAACCCCATGAACCTAAAGACCTTGAGCGCGCTGGCGGTCGTCACATCGCTGGCCTCCGCATCCTCCGCGCTGGCGCAGGATGCCGCCGCCGGCAAGACCTCGTTCAACAAATGCCTCGCCTGCCACGCGATCGGCGAAGGCGCCAAGAACAAGGTCGGCCCCGAGCTCAATGGCCTCGACGGCCGCCATTCCGGCTCCGCGCCGGACTACAATTATTCCGACGCCAACAAGAATTCCGGCATCACCTGGAACAAGGACACCTTCCTCGAATACATCAAGGATCCGAAGGCCAAGATCCCCGGCACCAAGATGGCGTTCGCCGGCGTCAAGAACGAGACCGAGGCCAACAACCTCTGGGCCTACGTGTCGTCGTTCGACAAGGATGGCAAGCCGAAGTAATCGACCCCATTGGCCGGCGTCCGCCCTGCGCGACTCCCAGGGCGGGCGCCGTTGCCGCGATCAACGCGATAACAGATTGGTCTTGGCGAGATCGACCACCTCGTCGCCGTGGCCGCTCATCACGGCGCGCAGCACCCACAGGCTGAAGCCCTTGACCTGCTTCAGCGTGATAATCGGCGGCATCGACCGTTCCTGCGTCGCGGTGACGACGTCGAGTTCCCCAGGGTCCTCGACCCTACATCAGACTCCGCCAGATCACGCGGAGCTTGTTTGGCGCGTTACGCCGTCCGAAACGGCCGCGCCGCCTCCACGGCCCAGTCGCGCAGATGATTCAGCAGGTGCAGGGTGCGGGCGTTGGGCACGTTTACAAAATGGTAGCCGGTCTGGAGTTGCAGGGGACGTTCCGCGAGCTTCTCGAGCCTGCCTTCGTCCACGGGCGTCGTAATATAGGCCATATCCATCAACGCAACGCCGGCGCCTGCCATTGCGGCATCGAGCGCCTGCGCGCGGGTTTCCACCGTCAACCATTTGATCCGCCGTTTGGTCAGCGTACCATCGTGCTGTTGCCAGATCGACCAATCCGCGAATCGCGATCGGGCCCTAATCAGTGGTGTGCCGTGCCAGATCTTTGCAAAATTTGTCTTTGCAGAATTTGCCGGTTTGGCGCTCGTCGCGGCACGGCCCACGACATCAGGTCTGGCAACGGGCATCAGGGTTTCCCGGAACAATAGCGTCGAGGAAAGCCCTTTCCACGCCCCGCGGCCGTGGCGGATGGCGCAATCCATGTCTTCCTTTTCAAGGTCGACAGCTCTCGTCGTTGTAGAGATAGCGACCTCGATCAGGGGATGCCGCGCCTGAAATTGCGAAATGCGCGGGATCAACCAGTGAGACGCAAAGGTTGCGATCGTGCTTACACGGATCTGCCCGCGATAACGTTGAAATGGTTCAACCGCCGCCTCCAACCGGTCGAGCGCGTCGCCCATGCTGGCGAGCAATCGTTCGCCGTCCTCGGTCAGCGAAATTCGCCGGCCGACTTTTCTCACCAATGCCACGCCGAGGCGCTTTTCCAATTCGGCAATCCGGTGCGACAGCGCCGACCGGGTAACGCCCAGTTGTTCGGCCGTCTCGGTCAGGGTGCCGAGCGTGGCGAACAGCGAGAGCGCTGTGAGTGCACGCGCCGATGGTTGAACCGACCGTCCCATCGAGTCCTCCTGATTGGTGAGATATTTTCACCAATTGAGGGATGTGGGCAAGTTATCATCCGCTATCGTTTCGAACAGGACAGCAAGATGGGAACCGAAAACTTCCGGCAGCTCGCGGCCTATAATCATTGGGCCAACCTGCGGCTCTACGGCGCCGCGCTTGAACTGCCCGAGGAAGCCTATCGCCGTTCAACCGGCGTGTTCTTTGGCAGCCTGCACGGGACGCTCAATCATTTGCTGCTGACGGATCGGATATGGTTGAAGCGATTGACCGGCACCGGCGAGCATCCGGATCGCCTGGACGCGATTTTGCACGACGATCGCCGCGATCTTCTTCGTGCCCGGATGGCGGAGGATGCGCGCTTGAATGAGTTGGTCGAAGGCTATGCCGGCGCCGACCTCATGGAGCCCATCGCCTATCAGACAACGTCGGGCAAACCCTATCGCCAGCCGCGGCAGGATATCCTGCTGCATCTCTTCAATCATCAGACCCACCACCGCGGCCAGGCGCATGCGTGCTGCTCAATCCTGACCGGCGGCGAGCCGCCCTCACTCGACCTCTTAGCCTTTCAGCGCGGCGTGCCTGCGCCGAATCTAGGTTGAGCCGACGCAAGAACGGGGCGACGGAGATCAACCCTAAAGCGCGATGAGATCAGATTGAATCGTCATCGCGCTTTAGATTCTTGTTTAAGCATGATCTCTTCGGAAAACCGCTTCGCACTTTTCCGGATCATGCTCGAGCTAGCGCGGCAGCAGATTGGTCTTGGCGAGATCGACCACCTCGTCGCCGCGGCCGCTCATCACGGCGCGCAGCACCCACAGGCTGAAGCCCTTGACCTGCTCCAGCGTAATGGTCGGCGGCATCGACAATTCCTGCGTCGCGGTCACGACGTCGAGCACCGCCGGGCCGTCATGCGCGAGCACGTTGCGGATCGCGCCCTCGAGCTCGCCGGGATCCTCCACCCTGACGCCGTGAATGCCCATGGCGCGGGCCATCGCCGCGAAGTCGGGATTTTTCAGGTCGACCCCGGTCTCGATGAAGCCGGCGGCCTTCATCTCCAGCGCGACGAAGCCGAGCACGCTGTTGTTGAAGATCACGACCTTCACCGGCAGCTTGGCCTGCGTCAGCGTGATCAAATCGCCCATCAGCATGGCAAAGCCGCCGTCGCCGGACATCGACGCCACCTGCCTGCCGGGCTGCGCCGCCTGCACGCCGATCGCCTGCGCCATTGCATTGGCCATCGAGCCATGGACCCAGGAGCCGATCAGCCGGCGGCGGCCGTTCATCTTCAGATAGCGCGCGGCCCAGATCGTCGGCGTGCCGACGTCGGCGGTGAACACCGCATCCTCGGTGGCCTGCTCGCTGAGCAGGCGCGCCAGATATTGCGGATGGATCGGCCTCGAGCCGGGCTTGCCGCGGGCCAGATCGTCGAGCCCGGCGCGGGCATCCATGTAATGCGCGAGGCTGGCGTCGAGGAACTTGCGGTCGGTCTTGACCGTGAGCTTCGGCAGCAGCGCGGCGATGGTCTCGCCGACGTCGCCGACGATGCCGAGGTCGAGCTTGCAGCGGCGGCCGAGATTTTCGGGACGGAGATCGACCTGCGCGATGCTGATGCCGGTCGGGAAGAACTGCTTGTAGGGAAAGTCGGTGCCCAGCATCAGCAGCACGTCGCAACCATGCATCGCGGCGTAGCCGGAGGAGAAGCCGATGAAGCCTGTCATGCCAACGTCATACGGATTGTCGTATTCGACATATTCCTTGCCGCCGAGAGCATGCACGATCGGGCTCTTCAGCGTCTCGGCGAGCTTGAGCAGACCGTCATGCGCGCCGGCGCAGCCGCGGCCGCAGAACAGCGTGACGCGCTTGGCGCCATTGAGCAGCGCCGCCAGCGCGTTCAATTCGGGTTCGGCCGGACGCACCACCGGTGCCGGCGGCAGCAGGCCGGCATTCGGCGCGATGTCGCGCTTCGGTGCCGGCCGCATCGCGACGTCGCCCGGCAGCACCAGCACGGCGACGCCGCGCTTGCCGACCGCGGCGCGGATCGCGTTCTCCAGCATGTAAGGCAGTTGCGACGGATCCGACACCAGCTCGCAATAGTGGCTGCATTCGCGAAACAGGTCCTGCGGATGGGTTTCCTGGAAATAGCCGCCGCCGATCTCGGCCGAAGGGATCTGCGCCGCCAGTGCCAGCACAGGGGTGCGGCTGCGATGCGCGTCGAACAGGCCGTTGATGAGATGGAGATTGCCCGGGCCGCAGGAGCCCGCGCACACCGCAAGGCCTGCCGTGATCTGGGATTCGGCGGCGGCGGCGAAGGCGGCCACCTCCTCGTGGCGCACATGCAGCCAGTCGATCGTGCCGCGCTTGCGCAACGCCTCGGTGAGGCCGTTGAGGCTGTCGCCGACGACACCGTAGATGCGCTTCACGCCGGCCTGGGCAAGGGTTTCAGCGATGAGGTCGGCGACGTTGTCGATCCGCATGGGGCTTATCCTTTGGGTGAGATCTGAAGAACCGCGCGGCCGCATGATGTTCGGCGCGATGGACCCGCGCAAGCCTTAGCCGATCACAGATTCGCGGGGGCGGTCTTGTCCTTTGCTGCTGCCGGTTGGACCAACTTGCCCGCCACCGCCTCGACCTCGGACGCCACAAGATCGGGCACAGCGTACTGCACCATATGACCAACGCCCGGCATCACGATGAGCTTGGCGTTCGGCGCCGTGGCTGCAAGCGGCCGCGAATGGATGCGGGTCGAGACCGTCTTGTCGACGTCGCCCGCAATGATTGTGACCTGTGCCTTGATCTCCGCGTAGCGCGGCGCCTGCTCGACGACGGCGGCCTTCAGCGTGACGAGGTCGCGTGCATTGGCGATGAACTCGCGCGGGCGCAGCAGGAGCAATGTCGCGCTGTCGCGGACGAAATCGTCCGGCATCTCTTGCGGCGCGAACACGCCGCGCGAGCCTGAATTGGCGACGAGATAACCGAGCGGCAGCGTGACCGTGTGCGCCAGCATCGGCCCGATCAGCGGCGTCGAAATCACGTCATTGTAGCGGCCGGCGCCGCCGCGCCACGGATAGGCGACGGGGGCCAGCAGCACGAGGCCCGCGACGCGGTCCGGATGATCGAGCGCAATGCGCAGGCCGAGCGCGCCGGCCCAGGAATGCGCCACCACGATCGCCCTGTCGATGCCGAGCCTGGTCAGCGCCTCCATGATCATCCGGCCCTGGACCGCGGGCGTCGAATCCGCGACGCGCTCGCGGGTGCTCCAGCCATGGCCCGGCCGGTCGATCAGGATCACCCGGCGCGTCCTTGCGATGCGATCGCCGAGCGGCTGCATCGCGCGGAGGTTGGAGCTCGCGCCATGCAGCAGCACGACCGGCGGCCCCGCGGCATCGCGCGGGCCGAGCTCGACGACATGCAGCCGCGCGCCGGCAACATCGATCATGCGGCCCTGAGGCGGAAAGGCGCGCTGGATCAGCGTGACGCCGATTTGCGTTGCCAGGGCCAGCGCCAGCCCTGCGGCCGCCAGCGCGATGATCGCGGTTAACATCGAGGGGATCCGAAGGGTGTTGGGCACCTGGAAACTACGAGGTACCCAAAGTCAGGTTTCGCCCGGTACTGGATTTGCGTCCTCCCGAGCATGCTTTTGTCCGGAAAGCCAATTGTCGATTTTCCGGGTCGCGCGCCCGGCGAAGTTGTCCACAGCACGCCCAGCCTGTGGATAGCGGGTTCATACCTGCGTCATTAGTAATTTCATAGTTTGGCGGTGGCAATTTCGCCATCAGACGCGAGGCTTCATCCAAACCGGGACGCCACCGGAAAACGCTTCTTGGCTTGTGCACAAGATTCACGGGAACCTGCGTCCGCACGACGAGTTCAACGGGAAGTAATCGGAGGAGTACCATGATTTCCGACCCTAGCGATGCGGCCATCGATCAGATCGTGGCGAGCTGCAATGGCGACCTACGCGGTGCGCTGAAGGCGCTGTTGCTCGTGAATGAGCACCTGGAAGCGGAGCTTCAGCAATTCTATGCTGCCGTGGCCGAGGACTGCGCGTCCCGCGGAAAATTCCTGCACTAGCCTCCTGCGCCGGACCGTATCGCGGGCAAATGCCAGCTCGCGAGTCACGTGCCGATTCGCGGCCATCCGACCGCGATCACGATCAATTGCACGCAATCAGATGTCGCGGCCTTCGACCTTCTCGGTCAGCTGCTTGACGATCTGCGGCACTTTCTCGAGGTAGGGATCGACAGCCAGCGCCTTGCGGAAGGCGTCCAGGGCGCGCTTTTCGTCGCCCATGTCCTGCATGATCATGCCGACACCCGCCAGCGCGCCGAAATGGCGGGGCTCACGGGTCAGCACCTGCTGCAGGTCTGCGAGCGAACGGACGTAGTCGTTCTTCAAATAGTAGATCGTCGCACGCCGGTTCCAGGCCTCGACATAGTCGGGCCGGAGCTTGATCACCGCGTCCAGCAGCTGCAGCGCGACATCGATGTTCTGGGCGTCGATCGCAGCCTTGGCGCGCACCATCAGCAACGCCGCGGTATCGCTCGGGGTTTGCAGCCACAGCGCCCAGATCCGCGCCTCGACATGGCGGGCGCTGTCCTCATCGGGCGCGGCCTTCAGCGCGCCGAACAGGAAATCCAGCCCGCGGGTGCGGTCGGCCGGCACCTTCGGCAGCTTGGTCGGCGCTTCCGGCAGTTTCTTCTGGGCCCGCGGCGGCGGGACCACCCGGGGATCGTCCTGCGCGGCGGCCGCGACAGGCAAAGTCAAAACAGGTCCGGCCAAAAGGGCGGCGATCAGGATCGCCAGCCGGCGATTGGTGGGGCCAAGGAAAGGGCCAAGGAACTTAAATCCGAAGTTTAATCCCATGACCGAAGTCTAGACGCACAACGCCGCACTGCAAAGCAGCACGGCGTCAAAGACCTGTGAAAGAGATGTGTTGGATCAGCGCAGCGGGCCGATCCGCGCCGAAATCAACCCTGGCGCGCCTTGAAACGGCGCTGGACCTTGTTGATCACGTAGACGCGGCCCTTGCGGCGGACCAGACGGTTGTTGCGATGGCGGCCGCGCAGCGACTTCAGCGAGTTACGGACCTTCATGGGACAATCCTGTTACTTCGAAAGGCCCGTGTTGGAGGCCGTGCCTGATCAATGCCGAAAGGTGGCAAAATGGGATTTACCCCTACAAGCGGCCAGCCGCCCGGGACGGCCGCCTTCTAAGCCATCGGACCGTTAAATGTCAACCGAGACGGGCCGATTTTCGGCCCGTGCCCGGCATGGAACGGGCCTTTGGCTGCCAGCCATACCATTGAGATCGCTCCGGAAACGGCGGCAAGCACGATTATCCTGTACCACGATCCCGTCCGCCGTCACATCATGTCGTCAGCGGAGCGAGGGCGAATCGTGCGTTCGCACCCGGCTGAAGCCCGCGCCACGGACCGGGAGTTTGCGGCTGCGACCCAGCCTCGCGCGTCCGGCTTTCCCAATGCAGACCGCTTGCGAAAATCGTTATATCATATAATTATTTTCCATCACCAACAAACCGGCCGCCGGGGAAACCGCAATGCCCAAGCTCAAACTGCCCGACATCGAAAAGGTCACAGCCATCGACATCCACACCCATGCCGAGGAGCCGTGCGGCATGCATGGCGACGACGGCTATGACGACTTCCAGGCGCAGATGGCCGATTACTTCAAATCGCCGCACAAGCATCCGCCGACGGTGCCGGAGACCGCGGCCTATTACCGCGCCAAGAACATCGCCGCGGTGATCTTTCCGGTCGATGCCGAGCGCGAGACCGGCTTCCGCCGCTATAAAAATGAAGAGATGCTGGAGATTGCCTCCGATCATCTCGACGTCTTGATCCCGTTCGTCTCGATCGACCCACACAAGGGTAAGCTCGGCGTCCGCGAGGCGCGCAAGCTGATCGAGGAATACGGCGTCCGCGGCTTCAAATTCCACCCGACCATGCAGGGTTTCTACGCCAACGACCGCATGGCCTATCCGCTCTATGAAGCGATCAACGAGGGCGGCGCGATCGCGTTGTTCCACACCGGCCAGACCGGCGTCGGCTCGGGCATGCCAGGCGGCATGGGGATGCGGCTGAAATACTCCAACCCGATGTACATGGACGACGTCGCGGCCGACTTCCCCGACCTCAAGATCATCCTCGCGCACCCTTCCTTCCCCTGGCAGGAAGAGGCGCTGTCGGTCGCCACCCACAAGCCGAACGTCTACATCGACCTTTCGGGCTGGTCGCCGAAATATTTCCCGCCGATCCTGGTGCGCTACATCAACTCGATCCTGCAGGACAAGATGCTGTTCGGCTCCGACTGGCCTGTCATCACGCCGGACCGCTGGCTCGCCGATTTTGCAAAACTCGACATCCGCGAGGAGATCCGCCCCAAGGTCCTGAAAGCCAACGCGCGCAAGATTTTGGGTATTTAAGGGAGTATCATCGGCTGCAGCTTGCGGGGCGGCCGATGACGAACTGCGCCGGACTTGCCACCGTCCTCGCCGTGCTCCTGATCGGGAGCGCGGGCGGCAAGCCTGCGGCGGCAGCCGAAGCGCCTTCCGTGCTGGTCGAGTTCGAAAGCCCGCTTGCGAGCGCGCAGCCGCTGCAGGGCCTGTTGCGGCGGCCGGAACGAACGGGTCTCCTGCCCGCCGTGGTGTTGCTGCATGGCTGCAGCGGGCAGTGGCGGGAACTCGACGAGCGCTGGGGCAAACGGCTCGCGGCGTGGGGCTATGTCACGCTCACCGTAGACCGGTTCGGCCCGCGCGGCATCAGCGACACCTGCACCGGCGGTGTCCCGGCCGCAACGGTTCACGACGCCTATCGCGCACTGAGCTTCCTGAGCCGGCAATCCCTGGTCGATCCGACACGCATTGCCGTGATCGGCTTTTCGCAAGGCGGCTGGCTCGCATTGTTGTCGGTCGAGCGCGGCGCGATCGAGGTCAACGCGACGGAAAAATTCCGCGCCGCCGTCGCCTTCTATCCGCGCTGCCTCGGCATCAAGGGCAACATGACCGTGCCGACCCTGATCATGGTCGGCGAACTCGACGACTGGACGCCGGCGCAAGAGTGCCGGAACCTGGCGGAAGGCCGCGACGATGACGGCATCTCGCGCCAGCAGGGCCTCGGCTATCCGATCGAGCTGATCGTCTATCCCGGCGCCCATCACGATTTTGACGTGCCGCAATATCGCACGCCGGGGCGGCTGCTCGGTCATCACCTCGAATTCAACGCGCAGGTCCTCGATCAGTCCATCGACGCTGTCAGGAAATTCCTGTATGCGACCATTGGCGGACAAGAGAAAACTCAATGACCATCAAGGCAATCGTGTTCGACGCCTACGGCACGCTCTACGACGTCCAGTCGGTGGCCGATGTCACCGAGGATGCGTTCCCCGGTTATGGCGACATCATCACGCAGATCTGGCGCCTCAAGCAGCTCGAATATTCCTGGCTGCGCTCGCTGATGCGGCGCTACCAGGATTTCGCCGCGGTCACCCGCGACTCGCTCACCTACACGCTGCGCTGCCTCGGCCTGCAATATGACGCAGCGACGTTCGCCCGTATCATCGACAAGTATCAGCATCTCGCGCTCTATCCCGATGCGGTCGCAGCCCTCGAGGCGATGAAGGACAAGAAGCTCGCGATCCTCTCCAACGGCAGCCCTGACATGCTCAATGCGCTGGTGCGCAATTCGGGGCTCGACCGCCTGCTCGATGCGACCATCAGCGTCGATTGCCACAAGGTGTTCAAGCCGGCGCCCGAGGCCTACACGCTGATCGAGGAGGTGCTGAAAGTGCCGCCCGCGGAAGTCCTGTTCATTTCCTCCAACCCGTGGGACGCCTGCGGCGCCAAGGCGTTCGGCCTCACCGTCGCCTGGATCGAACGGGTGACGCCGGAAGCGATGGCGCTCGCCTGCGTCGAGAGCGAGACGGTCGCCCCATTGACGATGTTCAAGACGCTGCGTACCCAGATGGACGAGCTCGGCGTCGTGCCCGATCACCGGATCCACGGTCTCTCCGAACTCCCTGCCCTGGTGTCTGCAAGGTCCTGAACCGTATGAGTCTCGCCTCCGTCCGCGCCTTCTTCGCCGAGAAGGCGCCCGAAATTTCCGTGATCGAATCCACCCAGAGCTCCGCGACCGTCGTGCTGGCGGCGGAGGCCTATGGCGCCGAGCCGGCGCGGATCGCCAAGACGCTGAGCCTGTGGGTCGGCGACCGCGTGGTGCTGATCGTCGCCAGCGGCACGGCGCGGATGGACAACAAGAAGGTGAAGGCGGCGTTCGGCGGCAAGCCGAAGATGCTCGGCCTCGACGAAGTCGCCGAGATCACCGGCCACGAGGTCGGCGGCGTCTGCCCGTTCGGGCTGAAAACGCCGCTGCCGGTCTATTGCGATGTGTCGTTGAAGGCATTCGATGTCGTGGTGCCGGCCGCAGGCTCTACCCACAGCGCGGTGCGCATCACGCCCGACAGGATGGCAGAGCTGACCGCGGCGGAATGGGTCGACGTCTGCGAAGTCCGGTCCCAGGCAGACGTCAGTCCCTAAAGCGCGACGAGCTGAATCGTCATCGCGCTTTAGCTTCTTGCCAGGGCATGATCTGTTCGGAAAACCGCTTCACACTTTTCCGGATCATGCCCCAGAACTAGTCTTCATCGTAGTCGGGCGACGACCGCGGCGGCGCGAGCGGGGCCGGCTGCATCTGCTGCGGCGCGCGCTGCCGCTGTTGCATCTGCGGCTGAGGCGCGCGCCCCTGCGTCTGCTGCGCATTCGACTCGAACACCGCCCGGCAGGAACTGCCAAGCAGCGCCGTGTTCTGCCGCAGGCAGGCGACGATCCGGTTGGTGTCGGGAATCTGATCGCTGCACAGGCGCATCACGTCGGGCGTGCACGCCATCTGCTGTTCCCAGGTGCCGCGATACTCCTGCGACGACGCAGGCGTTGCGGCGGCAAGGCCGCCGATCGCGATCGCTAAGCTCAGGACAATCCGCTCCGTCTGCATGCCCAGTGCCCTTGTTCGATTTGATCCGCGCACGCGCGGGTTCCACGCGGCGATTTGCCTGAGGCTGGCAAATGAATGCGGCCAAGGATCGTTCGCGCGGACAACTAAATGTGAAGACGAAGGGAGCCAGGTTCCCTATTCGACCTTGCCGATCTTCTTCACCGCCGCAATCAACCGCGCGCTGTCGTCTGCAACAAATTTTGAAAACTCCGGCGCGTCCAGATAGGCGACGGGACTGCCCGCGGTCTCGAAGGTCTTGATCACCTCCGGCGCCTTGACCGCGTCGGCCATCGCCGCGCGCAGGCGCGTCATGATCGGCGCCGGCAGCGCGGCCTGCGCGAACAATCCAGCCCAGATGTAGAACTCGACGTCCTTGTAGCCGAGTTCCCTGAAGGTCGGCAGATCGGGAAAACTCGCGATCCGCTCGGCGCCCCAATTGGCGAGCACGCGCATCTTGCCGTCTTCGACCTGCTGCTTGAGCGTGCCCGGCGCCGACGCCAATGCCTGCACGGTGCCGGAGAGCAGCGCGGTGAGCGCGGGACCGGCGCCACGGAACGGCACGTGCAGCAGTTTGATGCCTGCGCTCGCTGCGAACATCTCCATCGCGACATGCAGCGTGCCGTAGGGGCCGGACGAGCCGTACGGGATTTGTCCCGGGCGCTTCTTCGCGTCGTCGACGAACTCCTGCAGCGTTGTCCACGGCGCCGAGGCCGGCACCGCCAGCAGCGTCGGGTCGGCGAGTACGCGCGCGACCGGCGCGAACTGCGACACTTCGTAGGCAATCGGACGATCGAACAGCCGGTCGGCCTCCGGCAGCACCGCAAGCGAGGACAAGGTCATCAACAGCGTATAGCCGTCCGCCTCGGCACGCGCGGCCTGCGCATTACCGATCGATCCGCCCGCTCCGCCGGCGCGATTGTCGACGATGACGGACTTGCCGAGTATCCGCTCGAGCGCCAGCGCCACCGGACGCGCCGCGAGATCGGCCTGGCCGCCGGCTGGAAACGGCACGATCATCGTGATGTTGCGGTTGGGATAAGCGGCTTGCGCGAAGGCGGACTTGGCAAGCGCAGTGTGCGCGAGCGGCAAAGCGGCAGCGGCGCGCAGGAGTTCGCGGCGGTTCATCGAGAGTTTCTCCCCAGTCGTCTTTTTTGGCGATCGCAGCCGATCGCGATGCCGCGGTTAAAGCCGCGGCTGTTCCGCATGGTGCAGGAGCGGGACGCCGATCTCAAGCGTCCCGCTCGCCACATCAGATGCGGCCTGACCGACGAGGGAGGCCTGCCAGATTAGGTCCTAGCGCTTGCGCGACGCCTTCCGCGTCTTTGCGACGGATCGCTTCCTGGCCGCGCCGCGCTTGGTCGCGGTCTTCTTGCTGACGGCGGCGCGGCGGACCGGAGCGGCTGCAGCCGGACGCTTGCGCGCCACCGCCTTCTTGAGCGGTTTCCTGGCCGTATTCCTGGCTGCTTTCTTGGCCCCTTTCTTCACCGCCTTCTTCGCTGCTTGCGGGCGCGCACGCCGGGCCGTGGTTGCGCTACGGCGCCGTGCGCCGCCGCTGCCCCCGATCGGAACGATGTGATCGTCGGCATCCAGTGTCAGTTGCTGAAGCGGAAACGCCGGCAGGAAGCTCGGATCATTGTAGAGCTTGCTCAGGTTGTCCTGGTCGAACTTGCCGCCCTGCCCGCGGTCCTCACCGGCGCCGGCGCGCCAAGCGGCTTCCCAGACCCGGGCCAGGGTTTTCGCGCCGTCCTGCATGCAGGCCGCCGTCGCATCCTTCAGCTTGGACCACAGCGTTTCGACCTGGCCGCTGCCCATATGCGAGTTGAACAGGTTCACGATGGTCATCGGCGGCAGCCGCTTGACGGTTCGCTGCATCAGCGCGACCACGGCGACCGCGGCGTCGCGCCCGGTCGGCGTTCCGCCCGGCGCAATCTCCGCGACGTCGCTGGTCCTGGCATCGGGGATCATCTTGATGAGATCCTTGCCGTGGCGGCCGATCATCGTGGTCTCGTACACGCTGTGCACCTTGGCGTGCGACTTGTCGCTCGGATCGAGGCCGTGGTGGAATTGCGAGATGTGCAGCGGCTGGCAGGCATCGCCGATGTAATGCGCGACAATTCCGGCGGCGCAGACGAACTCCAGCTTCCGGTTGGCGGCGGCGTACTCGACCATCTCGTCGAAGATCTGCCAGACCCGGAACGGCAAGGCACCGCGCCGGTCCTCGCCGATCCCCTGGTAATAGTCGTTCCAGACCTTCGGATCGACGTTGCGCGTGGATTCGGCGCAAAGATCGAGCAGCGTCTTGCCGTCGCTGCCCGGTTTGTCCATGTCGGCGAAATGGTTGCTCTCGTCGGTGTGCCGGGTGAAGCGCCAGACCAAATCAGCGACGTCGGCCAGCGGCGAGAACGTGCCTTTCTGATGCGGCTTGAGGTCTTGGAGCAGCTTGTCGTCGAGGCCGATATTGTCGGAGTTGGCTTCCATCATGGTGGCGAGCTTGGGAAGCTTCGCATCGATCAGGCCGGTCGCGTAGGCGCCGATCTTGACGTGTCCCCATTCGCCCCAATACTCGGTATGGCCGGCATTCCAGTCGCCGATCAATTCGACGTCGAGTTCGCGGCACAGCGTTGCCATGCAGATGCCGAGCGCGACCTGCATCGGAACCTTGCCGCCCGATCCGAACAATTCCTGGCCGCCCCATTCCAGCGCCACAGGGCTGAGGATGCGCGCGCCGCCGGCGTTCTTCTTCGCGTCCGGATCGTCGAGAAACCAGACCGTGCCGGAGTCGCCGGGATAGTTGTTGAGCGGCGTGTCGCCGTCGCGCGGACCGATCACGAAATCGCTGACATACTCCAGGCCGCCGACGGTCTTGTAGCGATAGAACAGGCCAACGATCTTGCCCTTCATCAAGCCGCTGGTCGCACCGAAGGCGATCAGCGGCTGGTCGATGATGTCGAGACGGAAGGTGCCGACATTGAGATCGACGACGTCGCCGACCTGGCCGACGCCGTAGACCTGTGCGGTCCAGCCCTTGACGTCATCGACGCGGATCAGTCCGGCATCGAGATTGGCCACCACGCGCGAGCCGGGCCAGCCGGGATAGACCTCGCTGAAGGCGCGCTTGCCGAGTTGCAGCGTATCGCTGACCCCGAGACGACGGTCCGTGTTCTTGAAGCCGGCGAAGATCTCCCGTCCGGCCGCGCCGACCACGTGACGGTTGGACAACGCAAACACCGTCTCGCCGTTGGTGACGAGGCAGCCGATCGAGCCGCGATGGATCTTGCCCTGGATCGTGGTCTGAACCGGAAAGCCGCCGCCGACCAGATCGCTCTTGAACACCGGCGGGTCGACGGTGCCGGGGCTTTCCTCGTTCGGATCGACCTTGACCATCAGGTGGGCACGACACGGCCATCCGGCAGGTACAGGAACGGCGGCACCAGCTGATCCTGCTTCTCCGGATGGTTCTTCAGCTCCGAGCGCTTCATCCAGTCGCGGACAAAGACCAGGATGCAGGGCCACGACCAATCCTTGACCGACGAATTGAACAGCGTGCGCGGTCCGAGCGCCTGCGGCTTGGAGTGGGCCTTTCTTTCCGTTGCATTGCGATCGTTGTCGCGGATCAGATAGCGGCCGATCGCGGTCGCGTAGACCGACTGCAGATGGGCCAGATGCACGTGATAGGCCTCGCGGGCATCGAGCAGGTCCTTCACCGACAATGACGTGAAATCATGCTTGGTCAGGTCAATCATCTGGTTCCTCCGAAAATGCGCTTTGCGGCAACACCGGTTCAGGACGCAGCAATAGACGATCGCGCCAGCCCACGATCGTGGGTTAGTTCACATAAGTTATACAATTTAAAAGGGATGACACGAATGTGACGGATCACACGGCCTTCGGCCGGTCCGCGTGCGGAGTTCTATCTCCGCTGAGCGTGCCGCTTTATTTCCGCTGGGCGCGGCTCTCTATTTGCGCTGCGCGCGCCCTTTGGCGAAATGCCGGGCGAGGAAATCGGCGAGCACCTCGACACGGGCGGGCCGCGGACCGCCGGGCGGGGTGACGAGATGCACGGCGCCCTCGGGCTGCTTCCAGCCCTTCAGGATCACCTCGACCTCGCCGCTTGCGATCGCATCGCCGACGATGAAGTCGGGCAGATCGGCGATGCCGAGGCCGGCCAGCAGCGCCGGCATCACCGCCTCGCCATTGTTGACCCTGAGCTGACCGGCGGGCCGCACGCTCGCCTGCTCGCCCGACGCGTTGGTGTAGTGCCAGACGCCCTGGGTCGAGAGATAGGCGTAGCCGAAGCATTTGTGCTCGGCGAGATGCATCGGATGGGTCGGCCGGCCGTTGCGCTTCAGATAGGACGGCGCGGCCACCGTGTAACGCGGCATGCCGCACAGCCGCCGCGCGATCAGCGACGAATCCGGCAGCCGCGCGATGCGCAGGCCGGCGTCAAAGCCCTCGCCGATCAGATCGACCGTCGCGTCGCTGAGATGCAGGTCGATCGCGACCTCCGGATACGCCTCCATGAATTCCGGCAGCAGCGGCGCCACCGTCTTGATGCCAAAGCTCATCGGCACCGCGAGCCGCACCAGGCCGCGCGGCGTGGTCGATTGCGCCAGAGCCTCGTTCTCGGCGGCCTCGCCGTCGGCCAACAGCCGCGCGGCCCGCTCCGACAATTTCTGGCCGGCATCGGTCAACGCCAGCCGCCGCGAGGTGCGGTTGAACAGCCGCGCGCCGAGCCGCTCCTCGAGCCGGCTGACCGCCTTGGACACCGTCGCCTTGGACAACGAGAGCTCGGTCGCGGCCGCCGCAAACGACCGTAACTCCACGACTTTTGCGAAGATCGCGAGCGCCTCGAAGTCCGGAAGTTTCGCCATTGGCAGCTGTCCCGATTGCTCAGTTTGGAAACAATGAGTTTCAATAGTTTCTATTTCTATACCACAGCCGGAGGCATATCCAAGTGCCATCAAATTCAATCGCAAATTCAATCGATGGAGAAATCCAATGACCAAGAAGCTCTCCGGCAAGGTTGCCCTCGTCACCGGCGGCTCGCGCGGCATCGGCGCGGCGAGCGCCCGCGCGCTCGCTGCGGAAGGCGCCAACGTCGCGATCAGCTACGTCGCCTCTCCCGAGAAGGCCGAGGCCGTCGTCACTGAACTGAAGGCCAAGGGCATCAACGCCCGCGCCTACAAGGCCGACCAGGCCTCGTCATCCGATGTCGATCAGCTGGTGAAGACCGTCGCCAAGGATTTTGGCCGGCTCGACATCCTCGTCAACAACGCCGGCGTCGCGTCCGGCGGTGCGGTCGACGATCCCAAGGCCGATACCACCACGCTCGCCCGCCAGGAAGCGATCAACATCGACGGCGTGATCACCGCGATCCGCGCCGCCTCGAAGCTGATGGGTGAAGGCGGCCGCATCGTCACCGTCGGCTCCATGCTGGCCGACCGCGCCTCGTTCCCGGGTCTTGCCGACTACGTCGCCACCAAGGCCGCCGTCGTTGGCTACACCAAGGGCGCAGCGCGCGACCTCGGACCGCGCGGCATCACGGTGAATGTGGTGCAGCCGGGCTCGATCGACACCGACATGAATCCGAAGGACGGCGGCGAGTTTGCCGAGACGCAACGCTTGCAGCACGCGCTGCAGCGTTTCGGCCGGCCGGAGGAAGTTGCCGCCGGCGTCGTGTTCCTGGCGAGCCCGGACGCCTCGTTCGTGACCGGCACCGTGCTCAACGTCGACGGCGGCTTCGGCGCCTGATCGCAAAATTTTCTGGAGACGCCGGGTGAAGCCCACCCGGCCGCTGCGCAACATCGAAAATCAAGGGGAATGACCATGATCGAACTGAGACCATTTGCAGAGCTTGGCGGTGCCGACCACGGCTGGCTGAAGGCCAAGCATCACTTCTCGTTTGCGAGCTACTACGATCCCGAGAATGTGAGCCACGGCGCGCTGCGGGTGTGGAACGATGACGAGATCGCGCCCAACTCCGGCTTCCCGGCGCATCCGCATGCCAACATGGAGATCATCACCTATGTCCGCGAAGGCGCGATCACGCACCAGGACTCGCTCGGCAACAAGGGACGCACCGAAGCCGGTGACGTTCAGGTGATGAGCGCCGGCAGCGGCATCCGCCACTCCGAGTACAATCTGGAGCCGTCGAAGACCAAGATCTTCCAGATCTGGATCGAGCCGACGACGAAGGGCGGCCATCCGACCTGGGGCTCAAAGCCGTTCCCGAAGGCGGACCGCTCGGGCAAGCTCGTCACGATCGCCTCCGGTATTGACGGCGACAACGACGCGCTGCCGATCCGCGCCAATGCGCGGGTGCTCGCCACCACGCTGAAGGCCGGCGAGAGTGCGGAATACGCCCCCGACAAGGCCCGCCACCTCTATCTGGTGCCGGCAGCCGGCAGCATCGAGGTCAACGGCGTCCGCGTCAATGCGCGCGACGGTGCCGCGATCCGCGACGAGGCCAAGCTGAAGATCACCGCGCTCGAAGATGCGGAGCTGGTGCTCGTCGACGCAGCCTGAGTCTCTCCACTCCGTCATGGCCGGGCTTGACCCGGCCATCCATCCCTCTTCGAAAGAGTCTTTCAAGATTGATGGATTGCCGGGTCAAGCCCGGCAATGACAGCCCTTAGACCAACTCCCCCAACCTTCCCCTACCCAACCCAAAGGAGGCCATCATGGCCAAGGTTCTCGTCCTCTATTACTCCGCCTACGGTCACATCGAAGCGATGGCGAATGCCGTCGCGGAAGGCGCGCGCGAAGCCGGCGCCACCGTCGACATCAAGCGCGTGCCCGAGCTCGTGCCGGCGGAAGTCGCCAAAGCCTCGTATTACAAGCTCGACCAGGCCGCGCCGGTCGCAGAGATCAACGATCTCGCCAACTATGATGCGATCATCGTCGGCACCGGCACCCGCTTCGGCCGCATGGCCTCGCAGATGGCCAACTTCCTCGACCAGGCCGGCGGGCTGTGGCTCAAAGGCGCGCTGAACGGCAAGGTCGGCGGCGCCTTCACCTCGAGCGCGACCCAGCATGGCGGCCAGGAGACCACGCTGTTCTCGATCATCACCAACCTCCTGCATTTCGGCATGACGGTGGTCGGCCTCAATTACGGCTTTGCCGGACAGATGAAGCTCGACGAGGTCACCGGCGGCGCGCCCTACGGCGCCACCACCATCACCGGCGGCGACGGCAGCCGCCAGCCGAGCGAGAACGAGCTCGCCGGCGCGCGCTACCAGGGCCGCGCGATCGCGGAGGCCGCCAGGAAGCTGCACGGCTAAGCTTCACGGTTAGGTTTCACGCCTGACTGGCTGGTTGACGCGATTAGGGCGGCACTCGTTGAAGATTGCCGCCCGATCTGCTGCTTTCGGAAACGCCAGTTCCCGAGGTCATCGAGACTGTTTTCGTGATATGCCGTCAGGCTTCTTGTCGGCGCAGCCCCGAGGTTTGCCATGACCAACACACAGAAGACCCGCTGGCCGGAACTGCCGACCGCGGCGTGGCGCGACAGCTGTGCCACCCTCCAGCTCTTCACCCAGATTGCCGGCAAGATCCGGCTGGCGAAATCGCCCTGGCTGAATCACTCCTGGCACGTCACGCTCTATGTCACGACGCGCGGGCTGACGACCTCGCCGATCCCCGACGGCGACCGCACGTTCCAGATCGACTTCGATTTTATCAATCACATGCTCCGCATCTCGACCAGCGACGGCACCGAGCGGCAATTCGCGCTGGCCGGTCAAGCGGTCGCGAGCTTCTACGCGGCGACCATGACCAATCTGAAGGACCTCGGCGTCGATGTCGCCATCGACGAGATGCCGAACGAGCTGCCCGACCCGATCCGATTTTCGCAGGATACGCAGCATGCCTCGTACGACGCGGATGCCGTGCGCCGGTTTCACCAGATCCTTGTGAACTGCGACCGCGTGTTCAAGCAATTCCGGACCGGCTTTCTCGGCAAGGCGAGCCCGGTGCACTTCTTCTGGGGCAGCTTTGATCTCGCGGTGACGCGCTTCTCCGGCAAGACGGCACCGCGGCATCCTGGCGACGTGCCGCATTTGCCCGACGCGGTGGCGCACGAAGCCTATTCGCACGAGGTCAGCAGCGCCGGCTTCTGGCCGGGCGGCGGCGCAATCGATTATCCCGCATTCTATTCCTACGCCTATCCGGAACCCGCGGGCTATCGCAGCACGCCGGTACGGCCCGACGCTGCATTCTTCAGCGAAACACTCGGCGAATTCATCCTGCCATACGACGCCGTGCGGATGGCTGCAGATCCGGACAAGGCGCTGCTCGAATTCCTGCAATCGAGCTATGAGGCTGCGGCCATCAACGCGAACTGGGACCGTGCTGCACTGGAATGCCCACAGGGCCTGCCGGGCGTGGTCAGAGGGGTCTAGCGCTCGCGCGCCGCACCAGTGGCTCAATCCTCCTCGCGCGACGGCGTCGACTTGCCGAGCGCCTCTTTCAGCCGTGCTGAGAGTTTTGGATAGCGATGCATCGCCAGCACGGCGCGGTCACGCAGCGCCTGCGGCTGTCCGCGCCAGCTCAAGGCGGCACCAAGATCGACCAGCGGCGTACGCTGCGGTCCGAACCGTCGCTTGTAGCTGTAATTGCCGACCGAGAACTCGAATTCCCGCACGCCGTCCTTGTGCAGCGCCTCGATGGTGCGATCGATGATCAGCCGGCCCGGCGAGCACATCGACCATTTTTCGCCCGCATTGCTGATGCGGATCATGATGTAGCGCGAGCCGGTGCGGATGCCGAGCAGCGTCGCCACCACCTCGTCGCGCGTCGTCAGTGCGGTCATCACCGCATAGCCACGCGCAGTGCCTTCGCGCACGAGGTCGCGATAGAAGGCGGTGGTGTCCGCATCATCGAGCACGTAGTTGAGCCCAAGGCCCAGCAACCGATCGCCCTGCTGCACTTCCGTGACCGAAAGGAGCTGCAATGCCTCGTCAGTGTCGGCCGCGAATTTGAAGGCCGCCGACGGCTCACGCGTGAACACGCGCCAGCTCCGTTCCAGCTCCTTGCGGACCTTGCGATCCAGCTCGTAGCGCCAGGCGTTGTGGTCGTCGCCGATGGTCAACAGATTGCCGTTGACGAGCGACGGCCCGACGCCGTCGAGCAACGCCAGCGGATTGGATCGCGCCGCGAACCTGACCGGCATCTTGCGAAAACGGATGAGGTCGGCACCGCCCTGCACCTTGCGCAGCGCCGCCTTCAGGTCGCGCCAGAACTGCCTGGCGGCGACGTCGTCACGAGGGGCGGCCGGGCCGAGCAACGGCGCGTTGAAGTCTGTGAGGTTGAGATCGGCGAATTCGATGATGCGCAGGCTGCCCTGGCGGTGACGGATCAACGGCAGCAGCGCGGCGCGCTCACCGGTCGCAGCATCGCTGACGATGGCGATCAGCGGCGCGACGCCGTCGGTGGCAAAGGCCCGGTACCACGACGCGTACCATTGCGGATGCTGGAACGCGGTGAGCGGATCGAATGCCCCCCAGCGGGCGGCGGCCTGTGCCCAATCGTCAACCAGCTCGACCCGATAGCCGACCGCATAGGAGGAGACCCGCGCCCCGGATTTCTCAACCGCTGTCGTCAATACTGTCATTCCAGCACCTGCTTCCGGCGCAACGTTGTTACGCCGCTTCCAACGCCGCCTTGGGCAGGTCGACGATCTTGCCGAGATCGCGCTCGTCGAGACGGAAATCGATCTGGCGGCGCACCGCGCGTTCGCGCTTCACCCATTTGCCGTCGCGCAGCAGCTTCTGCATCACCTGCTTGGCGAAGAAGGTGGGACCGCGGATGCTGCGGCTGCGCGGCGCGTAGCCGAAGCGATGACGCAGCATGCCGTTGGCCAGATGCAGGATCTGGGCACGGCGGATGTCGTCGTTGACATAGGAGATCGTCATCGAGATGTTGACGGTGTCGAGGTTCTCGACGCGGTGCGGCGCATTGAGCGGCCAGTTCAGCATCTGGCCGGGTTCGAGATCGATCACCTGAGCGTGCCAGTCGTACCAGGGCTCGTAGGGGATATCGACCTCGACATCGAACAGCGCGATGTTCTCCAGATGCTCGGGCCGGATGAACGGCTGCGTGTTGGGATAGATATAGACCCGCTTGCGGCCAGCGATCTGCACCAGACCCTGCCCAGGCAGATCGGCGTGATAATAGACCTGCGCGTCAGGCGACGAAATCAGGATGCCGGCCTGATGCGTCGGCGCGTCGAAACCCGGGACCTTGGCCGCGATCTCGCCGAACATCCGCTCGATCATGTCGCGATAGCGGTGATCGACCGCGGTAACGTTGCGCAGGTTCAGCCACAGGCCGCCGCGCGAGATCGCCTCGATCACCTGCTGGCCGCGCAGCCTGCCGATCTCGCCCTCGCGCCAGACGCGGCTCGATCCCCTGGCGCCGGTCTTGACCAGGCTGTAGTGCTCACGCGGATAGTGCTCGATCAATTTCGCCAGATCGTCCATCGAGAACGCCGGCTGCTTGTGCATGGTGTGCTCGAGCCGGATCGGCTGATGGCTCCAGAGCTTGGAATGGTTGTCATCCCAGTTCGTGAAGATCTTGCCCGTCGTCATGGTCGCACTCCTGGCTGCTGCACCGTTTCGCTTCATCCGATGTCCCGTTCCGGGACGCGCCGGCAGCTCATGAGCGGGAATTGGCAAGAAGGATGCCGTCGCGTATGTCCGCGCGGTTACCCGAAGCTAATGTCTCGCCGATATGGCTAACCGCGATTTTTCCGGAGCCGGCCGCCAAGGCCGACAGCACTGAATGGCCGAAAAACCCCGATATCGCGCGCTGTTTCTCGGCGCCGGACCGCAGATGCACTGCGGGGTCGGGCAATTCACCTGCCTGCTGCAGCAGACGATCGAGAAGATCGAGCCCGGCGCTAGCACGGCGTTAACCCTGACCCAGACCGGCGGCACGATCGCCGAGACCTGGCGTGCGGTCGGCAGCGCCGACAGCGTGGTCTGCAACTTCCCGATCGTGGCCTGGAAGCGCGTGATCCTGCGGCCGCTGCTCGCGCTGCTGTTCGCCCGGCTGCGCCGCCGCAAGGTTGTCCTGATCCAGCACGAATGGGCCGGCCTCAACGGCATCCGGCGGCTGACCTACATCCCCGCATTGTGGCTCGCCAATACCATCGTGATGTTCTCGCCGCTGGTGCGCCGCGAGCTCGCCGACGATCCGATCATGCACGGCATGGTGCGGAAATGCGTGCTGGCACCCCTGCCGCCGAACATCGCAGCGCCGGCGGACACGGCGGATTCGATGCTGCTGCAGCGGCTGGTCGCGGCACGCGGCGACGGACAGCTCGTCATCGGGCATTTCGGCTCGATCTATCCCGGCAAGCAGCCGAACGGGCTGCTCGAGATCGGCGCGATCCTGAAGCAACGGGGCTTGCGGCCCCTGATCGTCTATGTCGGCTCCTTCATCCGCGGCGTCGAAAATATCGAGCAGAAATTCCACGTCCGCGTTGCCGAACTGGGCCTGAAGAGCGACGTCATCGTCTCCGGCTACGTCGCGTCCGATCTCGAGGTGTTCGGCCTGCTCAGTGAGATCGACGTGTTCTGCTACTCGCTGGCCGAGGGCCTCAGCGCGCGGCGGTCGAGCATTCTGGCCTGCGTGCAGTCCGGCCGGCCGCTGATCGTCACCGGCCCGGCGCTGCCGGACGAGTTCGATCACCATCCGCGCTTCAAGGAGCTGATCGACCGCGGCGCGATCCTTTTGGTGCCGCGCGACGCCAACAGCGCGGCCTATGCCGACCAGATCGTCGCGGCGCTGAAGCGACCGACCGCGCAGGTGCCGTTCGATTTCGAGGGCTGGTGGACGGACGTCGCGAACGCAATCCGGGCGCAGCTTTAGGCCCGCATCCGGAACCGGGCAAGATAGTGCAGCCCGAACACCGCGATCAGGAACGTCACCCAGATCGTATCGGCGCGATCCAGAAAGAAGCTCTCCATCGACGACAGATAGAGGCCGAACAGCCAGATGCGCAGGAACAGCATCGTCAGCGGCGCATCATTGCCGCCGAGA
The DNA here is from genome assembly GCF_000426785.1 of Bradyrhizobium sp. th-b2. Taxonomy (NCBI): domain Bacteria; kingdom Pseudomonadati; phylum Pseudomonadota; class Alphaproteobacteria; order Hyphomicrobiales; family Nitrobacteraceae; genus Bradyrhizobium; species Bradyrhizobium sp. th-b2. The sequence goes on from NZ_AUGA01000005.1 coordinate 175,058, forward strand.
CCCGCGGCCTGGAAGTCGCGCAGCGGCTTGATGACAACGGCCGCGATCAGCAGCACGAGACCCGGCAGGCCGGTTCCGAGCGCGGTGTCCAGATAGCCATTGTGGCTGTGCGAGGCGTAGCCCGCCCACTCCTTGCCTTCCTGCAGGTTCTGGATCGCGTTGCTGCCCCAGAACGCTTCGAAGCCATAGCCGGTCCATAGCCGCTGGTGCAGCGAATCGAGCGCGAACGCCCAAATGTCGGCACGGCCGGTGAAGGAGGTGTCGAGCGGCATCCGGTCGGCGATCGCAGCCAGCGTATCGCTCATGACAGTGCCGACGCTGAACAGATTGAGCAGCACGAGCGGCGTCAACAGCAGCAGCGCACGCCCCCAGAGCGAGCGGATCACGGGCAGCAGCGAGGTCAGCATCAGCACTGCGACGCACAGCACGATCGCGCTCTTGCCGGCGGTGAAGAACAGGAAGATCGCGGCCAGCACGGCGACCGCGATACCCGACAGCCAGCCGCCGGCGCGCATCAGGTAGATGCCGAGGAAGATCAGCATCGCCATCATCGCGGCGGCGACGTTCTTGTGACCGAACGCGCCGCGCCAATTGCCGGCGAGCGCCGGCTCCTGCGGATCGGTGGCTTGGTGGATCGAGAGGTGCGGCGCCAGGAAGACGCCGAGAAAGCAGGTGACGAGCAGCACCAGGGCGGCGATGCTGAACCAGCGCATCAATTCGCCCTGCGACTTCGGCAGCAGCAGCAGCGTCGCCGTCACCACGATGACGAACACCGAGAGCGCCAGCCGGCGCAGCGAGGTGGCCGGATCGAACGACAGCACGACGGTGACACAGATCCAGCCCCCAAACAGCAGGAAGGCCGGCGTCAGCAGCGACTTCAACGCCGGCAGATTGTCGCGCAGGGTCAGCGCCAGCATCGCGACCATCAGCACGCCGAACAGGCCGTAGAGAAACGCTTCCTTGCCCGAAGTCACCTCGCCGACATAGAAGCCAGAGAGATCGGCGAACGGACGCAGCGAGATCCAGACCAGCAGCAGAATGCCGATGAAGAACGCGCAGCGCACGATATCCATCACCGGCCGGCGCGCGATGTCGGCGATCAGCGCCCGGCTTTCGGTGGTGACGGACAAATCGCTCACGACGCGATCTTGGAGGCCGCGTAGGGCTGCGGCTCGATCCCGAGCACCGCAAGCGCGCTGCCGATGGCGACCACCATCGGATGCATCGCGATCACGGCCTGATGCTCGCGCAGCACGATGCGCGTGAAGCGATACAGCGAGAACGGCACCAGGCAAAACATCTTGGCTTTCACGGCGGCGCGCGACCACACCGTCTGCGCCGCCTTGCGCTCGATGTGATAGTTGATCGCACCGATCCGCAATCCCCGCCGCACGATCCAGCCGAGATTGGTCCGGGTCGAGGGCACGGTCTCGCTGATTGTGGCCTCCGTCACCCAGAAGAAGCGGAAGGCCGCGCGGCGCGCCCGCACGAAGAAGTCGTGGTCGCCGCCGCCGAGGAAATTGAAGCGCAGGTCGAAGGCAGGACTGCCGAGCCGTTCGAACACCACGCGCCGGATCAGGCAATTGCCGCAGCCATAGATCACCGGGACCGGTCCGCTGGCATGATAGGCCGGCGCGAACGCCGGATGGCGCTTGAGCCCGCCCTTGTGCTTGTCGTCGAAGTCCGGCCACACCGGCCCGCCGATGATGTCGGCGCCGGAGGTCTCGGCCGCCTGCACCATCCGCCCCAGCCAATCCGGCGCGGCGACCTCGTCGTCGTCGATCATCAGGAAATTCTTCGCGTTCGGGAATGCCTCGAGCGCGGTCTCGAACGCCGCGTTGATCGCCTGGCAATTGCCCTGCCGGGGCTCGACGATGCAGATGCCACGAAGACGGCCGGAATTAAGGAATTCGGCCGCAACCGGCGCGCTTTCGCATCGCGCGGCATCGTTCTCGACCACGACGACCGCGAAGCCGCGTTCGGTGCTTTGCGCCGCGACCGATTCCAGCGTCAGCCGCAGGTGCTTCGGCCGGCGAAAGCTCGGAATGCAGATCACGGTTTCGACGGAGCAATCGAGCGCGGGCGAGGTGGTGACCCAGGCACGTTCCACGGCGGCAAGCTCTGTCGACATCTCGATGCCCTCCTGGCAATCGCGATCCGCAAAGCGCGCATCATCCCGGCACGGATCGGAATGGGACATGGCCGTCCCAAAGTGACCGACACAGGCGGCAATACGGTCGCGGATCGAACGTTACCGCGACCTCATGGCAAAATCCGCTCCAGCCGCGACGCGCGTCACCGCGACTTCGTCGCAAGGTTAATTTGAAGTCTAATGAAGCAATTTACGCGCGTAGAAGGTCGTGCGAGAGCAGCGCCTCGCGCTCGCGGCCACGCCGTTAGCGAGTCCTTATGGTTAAGGGCCGCCACGCGCACGCGAAGCGCGCTTCAGGCGTCCGGCTGGCATCCAATTTGCTGATGAACCCATAAATCGTCCATCGATCCGACCGCGGCAACGATAACAACCATCTGAGGTTCACCTTGAAAGCGCTCGACCTCGTCTCGCTCGGCACCAAGCATGTCCGCAACGCCTTGTCGGAAGAGCTCTATCTGCGGACCGGACGCGACGTCACGCGCCCGGCCGCGATCTTCGCGGAGGTGGTCGAACGCTGCAATTACAAGTGCCGCTATTGCGACTACTGGCGCCGTCCGAACTATCGCGACGAGATGTCGATCGACGAATGGCAGCGCGCGCTCGCGAGCCTGAAGGAATTCATCGGCGCCTATCACGTCGAGTTCGCCGGCGGCGAGCCCTACATCAAGAAGGGCTTTCTCGATCTCTTGCGGTTCTGTCGCGACAACGACATCCATTGGGGCGTCACCACCAATGGCGGCGCTTATCTCAACAAGAAGATCGTCGCGCAGACCGTCGAGGCGCGCCCGTTCAACATCAACATCTCGATCGACTCGACCGACCCCACGATCCACAATTATTCGCGCGGTGTCGAAAACTCACTGAGCGACATCGTGCAGGGCATCCGCAACGTCGCCGAGCAACGTCGCGCCGAAGGCCTGGACTTTCCGATCATCATCAAGCCGGTCGTGCACAAGCTCAACTTCCGCCGCCTGCCCGAAATGGTCGACTGGATCCAGCAGATCGGCGCCACCGCGCTGAGCTTCCAGCCGGTCGAGCAGGGCACGCAGGAGGTCGAGGACGAACTGTGGATCGGCGAGAGCGAGATGGACGATCTCATCAACGTCCGTGACGAGCTGTTGCGGTTGAAGCGCGCGGGCGCGCCGATTCTCAACGGCGAGGCCGTGCTGCGGGCCTGGCCGAACCATTTCCGCCGCGAGAAGGCGCCGAAGGAAGTGATGCCGTGCCGGGTCGGCATGCGGAACTACTTCATCCGCTCCGACGGGCGCCTCGAAGTGTGCTGGTTCTTCAAGCCGATCGGCAACGTCCGCACCCAGACCGCACGCGAGATCTGGTACAGCGAGGAAGCGCAGGTCCGTCGCAAGGAAACCATCGCCTGCGACAAGCTCTGCCTGTTCACCTGCCTCGCCCAGCGCACGCTGCAGGACAAGCTGAAGATGGGCCTGACGCTGCTGAGCAACACCAAGGCCGCCTGACGCCGCAAGAGAGAAACAACAAAGCGCGATCGTCCACCGGACGGATCGGGCTTTTGCTTGAGCGGCTGAAGGCAGCCAATCAGCCCGCAAACAATTTTCGAAACAGGCTGGCGGATTCCGGAAACTGGCCGTTGTCGATCTGAGTCGGCCACAGACCATCGACATCGAAATAGGCCGCATAGGCGATGGCGGCCTGATTGGCAGCGAACCAGTCGTGCATCTGCTGCACGAAACTGGCGTTGTCGCCGGAATGGCCGACGCCCCATTCCGGATAGCTCATCAGCTTGCCGTGCTTTGCCGCGAACGCGCGTTGCCATTCCAGGCCGAAGGGCGCCTTGAGATAGGAATTGGTCCAGCGCTCGGCCGCACTGCCCTCCGATTTGAAGTCGTAGACGTCGAGGCCGATGAGATCGACGACGTCATCACCGGGATAGGCTGTAGCGGCCGGCATGTCCTGCGATCCCCAGCCCGGGCACCAGTCGAACTTGAAGCTGCCGGAGTGACGACGGAAGATTCCCACCACGCGGCGGAACGCCTCGACGTAGTCGTCCTCATGCCCTCCGGCGAACCAGCCCATGCTGGAGATGTTCATCTCCCAGCCGAGGCGAATGATCGCCTTCGGATGTGCTGCCGCGATCGCGCGCGCGGCCGCCTCGAACTCGGCGTCGTGCGCGCCGCCGGCGACATCGGCAAGCGGCGTGCCGGTGATCGTGAGCGGCACCGACCAGGCCACATTGCGCGCCGGATTGAGCTTCTTCCAAAGCCCCGGCACCCAATCCAGTTTGTGAAAATCCTCCCAGCTGGTCTGGCCGTAGAAGTCGACGCCGAGCACCGACGAGCGCGGCCGGCCGAGCCATGTCTCCCAGGCCTGCAGCACATGCTCGCGGCCGGTTTCGCCCCAGTTGACGAACGCGCCGGCGAACCGCGCCGAATTTGCACCAAGCCGCGATCGGCCTGACGGTGCGGCGCGCGCCGTCGACAGTCCGCTCAGGGCAAGCGCCGCGACGGCGAAGACGCCGCGCCGCGTGAGTCCGCGATCAGTTGGCATGGCGTGCTCCGACAAACTCGCGCGCAGCGCGCGTGCCAAAAGCGCACAGCGCCGACAGCGCTGCTGTCTCGAAATGGACGGATGGCACCGCGTGCGGCCTGACCGCGCCGCTCATCCGCTGAAAATGCCGCCAAATCTGCATGCGCACCTGCCTGCGCCGACCTCGTCGGCAATCGCGCCAGCAACACTGCAATATCCGGGCAACGTCGCGATCCAGCGTCAAAATCGCGCAGCCGGACGTTTCCTTCCGATCCGTTAACCGATGCTGCGCGCCGCCATTTACCATTTCTTAACCATCAGTGCCGTCGATGGGGTCATCAAAATCCTCCGGCACCGATCTTGCTGAACTGGGGTTCAGGACAAGTCTGGCGGCCACGATGTTCCGCCCTGAAACGGTGACGTCGGAGAGAGTTACAAGATGAACCCTGTCGCGTTGCTGACCCCGACCTACGGGCGCGATCTGGAAATCTGCACGCTGCTCTGCGAGAGCGTCGATCGCCACGTCACGTCCTTCTCCAAACATTACCTGCTGGTGCCGGATTGCGACCTGCCGCTGTTCGCGCCGCTCTCCAGCGAGCGCCGCATCATTATCCCCGCCTCCTCCTTCCTGCCCGACTGGCTGCGGCCGCTGCCGCGCATGATCCAGCGCAAGCGCCGGCAGTTCTGGTGGTCGCTGCGCGCCAAGCCGGTGAACGGCTGGCACGTGCAACAGATCCTCAAGATCGCGGCGACGATCGCACTGCCCTATGAGCGGTTCTGCATCCTGGATTCCGACATCGTGTTCTTCCGCGATTTCGATCTCGCGCGCTTCCAGTATCCAAACACGATCCCGCTCCTGAAAATGGCTGACGCCGTCACCGCCGACCAGCCGCGCCATTCGCGCTGGCTCGCGACCAGCCACCAGCTGATCGGCCTGCCGACGCCGCCGTTCCCGGCGCCGGACTTCATCGGGCACATCATCTTCTGGGACAAGCAGACCACCCGCGCGCTCGCCGAGCGGATCGAGGCCGTCTCCGGCATGAGCTGGATCGAGGCGCTGTGCCGGACCCGCGAGTTTTCCGAATATCTGCTGTACGGCTTCTTCGTCGAGAACGATGAGGCGTCTGCGCTGCGTCACTCCGTCGTGCCCAAGACGCAATGCGTCAGCTACTGGGACGATCCGACCCTGAGCAAGGACGAGCTCACACGGCTGCTGCTCCGCGCCAACAGGGACGACGTCGCGTTCTCGATCGCGTCGTTCTCGGGCACGCCGGTCGCGACGATTCGCGAGGTGGTGGCCGAGAGCGACGCCATCCTGGGCTCAATGGCGGCGACACGGCCTGCGGAGCTCGCCGCATCATGCTGATCGGACAGGCCAGCATCAATTTGACCGCCAACGTGCTCTCGGCGCTGCTCGGCCTGTTCAGCGTGTTCATCTTCACGCGGCTGTTCGCGCCGCATGACTATGGCGTCTATTTGCTCGGCGTCGGCTTCGCTTCCGTCATCTCCGTGTTCCTGGTCGGCTGGTTTCGCAACCTGATCCTCAGCGGCCACGGCCGTGACGACGGCACCGATGTCCGCGGCCTGGTGGCGTCGGGCTACCTGATCTGCTGCTTCACCGCGCCGATCGCCTGGCTGCTGGCGCGCCTCGTCGGCCTCGATGCGACCGCCGCGCTGGCGGCCGTCGTTCTCGCAATCGCGATCGGCCTGTTCGAGCTGACGCAGGACCTGCTGCGCGCCCGCCTGCAGGCGCTCTCGGTGATGAAGGCGACGCTGGTCCGCGCCGGCGCCCTGCTCGGCTTCGGCGCCGTCGTCGCGCTGGTCAGCCCGACCGGCTTCCTGCTGCTGCTCGCGGCCGCCTCCGCTTACCTTGTCGCGGTGCTCGTGCAGTCGCGACGTGCATGGCGCGGCACGCCCCTGAACTTCGGCCGTGCCGACCTGCGATCGCTGGCCCGCACCGGCCTGCCGCTGACCCTGTCGCTGACCTTGCTTGCAATCTCAAGCGTGACCGACCGTTTCATGATCGCCAACCTGATCGGCGCGGCCGATGCCGGCAAATATGTCGCAGCGCTCGACCTGGTACGCCAGACCCTGATGATGCCCGCGATGAGCATGGCTGCGGCGTTCTTCCCGATGGCCGTGCAGATCCAGGCACGGCAAGGCGACGCCGCGGTCAGGAGCCACCTCGCCGATTGCCTCGAACTGCTCGCCGGCGTCACTCTGCCGGCCTGCCTCGGCTTTGCGCTGATCGCCCCGCATGTCGCCAACATCATCCTCGGCGTCGATTTCCGCGCGATCGCGGGCGAGATCATGCCGATCATCGCGCTCGCCGTGCTGTTCCAGGTGCTGACGCAGCAATATCTGCATGCGAGCTTCCTGCTGTCCGGACGCAATTCCTTCTATCTGATCAACACCGCCTCGATCATCGCGGCGAATGTGATCCTGTCCTACGTGCTGGTCAGCCTTGACGGCACGGTCGGCGCGGCATGGGCGCGGCTCGGCGCCGACATCACCGGCTTTGCCTGCGCCCTGGTCCTGAGCCGCTTCGCTTTCCGGATTCCAATCCCGCTCGGCCGCCTCGCTCTGATCGTCATCGCGGCACTCGCGATGGCGCTCACCGTCGGCGCGCTCGACCGCGCCCTGCACCTCGCCGATCTGCCCGCCAGCATCGTGCTGATCGGCGCGGGGTTCGCCGTCTACGCCGCGCTCTGCTGGCTGTTCGACATCGCGCGCCTGCGCGGCCGGCTGAAGCAGGGCCTCGCCATGTTCCGTACCAAATTCGCAAACAGCAATGTCGGGTGAGCCGATGACCAAATACCTTGCGCTTGCTACACGTCCTGCTACTCGCACCGAGCTCTTGGTGCCGGTTCCCGCTGAGATCCATCCGGAATCGCTGCTCGCACTGCCGCCCGGCGAGGCCAAGCAGAGCCTGCTCACGGTTCACAGCATCCTCGAAGCCCGGCTGCCGGCCGGCCCGCTGTCGATCTACGAAGCCGGCGGCGGCTCGACCAGCTATTTGCCGCTCGGCGTGTTGCGCCGTGCGCATGTGACCGTCGTCGACATCGACGCCGATCAAATTCGCAACAACACCTATGCGCAGGAAGCCGTCCTGGGCGACATCCAGACCTATCGCTTCGCGCCAGAGCGATTCGACCTGATCATCTGCTACAACGTCATCGAGCACATTCCCGATGTGGAGGCCGCACTGAGCGGATTCTGCGAGGCGCTGAAGCCGAACGGGGTGTTGCTGATCGGCGCGCCGAACCCGAAGTCGCTGTCGGGCATCGTCACGAAATACTCCCCGCACTGGTTCCACGTCTGGTTCTACCGCCACGTCCGCGGCGAGAAGAACGCCGGGCTACCGGGCGAGGCGCCGTTCCCGACCCATTTCCATCCGCTGGTGACGCTGACCAATCTCGAAGCGTTCGTCGCCGAGCGCGGGCTGCAGGTCATCTACCGGAAGAAATACGAGAGCCCGCGCTATCCCGAGATGCGCCGGCGCAAGCCTGTTCTGGCCGCCCTGATCGACGCTGCGGCGAAGGCGATGAACGCATTGCTGCCGGGCAAGATCGACGTCCGGCACGGCGACTATCACGTGATCCTGCGGAAGCTTGGATCATGAACGCGCTGTGGTCGGAAGCCAGGGTCAAGGTCAGCCATCGGCTGGCGATGCATGTGCAGGTCGAGCGTTTCCGCCTGAACAATGCCACGCCGATGGTCACCTTCACCTTTGACGATCTGCCGAAGAGCGCGGCGACGTTCGGCGCCGACATCCTGGAATCCTACGGCGCCCGCGGCACATTCTACGTGTCGGGCGGATTGGTCGGGCTCGACGCGCCGGACTGGACCAGCGGCAGCGCTGACGATGTCGTCTCGCTGCATCGCCGCGGCCACGAGATCGGTTGTCACACCTTCTCGCACCGCCGCGCCTGCGATCTCGATGAGACCTCGCTGGCTGCGGAGATCGCGCGCAATCGCACCTATTTCCATTCGCTCGATCCGACCATGCCGGTCGAGACCTTCGCCTACCCGTTCGGCTACGGCTCGTATGCGCGCAAGCACCAGCTGAAGTCCGAATTCCGCACCTGCCGCAGCATCGTGCCGGGCGTGAACAACGGCGAGGTCGATCTGCAATTCCTCCGCGCCATGCCGCTGATCGACCGCCAGATGCCGCGCGAGCGGATCGACATGGCGTTCGCCGAGGCGGCAAACATGAACGGCTGGTTAATTTTCTACAGCCACGACGTCGCCGACGTACCGAGCCTTTACGGCTGCTCGCCAGATCTCATGACTTACGCGCTGGAAGCCGCGGCGCGGCGCAATGTCCCTGTCTTGACGATGGCGGAGGCGTTTCGATGCGCCCGCGCTTAAACCCTTTGTTTGCCTTTCTGGTGAATAGTCGGCGAATGAGTATGGTTAATTTTTCGTGTCGCGTTTTTTCCGCGTCGTCTCGTGCGCGTTGCGTGGCCCGAAAGAGTGCTCCTCAGCCGATGCGTGCGGCCATTCAGATGGAAGCTGGGGTCGATGCTTAGCTATGACCAGCCGATCAACCGGGCCAGTCCGGAGCCGCGCCGGACCGCAATCCCGGCCGGCTTCAACGTGCTCGAACTGATCCGGCTGCTGTGGGCGCGCAAGGTCGCGATCGTCTCAGTTGCCCTGCTCTGCGCCTGCATCGCGGTCGCGATCGGCAAAAGCCTGACGCCGAAATATACCGCGGGCGCCCAGCTCTATGTCGACCCGCGCGAGTTGCAGCTCGTCGAGCGCGAACTGACCCCGCGCGCCCAGGACGTCTCCGGCCTCTCGATGGTGGTCGAGAGCCAGTCGCGCCTGATCACGTCAAACAATGTGCTGCTGCAGGTGATCCGCGACACCAACCTGGTCAAGGATCCCGAGTTCGGCGGCGGCGGCGCGACCAAGGGCCTGCTCGCATCGCTGCTCGGCCTGTTCGGCATCGAGCCGCGGCAGACCGCGGAACAGCAAGAACAGATCGAGATGAATACGCTCGATACGTTGAACCGCCATATCAACGTCAAGAAGACCGACCGCACCTTCATCGTCGACATCGACGTGTGGTCGCACGACCCGGTCAAGGCGGCGATGCTCTCCAACGCGATCGCCAAGGCCTATCTCACCGAGTCCAAGAAGTCGCAGGCCGACGCGGCGCGGCGCGCCACCCGCGACCTGTCCGGCCGCCTGAAGGAGCTGCAGCAGCGCCTGCGCAACGCGGAAGAGGCACTCGCAACCTACAAGGCGCAGAACAATTTCTTCGGCTCGCAGGATAATCTGCTCACCGACCAGCAGCTCTCGGTCGGCAACCAGCGGCTGGCCGGGGCACGCGCGCTGACGCTCGATGCCCAGGCCAAGTACGACCAGATCGAGGCCAGCCGCCGCGGTTCGATGGATCCGGGCGCGATTCCCGAAGCTCTGCAGTCGCCGACCATCGCCAATCTGCGCTCGCAATATGCCGATGTGAAGAAGCGGCAGGCCGAGCTGCAGGGCGAGCTCGGGCCACGGCATCCGGCGCTGCGTCAGATCGAACAGCAGGTCGAGGATCTGCGACGGACCATCAAGGAAGAGATCGACCGCGTCGCGCTGTCGGCGAAGAACGATCTGACCCGGGCACGCGACTACGAGGCCTCGCTCAACAAGGCGCTGGACGTCCAGAAGCACCAGAGCGTGCAGATGAGCCAGGCGTCGGTGCGGCTGCGCGACCTGGAACGTGAGGTCGATGCCAGCCGCGATGTGTACCAGTCCTTCCTCAAGCGCTCGCGCGAGACCGAGGAGCAGGAAAGCCTCAACACCTCGAGCGCGCGCGTGATCGGCGATGCCACGATCCCGCAGCAGCGGACCTTCCCGCCGGCGATGAGCCTGCTGGCGATGATCGGCTTCATGTTCGGCGGGCTCGCCGCCGCGGCCTGGATCGTTGCCGCCAGCCAGTTGGCGCCCGGCGCCGATCCGATCCGCCCCAAGCTCCAGCCGAAGCAGGATGCCGCACCGGAACGGCAGTCCGTGATCGCCAAGGTGAAGCCGCCTGTGCAGGCACCGCCCGTGGTACAGCCGGCAGCCGTCGCAATCGACAAGCCGGTGATCGAGAAGCCGCTGATCGCCGAGTTGCAGGAGACCGACGTCATGCGGTCGCTCGGCGGAATCCTGAGCGGCGACCATCCCGCCGACGTCACCCATTTCGGCTGGCCGACGCTGCGCACCAGTTCGGCGCTCGGCCCGTTCTCGAACACGATGCGCCAGATCCATGCGGCGCTGGCTGCGGGGGTTGCCCCCGAGACCGTCCCCGTGCTGGCCGTGATCGGCGCAGGCGACGATCCCGATCGCAGCGTCGTCGCGCTCAACATCGCCCTCGTCGCGGCGCGCGACGGCGCCCGTGTCCTGCTGATCGATGCCGACACCACCGCCCACGCCCTGACCGACTGCGTCGCGCATCCCGGCCGGAGCAAGCCGAGCCGCCTTGATTGGCTCACCATCGGCAGCAAGGCGTCCCGCGCCGTCAACACCGCAAACGGCATCGCGATCCTGCCGGCGATCAAGGACAATCCCGCCAAGGGCTGCGAGGCGATCCGGAAGGCGATCGCCCAGGCACGCTCCGCCGGCGGCCATGACCTCGTGATTCTGGACGGGCCGTCCATGCCGTGGGGCACGGACGAACGGCGGCTGTTCGAGGTCGCCGACGGGCTGATCGCCGCGCTGCCGGTGGACCGCGACATCAACGCGTCGATGGAAGACATCATCGCCGCGCTCGGCGGAACCGAACGCAAGCTCGCCGGTGTCGTTCTCAACGAACTGCAGTCCACCTTCGCAGGTCAGCGACACGACAAGCAGTATGCATGAGCGACGCGCCGGCCGCGTCACGTTGTGCCCCGCTCCTGCACCAGCGATCGCGAGTTGATCGTCAATGACACGACCATCGATATCAGCCATCGTCGCCGCCGCTTCCATCCTGCTGTGTGGCGCGGCACGAGCTTGCCCTGACCTGATCGCGGGCGTCCCGGCGGACCGGCTCAAGGCACTGTCCCGCGGCGTCAACGCCGATGGCTGGATCGCCGATCCGCGGTCAGGGCCGCCGCGCAGCCTGTTGCTGCAACTGCGCAAGGCCGGCATGACCCATATCCGGCTGCCGGTGCCCGCCGACTTCGTCATGCCGCGCTTCGCGACGAAGGCGGAGATCGACCGCCGTCTGCACACCGTCGATGCCGCGCTGAAGACTCTGCTTAATCTTGGCTATGCCGTGTCGGTCGACCTGCATTCGGGCGAGCGCTTCAATGCCCTGCACAAGGGCGATCCACCCGGTGCGATGACTGAAATGAAAAGCGCCTGGGGTGAACTTGCGCGGGTGATGCAGCGCTATCCCTCCGATCGCGTCTTTGCGGAGCTGTTGAACGAGCCTGATGTCGACGCCACGCAGTGGCAGGGCGAAGTCCGGGAGCTCGCCGGATTCATTCGCCGGCTGCTTCCGCAGACGACGCTGATCACGGGGCCGGTCAACTGGCAGCGCGCCGATTCCCTGCCGGGCTTCACGCCGCTCGACGATCCGAACGTCGTCTACGCCATCCACTTCTACGATCCGATGGTGTTCACCCATCAGGCGCATTGGGATCCCAGCGAACCGCTGCATGACGTCACCGGATTGCCCTATCCGATGCAGGCCGACGATCCCAAGGTTCAACAGTTGCGGGAGCAGCTCGCCGCGCTGGACAAGCGCAAGGCGCTTGCCATGCTGGACACGGCTATTCCCGATCGCGGCATTGACAAATGGCTCGCGCCCGCAGCCGCCTGGCAGCGGCAATATTCGCGTCCGATCATCATCAACGAATTCGGGGTGCTGAAGGCCGGGGCTCCGCGCGACAGCCGTCTGCGCTGGCTCGCCGGCGTAACGGACTACGCCCGGCAACATTGCTGGGGCTGGACCCATTGGGAAATGATGCAGGGTTTTGGCATCGCCGACGCCGTCACCGGCAAGGCTGACCCCGAGGCGCTGAAGGCGCTGCTCGGGACGCGCTAGCTCACTTGGTTAACTTAATCTTACACAATGCGCGGCTAGATCGACGATGCGGAATTGGCACGCCGGACGTCCGGTCATTTTAGGTCAGAGCTCGTGCGCGCAGAGATAGCCCCGCGGCCGCTGTTGGCCGGCGACCTCGTTCCTGCACTCGGCATCGCCGTGGCATCGATCGCGTTCGCGCCGATCCTGCAGGCAGCCAACGCTGGCCTGGCGATCGCCGTCGAGAGCCTGATCGGCTGCGCCATCGTGCTCGCGGCGCCGGCCTATGCGCCGTCGATCGCCGTCTTCATCATCTTCTTCCAGAATCTGTTCGTCTCGATTCTGTCGTCCTACATGACGACCGAGCAGGAGATGGATTTCGTCAAGGGCTACAATTTCCTCGTTTGCGCGATGATGTGGCTGGTCACGCTGGCGCTCTATGCGCTGCGCGAGCGCAAGCATTCGCCGGAGATCGACCGGATCATGAAGTGGGGGTTAGCTACCCTCGCGGTCGTGACCGCGTATTTCCTGCTCGGCGCCGTGCAGGACTCGCATGCCGCACTGGTCTATCTGCGAAACATCGCGCTGCCGCTGTTTCTGTTTCAGCTGTCCCTGCTCACGGCCGCAACGTTCGAGATCCGCATCACGCCCTTCCTGGTGACCGTCGCCACGCTGCTGATCGTCTGCGGATATGTCGAACTGCTGTTCCGCGATTTCTGGCTCTCCATCACCAACGGCTACACGTTCTGGCACTTCGACGAGTTGAAGGCGAGCCGCTCCGGATCCTGGGAAGCCGAGATGCGCGCAACCGGCAACGTCCCGGTGGATCTGATCGACCGCTTCCGCTTCAGCTTTCTCAACAGCCCGCTGTTCGAGGATCTCGGACTCTCATCGTTGCTGCGCATCTTCGGGCCGAATATGAGTCCGATCAGCTTCGGCTACGGCGTGGCCTTCTCCATCCTGTTCCTGTTCGCGGTCGGATATCGCTGGCTGGCGCTGGCCGCGATCCCGCTGCTGATCTGCTGCAGCGTGAAGGGCGCGCTCGTCCTGGTCATCTTCGTAGGCCTGGCCTGGACGGCAACCTGGCTGCTCGGCGCGGCGATCACCCTTGCCGTCGCGCTCGTTGGGCTCGTGCTGTACGCCGTCGCAGCCATCCGTATCGGACTCGAGATCGGCGACTTTCACGTGATCGGCTTTATGGGCGGATGGGATGGCTTTCTGCAAAACCCGATCGGCCGCGGACTTGGGGTCGGCGGCAATCTCTCCGAGGGTTACTTCTCGATCGACTGGAACGCCGCGCAGGCGGCCGGCACGATGGACGGCGCGGTGGAGAGCGCCGTCGGCGTCTTGCTCTACCAGATGGGCATCGGCGCAGTGGTGCCGCTCGGCTTCTTCTTCGCGATGGCGCTGAAGGCTTGGCGCCTCTACGCGTCCTCCGGAATTCTCATCCAGGGGCTCGCCGCGTTCGGCACGATGGTCGTGCTGGTCAACGGCATCTTCCAGGAAGAGGCGCTGTTTGCGCCGCCGGCGCTCGGGCTGTTGCTGTGCCTGACCGGGCTCGTGCTCGGCCATCATTTGCGCACGCAAGGCGACGACCGGAACACCACCGCGCGATAGCGCAAGACGAAGCCCGGCCGCGCTGCGACCGGGCCCCGTTCGACTTGCGCCGTCAGAGCGCCTTGATCTGCACCTTGCGGAACTTGACCACGCCTGAACCATATTGGAGCGCGACATAGCCGTTGGCGTGCTTGGCGTCCTGGGCGTCGACAGTCTTCTGGCCGTTCAGCGTCACCACGAAATGCGGGCCCTGCGCCGTGATCTCGTAGACGTTCCACTTGCCCGCCGCCTTCGGCATCGGATCGACCTTGCCGACGTCGACGATCGCGCCGGTACCGTAGGTAGGGTCCGGCCGCTTGTCGAAGATGTTGACCTCGTAGCAGACCTTGGAATCGATCATTTTGTTGCCTTCGCAGCGGATGAAGACGCCGCTGTTGGCGTCCTCGTCGGTCCAGAACTCGGCCCGGATCTGGAAATCCTTGAATTGGGTCTTGCTGACGAGATAGGAGAGATCCTTGCCGTCGAGCTTGTCGGCGACCAGCGCGCCGTCCTTCATTTCCCAATTGGCCTTGCCGACCTCGTCCCAGTCGCCCTTCCTGGAGCTGTCGAGCAGCGTGACCCAGCCGTCATCGCCCGATGCGGTGGTGGAAAATTGCAGCGCGGCCGCACCGATCACAAGTCCCGCGGCAAGTATCGACAGATGCTTCTTCAAGGTCATCCTCCCGTTTTGGTCGGCGCGCAACCTATCATCGTCTGCAGCGGCGTAAATCCGTTTTTCATGTTGCAGCTGCGTTGTGTCACGGACTGATGTCGCAATCTTGAGAGCAGACATGCGCGGACGCGTCTTGTCCGGCGCAAGCGAGAGCGACTAGCATCGTGCGCATACGGGCGCGGCAGTTGCCCGAGAGAACTGATCTGGGAGAATGCAATGACGGCGTCGAACCGGGCCTGGCGATACCTGATGATGCCGCTGGCCTTTGCCGGGATGCTGAGCGTCAGCTCCGCGGCCGAGCTCAATCCGGCCGCCGTCACCTACAAGCTGCCGGACCAGATTCCCTGGAGCCCGGCCGATGCGCGCGGCGCGCAGAATGCCGTCGTGGTCGGCGATCCGTCGAAGCCCGGCTTCTACATGGTCTACACCAAATGGACCAAGGGCAATCATTTCAGCCGTCCGCACTTCCATCCGAACGATCGCTACATCGTCGTGCTCAAGGGCACCTGGTGGGTCGGCTCGGGCCCGAAGTTCGATCCCGATCACGGTACCGCGGCGATGCCGGCCGGAAGCTTCGTCACCCATTTCGGCAAGCAGGTGCATTGGGACGGCGCCAAGGACGAGGACGCCGTGCTGCTGATCATGGGCGAAGGCCCGGCCACCTCGACCGAAGTGGAACAGAAGTAGCCGCGTTGCGCGCGGTGGCGGCGATGCTATCATCGCGGCCCGAGGAAGGGCTTTTGATGCATCCCGCCGCCAAGCTGCAATTCGCCCGCATTGTCGACGAGTTCGCGCGCTGGCGCGCCATTCCCGAGCCGGACCGACCGCCGGCGCCGGCCTGGTGGTGGGGCCCGGCGTTCGAGATGCGCGATGCCGTCGAACCGCTGCCGGCCGTGTGGTGCCGCCGGTTCCGCCTGGCGGACGGTGCGCGCTTTGCGGAGGCCTCAGTGGCACTGCGCCAGACGCTGGCGGGCCAGGCGACACCGTCCTGGCCGTATGATTTCTCGCGCATGATCGCTTCGACCGATTCCGACGTCCGCGACCTGCCGGTGCAGCCGTCAGACGACAGCGCGTTTCCGCCCTAGATCCGGCTCGGCCTCGCTCATCGCCGCCTCATCCAGCGCCGGCTGCAGCGGCGGCGACACCAACGCCGGCGACGTCTTCAACAGCTCGGCGAGATCGCGCGGCGGCAGCGGCCGGCTGAACAGGAAGCCCTGCATCTCGTCGCAGGCGTGCGCGCGCAGAAACTCCTGCTGCTCGGAGGTCTCGACGCCCTCGGCGACGATGGTCATGCCGAGCGCCTTGCCCATGCTGATGATCGCCTGCGCGATCGCGACGTCCTCGGAGTCATTGGGCAGATCGCGCACGAAGGAGCGGTCGATCTTGATGGTGTCGATCGGGAACTGCTTCATCAGCGACATCGACGAATAGCCGGTGCCGAAATCGTCGATCGCCAGCCGAATGCCGCGATTCTGGATCGCGTCGAGCACGCGCACCGCGCGCGTCACGTTGCGCATCACCATGCTCTCGGTGACCTCGAGCTGCAGCAGCGACGGCGGCATGCCGCTCGCCGCCAGCGCCTCGTCGATGTCGTCGAGCAGATGCGGATCGCCGAACTGCCGCGGCGAGAGGTTGACCGCCATGGTCACCGCCTTGAGACCGCGGTGCTGCCACGCCATGTTCTGTGCGCAGGCTTCCTTCAGCACCCAGCGGCCGATCGGCACGATCAGCCCTATTTCCTCGGCAAGCGGAATGAACTGCCCCGGCGAGACCTTGCCGAGCTCAGGATGGCTCCAGCGCAGCAGCGCCTCGACGCCGCTGATCTGACCGCTCGCCATGTCGATCTTTGGCTGATACTCGAGCGAGAACTGGTCGCGCTCCAGCGCGCGGCGCAGCGCGCTCTCCATCGTGAGGCGCTCGATCGACTGCGCCCTGACCTCGTTGGAGAAGAAGCGGAAGCCGTTCTTGCCGTCCTCCTTGGCGAGATACATCGCCATGTCGGCATTCTTGGTCAGCGTCTGCACGTCGGAGCCGTCGGCGGGATACATCGCGATCCCGATCGAGGCCGTGGTGTGGCACTCATGCCCGCTGAGCTGCATCGGCTGGCTGAGCGAGACCAGGAGATCGCCGGCAATGCGCTCGACGTCACCGCGTTCTGTGGTCTCATCGAGGATGACCACGAACTCGTCGCCGCCGAGCCGCGCCACCACGTCGCTCGCGCGCAGCGATCCGCGCAGCCGCTCGGCGATCGCCACCAGCAGCATGTCGCCGGCGTCATGGCCGAGCGAGTCGTTGATGATCTTGAAGCGGTCGAGATCGATGAACAGCACCGCAAGCTGCCGGCGATGGCGGTCCGCCGCCGAGATCGCGTGACGCAACATCTCGTTGAACGTCTCGCGGTTCGGCAGATTGGTCAGGCTGTCATGCGAGGCAAGATATTCGATGCGCTCGTCGGCCTTGTGCTTCTCGTCGGCGCGGTCGAAGCTTTCGAGCGCGAACGCCAGATTGTCGGCAAGGCGCTGCAGCAGTTCGGCGAACTCCGGCGTGAACGTGTCCTTCTCGATCGCGACGAAGATCATGACGCCAACCACCCGCCCGCTGACGATCAGCGGGAACGAGGCGCCGGACTGCGTTCCGTCGAGGCGTGCCCGCTCATGGAAGGCGGCGGTCTCGCTATCGGCAAAATAATCGTTGATGATGCAGGCCTTGCCGGAGCGGAACGCCCGGCCGCAGGCGCCGCGCCCCTCGGGATGCGCCTCGCTGGTCGAGAGCGTCACCTGGCGCGCGCCCTCCGCCGCCGGGCCCGCGATCGCAACTATCCGGAGATAGTCGCTTCCGGGCTGCGCCAGCACGATGGTGGTCGAGGTGAACTTGCCGCCGGTCGCCGCCGCCTCGCAGACCAGTTGATAGAGCTCGGCGCGGGATTTCGCCCGCATGATCGCCTCATTGGTCGCGCTCAGCGCCGCGAACATCCGCGACAGCCGCTCCTTCTGCTCGTCGGCCCGCGCCTTCTCGTCGGCGCGGTCGAAATTGACCAGCGCAAACGACACGTTTTCGGCGAGCCGTTGCAACAGCGCCATCATCTCGGGGCTGAACGTGCCGAACTCGCTGGACAGGAACACCAGTGCGCCGATCGCCTCGCCGTTCTTGAGCAGCGGCAGCGCCGCGCCGGACTTGCTGCCGCTGTCGCGGACGACCGGGTAGACGTGCGAATCGGGGCCGAAATCGCTGAGATAGTCGTTGCTGATGCAGGGCCTGCGGGTGCGGATCGCAACGCCGGTCAGCGTCTGTCCTTCCGGACGGGTCGCATCGGCCGACAGCAGAACCTCGCGCGCCCGCACCCGGTCGGGGCCGGAGGCCGCCACATTGTCCAGGAAGGCTTCGCCCGGGCGCACCAGCCTGATGGTGGCCGAGATGAACTGACCGCCGACCGCCGCAGCATCGCAGACCAGATCGAACAGCTCGCTGCGGGATTTCGCCCGCATGATCGCCTCGTTGGTCGCGCTCAGCGCCGCGAACATCCGCCGCAGCCGTTCCTTCTGCTCCTCGGTTCGCGCCTTCTCGTCGGCGCGCTCGAAACTGCCCAGCGCATAGGAGACGTTGTCGGCGAGCCGCTGCAACAGCTCGCCGAATTCGGACGAGAAGGTGTTGCGCTTGGCGGAGATGAACAGCATCACGCCGACCGGCTCGTCGTCGACGATCAGCGGAAACGCCGCACCGGACCGTGCATCCTCGCGGTCGATGACGTCGCGGAACGGGTTGTTGGCGACGTCGCCCAGGAAATCATTGTTGCTGCAGGCGCGCCGGGAACGGTAGGCCCTGCCGCAGACGCCGCGTCCCTCGGGCCGCGCCTCGCTGCGCGAGACGGTGAGGCGGCGCGCATTCTCCGCGGTCGGTCCCGCGACCGCCATCATCTCCAGATAATCGTCGCCGGGCTTGGCGATCAGGATGCTGGTGGAATTGAACCCGCCGCCATGCGCCGCCGCCGCGCAGACCAGCTCGAACATCTCGAGCCGCGACCGCGCACGCATGATCGCCTCGTTGGTCGCGCTCAGCGCCGCGAACATCCGCGACAGCCGCTCGCGCTCGGCATCGGCCCTGGCCTTCTCGGTGGCGCGGCCGAAATTGTCGAGCGCGACCGAGACGTTCTCGGCGATCCCGGCCAGCAGCGTGATAATCTCGGGGTCGCGCGCCCAGGAATTGCCGGTAAAGAAGATCAGGACGCCGACGCTCTTGCCGAACCGGGTGAGCGGCAGCGCGACGCAGGCCATCAGGCCGCTGCCGCGGGTTGGCGGCGCGCTCGCCGAGATCGGAATGTCGTGCTCGACGCACGGCCGCTGGGTCCGGAATGCCTCACCGCAGATGCCTTTGCCGTAGACATTGTCGGGATCGGCCGAGAAGCGCGTCTGCGTGATCAGCTCGAGCGCCTCGCCGGTGCCGGCGACGGGCTCGAGCCAGTGCGTGTCGGGTTCGGCCAGCAGCACCACCGTGGCGAAGGATTTTCCGCTGAACACCGCGGCATCGCAGACCCGCTGATACAGATCGTGCTCGGTCTTGGCGCGAAGGATGGCCTCGTTGGTCGCGCTGATCGCGCCGAACATGCGGTTCAGCCGGCGCATCGCCCGCTCGCCGCTCTTGCGCGAGGCCTCATGGTCGAAATTGTCGAGCGCGTAGGACACGTTTGCGGCCATGCGCTCCAGCAGCGAAACGGTCTCCTCGCTGAGCGAATTGATCTCCCGCCGCGTCACCATGAAGACGCCGACGCTGCGCCCGTTGCAGACCAGCGGCATCGCCGCCGCTGCCCCGACACCGGCCGCCGCGGCGCCGCTGCGCCAAGCCACTGAGCGGGCATCGTTGACATAGTCGTTGCTGACGCACGCCGCCTGATCGCGGAACGCCCGCCCGGCAACGCCTTCCCCTTCCGGCGCGTTGGCGAGCGTGGAAATCGTGATGCTGCGCAGACGCGCGACGTCGTCGCCGTAGCCGGCCGCGAAGGTCAGCAGACCGGTATCCGGCTCCAGCAAGAACACGGTCGCAGCCAGGAAGCCCCCGCTCGTGAACGCGGCTTCGCAGACCTGTCCGTACAATTGTTCTGGTGATTTCGCGTACAGGATCGCTTCGTTGGTGGCGCTCAACGCCGCGAATGTACGCCCGATGCTCGACTGCACGTTCTCTGAAGGCCCCGGGGCCAACCCCTCCAATCTGGCGAGGAACATTGCCCGCGAGAGGCCTAAGTGGTGGTTAGCGTATCCGGCAAGTTGCGTGACAAAGTAAACGGCTGACGAACGCGCCAAGCCGTTTTCAGGGATAATACGGACCCCTGTGTACCAGGCTGAGGCGGAGGGCCGCGAGGCGCTGATCGCCGCCCGGCCCAGGCCGTCGGAGCCGTCAAATTCCGCATCGCGACCGCGCCCGTTCCATTCGGTGAAATCACGCCTGCGAGCACCCTGCTCCCGGTATGGCGGACCGGATTTTCTGGCCTTGCTCGGTAAGCCGCGCTTTGACAGCATGACAGCGACAACAGCAAGCAAGACCCGCGCATCACGCGGGCAGACCGCGAGGAAAGCCCCATGCCGATCGTTCAGGCCGACCGTCTCACGCGCATCGGCGCGGCGCTCCTCAGGGGCGCCGGCGCATCGGAGGAGGAGGCCAACGCGGTCGCCTCCGGCTGCGTCAACGCCAATCTGGCCGGCCACGATTCCCACGGCGTGATCGCGATCCCGACCTATATCGACCGCATCAAGGCCGGCCAGATCGTCCCCGGCGCCAAATGGACCATCGTGCAGGAGACGCCGACCACGACCGTGATCGACGGTCATTGGGGGTTCGGCTTCCACGTCAACGCCAAGGCGATGGAGATGACCATCAACAAGGCGAAGACCGCCAATGTCGCGGCCTGTACCGTGTTCCGGCAGAGCCATGTCGGACGGCTCGCGCATTATCCGCTGATGGCGATGCGCGAGGGCATGATCGGGATCGCCGCCGCCGATTCCGGCCGCTCGCCGAAACATGTCGCCCCGTTCGGCGGCCGCGAGGCCCGGCTCGGCACCAACCCGCTGTCGATCGCAGTGCCGTCCGATCTCGAGGCGCCGTTCTATCTTGACATGGCGACCTCGGCGGTCGCCGCCGGCAAGATCCAGCTCGCGGTGGCGCGCGGCGAGACCATCCCGAAGGGCTGGATCATCGATGCCGACGGCCGCGACACCACTGACCCTGCGGACTACCGCAAGGGCGGTGCGTTGCTGCCGCTCGGCGGCACCGAGGGCTACAAGGGTTCGGGCCTTGCCGCGATGGTCGAGGTGCTGTGCGGCCTCTTGACCGGCCTCGGCTTCGGCGTCGAACCGACCGGTCGGCACAATGACGGCTGCTTCATGGCGGTGTTCAACGTCGCTGCGTTCCGACCGCTCAAGGACTTCAGGAAAGAAGTCGCCGACTTCGCCCGCTATCTGAAATCGACACCGCCGTCGGAGGGAAGCCGCGGCGTGTTCTATCCGGGCGAGATCGAGCATCTGCGCGAGTTGGAGCGGCGCAAGAACGGCATCGAGATCGAGGACGCGACCTGGGAGAAGCTGAAGGCGCTCGCCGCCGATTACAAGCTCACCGAAGAACTCGACCTGCGCTGACGCGTTGGGCCACAGGAGAACGACATGACACGGCAAATGGCGCTGGTTGGCTTCCTGCAGGCGCAGAACTGTACCAATCTGCCGGGCTCCTGGCGCCACCCGGAGTCGCGCGACGATTCGATGTCGGCGGACTACTACCAGGAGATCGCGCGCATCCTGGAGCGCGGCAAGTTCCACATGGCGTTCTTCGACGATCGCCTGGCAATGCCCGACCGCTACAACAATGATCACGCCCACACCGTCGAATACGGCATCCGCTGCGTGAAGATGGATCCGATCGTGGTGCTGACCACGATGGGCATGGTCACGACCAAGCTCGGCCTCGCCTCGACCGCCTCCACCACCTATTTCGAGCCGTTCGACGTCGCCCGCCGCTTCGCCACGCTCGACCTGATGACGAACGGTCGCGCAGCCTGGAACGTGGTGACCTCGGTCAATGACGGCGAAGCGCTCAACATGGGCAAGGCGCAGCATCTCGAGCACGATCACCGCTATGATCGCGCCGACGAATTCATGGAGGTGGTGCTCGGCCACTGGGATTCCTGGGAAGACGGCGCGCTGGTGATCGACAAGACAAGCGGCCGCTTTGCCGATCCGACCAAGGTGAAGCGGCTCGACCACAAGGGCGCGTTCTTCGCCTCGCGCGGCCCGTTCACGGTGCCGCGCTCGCCGCAGGGTCATCCCGTCGTGATCCAGGCCGGCGCCTCGGGGCGCGGCCAGCGCTTTGCCGGGCGCTGGGGCGAGGTGATCTTCACCGCATCGCGCAACCTCGCCAGCGCCAAGCAGGGCTACGACGCGATCCGCGGCGAGGCCATCAAGGCCGGCCGCGATCTCGGCCAGATGTTCCTCTGCAATCTGATCACGCCGATCGCTGGCGCCACCAAGGCCGAAGCCGAGGATCGCATGGCCGTGATCCAGAAGCTGCCGCTCGAGATCGACGCACTGTCCCTGCTCGCCGAAGCGCTCAATTTCGATTTCGGCGCCAAGCCGATCGACGAGCCGCTGACCACCGAAGAGCTGCAGGGCATGCAAGGCATGATCGGCATGCGCGACGGCGTGCTGCGCGCATCCGGCAAGACCAATCCCTCGACCCGCGACTTCATCACCTTCTCCGGACGCGCCCAGGTGCAGGACGCCATCGTCGGCGGCCCGAAGGAGATCGCCGACCGGCTGGAAGAAATGTTCGTCGGCCGCGGCTGCGACGGTTTCGTGGTCGCGGCGAGCTATGTGCCGGGCTCCTATGCCGACTTCGTCGACCACGTGGTGCCCGAGCTGCAGAAGCGCGGCCTGTTCCACAAGGATTACGCCGGCACGACGCTGCGCGAGAATCTCGGGCTCAAGCGCCCCGCCGCCGGCGCCTGGAAGATGCGCGCGCAAGCCGCCGCAGAATAGAAGGACATCATCATGCGCTGGCTGAAATTCACCGCCGCGGGCACCACCCCGGGTACTACGTCTTGGGGCCTCGTCGAAGGCGACACTGTCATCACCGTCAACGGCGATCCGTTCGGTGAGTGGAGCAGGACGTCGAAGACCCACGCGCTCAAGGACATCAAGATCGAGCTGCCGTTGATCCCGCGCACCTTCTACTGCGTCGGGCTGAACTATTTGAAGCATCTCAAGGAAGCCGCCGACAAGGTCGGCACGGTGCCGAACGTGCCCGACCACCCCGAGATCGGCTACCGCGCGCAGAACGCGCTGATCGCCCATGACGATGATGTCGTGATCCCCGCAAGTGCGACCGAGAAGATCCATTATGAGGGCGAGCTCGTCGTCGTGATCGGCAGGAAAGCCAAGCACCTGACCGAAGCCAATGCGATGGACTGCGTGTTCGGCTACACCATCGGCAACGACGTCTCCGAGCGCAGCTGGCAGAAGGCCGATCGCGGGCTGTGGCGGTCGAAGAACGCCGACACGTTCAAGCCGATGGGCCCTTGGATCGAGACCGACGTCGATCTCGACCGCATGGAGACCATAATCCGCGTCAACGGCAAGGAGACCGGCCGCTTCCACACCAACGACATGATCTTCGGAATCGTCCCGTTTCTCGTCGAGCTGACGAAATACTTTACGCTGTCGCCCGGCGACGTGATCTGGATGGGCACCGACGGCGCCTCGCCGGACCTCAGGGACGGTGACGTGGTCGAGATCGACATCACCGGCATCGGGACATTGCGCAACAGGTTCGTGAGGGAGACGGTGTGAGGGTGGGCGACTTGCCCACCAGCGTCCATCGCGCACAATTGCTCGTCCCGTCATCCCCGCGCAAAGGCTTTGCCTTTGTCGCTGGAGGTGCGAGCCTTGCGGCGCACTTGCGCCGCTGGGCGCGCCTCGAAGGATGCACGGCCCGGCTTGTGGCCGTCGACCCTTCGAGACGGCCGCTTCGCGACCTCCTCAGCGTGACGGTGGTAGAGCCCAAGTGCGCGCTTCCCTCCATCTCGTCGTCCCGGCGAAAGCCGGGACCCATAACCACAGGGTCGCGTTGTTGAAGCGAGCTGCGGCCCCAGCATCGCGCAACGATGACCATCGGTGGTTATGGGTCCCGGGTCGCGCTTCGCTTGCCCGGGACGACACCGTGTGTGGTCGCCGGTGAGTCACACGTCCACAATCTCGCGACATTGACAGCTTTTGCCGATTTGCCCGTCGGGCCATCGTGACGGGGTCACACAACCGCTTTTCTTGATGTGACAGACGCAGGACAACCGCAATACGGTGCGGCCACCCGTTCTCTGCACAGGACAGGCAACCATGCCATTTTCACGCCGAACATTGCTTCAGGGCTCGTTACTCTCCGCCGCGGGGATGGCGTACGGCCCGTCGCCGGCGCTTGCCGAGCAGCCCGCCGAACTTCCGACATCGGAGCAGCGCCAGCAGATGGCTGGCCTGGCCACCGACTTCATGAAGGAGTACGACGTCCCCGGTCTTTCCATCGCTGTCGCAATCAAGGGAAAGCCCGTCTATGTGGAGGCGTTCGGCGTTGCGAATCGGGAGACCGGTGAAGCATTGACGCCGCAACACCGCTTCCGGATCGCGAGCATCTCGAAGCCGGTGACCTCGACCGGAATCTTCACCCTGGTCGAAGCCGGCAAATTGCGGCTCGGCGACTATGTGTTCGGCGCAGACTCCATTCTCGGCAAGGACTACCCGACGACGCCCACCCTGCAAAGCTTGATGCCGTCAGGCTCGTCTCGCTCGCTTGTCGAGCAGATCACGACCGAGCATCTCTTGACCCACACCACCGGGACCTGGGGAAACCAGTTTCGCGATCCGATGTTCATGAACCAGGACATGAAGCATCGCGAGCTGATCAGCTGGACGCTGGAGCATATGCCGCTCACCAACCCTCCAGGCGAGTCCTACGCCTATTCGAACTTCGGCTATTGCATCCTCGGACGCGTGATCGAGAAGCTCAGCGGCCAGAGCTACGAACAATACATCAAGGACTCCGTCCTGAAGCGATGCGGCATCGCCGATATGCAGATTGCCGGCAATAAGCTAAGTGAGCGGGCAAGCAACGAGGTCAGATATTACAGCCAGACCGGCGGCGATCCCTACCGGATGAACGTCGCCCGGATGGATTCTCACGGCGGCTGGATTGCGACGCCGGGCGATTTGACGACTCTGTTCGTCCATATCGACGGCTTCAAGGACACCGAGCAGCTGCTGACCGACGACAGCCTCCGCGTCATGAGCACCCCCAGCGCCATCAACCCTCGCTATGCCAAGGGCCTGTTCATCACAGCGAACAACAATTGGTGGCACAGCGGCCTGCTGGACGGAACGACGACGATCTCGGTGCGAACCAGCGGCGATTTCTGCTGGTCGGCGTTCACCAACACCAGATCGCGAGAGGGCATGACCCGCGCTCTCGACCTGCTGGTCTGGCACATGATCAAGACGGTGCCCGACTGGCATCCTCAGAAGCGCGCGTAGACTTCTCGCCATTCCAGCGGCGTCGGATGGGTAGAGCGCAGCGAAGCCCATCAATTTCGAATCTGTGGCACGATGATGGGTATCGCTTCCGCCTTCGCCCTTCGAGCTACAGCGGATAAGTCGCTCCACCCATCCTTGGACTCAGTGATTGGCGCGTTAGGGAGCCACCGGCGAAAGGGTTCCCTCCCCCCTTGCGGGGGAGGGCTAGGGAGAGGGGTGCCACACGACGCGCGTTCTCCGCATCTGTCGCGACGACAAGCCAAACGAAATTTGCGCGGGCAATGCGCTCATCGAACGGCTGAGCCCACGGCTTACCCCTCTCCCCAACCCTCCCCCGCAAGGGGGGAGGGAGCCTGACCAACGTGCTCACCTCACCGTCATTCCGGACTGAGCTCAGCGCGCGGCCGTCGGCCGGCTCTTCACGTGATCGATGAAGGCCCGCAGCTTCGGCATGATCTGGCGATGGCCGGGATAATAGAGGAACACGCCCGGCGTGATCGGCGCGAACGGCTCCAGCACGCGGATGAGCTTCTTCTCCTTCACGGCGCCAGTGATCAGCGGTGCCGGCACCTGCGCCAGCCCCACACCTTCGATGGCCGCGCCGACCAGCGTCGGGAAGTCATGGCCGATGAAGGATCCCGATACGGCCAGCTCGATCGAACGCCCCTCGTCGTTCAGCGACCATGGCGCCAGCCCGCCGTTCGATCGCCGCAGCCGCAGGCAGGTGTGTTCGCGCAGATCGTCCGGACGCCTGAGCCGGCCGCGGTGCGCGAGATAGTCCGGACTGCCGACGATGGCAAAGGGGAACGGCTTCGTCAGGCGCACCGCGACCATGTCCGGGTTGATGAACTGGCCCATCCGGATGCCGGCATCAAAACCCTCGGCGGCGATGTCGACCAGTTCCTCGCTGGCGGCGAGCTCGACCTCGATTTCGGGATAGGCCTTGCAAAATGAGGCGATCAGCGGCTCCAGCAGGATCGGCACCACCGAGCGCGGCACGGTGAGACGCAACAGCCCGGCCGGCTTCTGCCCGAGCTCACGCGCCGCCCCGCTTGCGGCGACCAGCTCCTCGAAGGCAGGCCGTGCGCGCGCCAGAAATCGTTCGCCGGCTTCGCTCAGGCCGACGCTGCGGGTGGTGCGGATAAAGAGCACGGCGCCGACCCGAGCCTCGAGCGCGCGCACCGCCTGACTGATCGCCGACGGCGTCACCCCGAGCTCGGCGGCGGCGCGACGAAAACTGCGGTGCTGCGCGACGGCCAGGAACGCCTCGACCCCGTCAAGGGCACCGTGCCGGACTGTGAAGTTCTGCTTCATGGCCCGTCAACATTATCGCGAATAGTCGCACACGGAAAGCGGTCGTACATCGGAGGCACAAGCAGCCGCACCGCGACGCGCGCTGCTCCATTCGACATCACGACATCCGTCGTGAGCGGAGACATGCGACCAATGAAAGCATTCCGTCACACCCTCCTCGCCCTCACCCTCACTTTGACAGGCTTAACCTCCATGACCGCTCCTTCCCTTGCCCAGGCACAAGCCACCTCCACCATCACCACCGGCGTGATGGTCATCCTCACCGTCAAGCCGGGCGTCACCCGCGAACAGGTGATGGCCGTGATGCCGGATGAAATCCGTCAGACCGTGCAGCTCTATCTCAATGGCAAGGTGCGCGAATGGTATTCGAAATCCGACGGGCGCGGCGTCGTCTTTTTGCTCGATGCCAAGGATACCGCCGAGGCGCACGCGATCATGGAGGGCCTGCCGCTCGCCAAGCAGGACCTGATGGACCACGACTACATCGCGGTCGGCCCGCTGCTGCCGCTCCGCCTGCTGTTGGCCAAGCCTTGAGCGTCAAGCCTTGAACGCAAGCCAACCGAACCGGATCGACAATCACCGAGGAAACCGACCGTGCCCCCCAGCTTCAACCTGCCATTCGTCCTCAGCGTCGCCGGCGCCTTCCTGACCAGTGCCGTGGTGGCCGTCATTTATGTCTGGCCCGCGCTCCGCGCGATGCCGCGTTATGACGCGTTGAGACTTCTCGCGACTTTCCATGCGTTCAGGTTTTTAGGCATGAACTTCATGGTGACAGGGTTCGTGTCGCCGCAGCTGAGTGCGGATTTCGCCGGCCAGGTCGGATGGGGCGATCTCATCGCTGCCGCGCTCGCACTGCTTGCCATGACCGCACTGTCCTGGCGCTGGTCGATTGCCATGCCGATGGTGTGGATCTTCAATGTCTGGGGCACGCTGGGTCTTCTCAACGCCTACTATATGGGCGTGAAGATCGGCGATCCCGGCCTGTTCGGCGCCGGCATCTATATTCCCGCGCTCTACGTGCCGCTGCTGCTGGTCAGCCATGTCATGGTCTTCATGATCCTGGCGAGGAGCGCATCAGCAGAGGCGCGGGATGGATCGAGCGACGCGGCACCGGTCAACCCATCCGCGGCACGATGATGGGTTTCGCTGCGCTCTACCCATCCTAGTGCTACATCAACATCGTCGTCCCGGCGAAGGCCGGGACCCATACTCCGCAGCGGATGTCGTGGACGGGATCCGTCGTTCCAGTGCCGCGCAATAATGCGCATTCGTGGTTATGGATCCCGGCCTGCGCCGGGACGACAGCGCGCATGTGGCGTGGCCGTCGCGGCACACCTCAAAACGGCAGCGCCACGCCGGTCTTGATCTCCTTCAGGATCACATTGGTGCGGACGTGGCGGATGCCGGGGATGCGGAACATGAACTCGTCCAGGAATCTATTGTAGGCGTCCATGTCGCGCACGACGACGCGCAAATGATAGTCGGCATCGCCCGTGGTCGCGAAGCATTCCAGCACCTCGCGGCGCTGCATCACCCGCGCGACGAACTCGTCGACGAATTTGACGTCGTGCCGCTCCAGCGAAACGTGCAGGATCGCCGACGTCGCAAAGCCCGCCTGCTGGCGCGCGACCAGCGCCGAATAGCCGGAGATGACGCCGGACTCCTCAAGCGCGCGGACCCGGCGCCAGCACGCCGAGGTCGACATGCCGACGGTTTCCGCAAGCTGCTGGTTGGTAGCGCGGCCGTCCTTCTGCAACTCGGCGAGGATTTTTTCGTCTTGCTCTTCAACCATCGGGCAACTCTCGTTTCGGTATAACGTACCGATTTCCTTTCAATTTCGAAATAATCTACCACAATTGGTAATCGTGAAGAATAGATAGGTAAGACCTACCAGGCCCCCAGGCATAGCGTTGTCGGATCAGAAATTGCGATTCCAGGAGGCTCAGTCATGGGCCAGATGCCGCTGCTCGACGCCTATCAGCTGTCCGAGCGCTACAGCCGCGAACGCGGCCGCGTCTTCCTCACCGGCACGCAGGCGATCGTGCGCATCGCGCTCGACCAGATCAGGCGCGACCGCGCCGCAGGCCTCAACACCGCGGGCTTCATCTCCGGCTATCGCGGCTCGCCGCTCGGCGGCGTCGATCTCGAATTGTGGAAGATCGGCGAGCGGCTCAAGCAGAGCCGCATCGAATTTCTGCCCGCGGTCAACGAGGACCTCGCTGCCACCGCGGTGCTCGGCTCGCAGCAGGTCGAGACGCAAAAAGACCGAGAGGTCGATGGCGTGTTCGGGCTGTGGTACGGCAAGGGCCCCGGCATCGATCGCTCCGGCGATGCGCTGAAGCACGGCAATGCCTATGGCTCCTCGCCGCATGGCGGCGTGCTCGTTGTCGCCGGCGACGATCATGGCTGCGTGTCGTCCTCGATGCCGCACCAGTCCGACGTCGCCTTCATGAGCTGGTTCATGCCGACGCTGCATCCGGCCGATGTCGGCGAATATCTCGCATTCGGCGAATATGGCTACGCGCTGAGCCGGTTCTCCGGCATGTGGGTCGGCTTCAAGGCGATCTCGGAGATCGTCGAATCCGGTGCCTCGGTCGAGCTTGCGCCGCCGCGCGTCTTCGCGCAGCCAGAGTTCGTGCCGCCGCCCGGCGGCTTGCATTATCGCTGGCCGAATCTGCCGGGGCCGCAGATCGAGGAGCGGCTGGAGGCCAAGAAGCACGCGGTCTACGCCTTCGCAAAAGCCAATCCGATCGACCGCCGCATCTACGACATCAGAGATGCGACCTACGGCATCGTCACGACAGGCAAGGCGCATCTCGATCTGATGGAGGCGTTGCGGCTGGTCGGCCTCGATGAGGCCGCTTGCCGCCGCTTCGGCATCGACATCTACAAGGTCGGCATGGTGTGGCCGTTGGCGCTGCACGATGCGATGGAGTTCGTGAAGGGCAAGCGCGAGATCCTGGTGGTCGAAGAGAAGCGCGGCATCATCGAGAGCCAGTTCAAGGAATATTTCTACGACTATCCCGGGTCGAAGCCGGAGCGGATGGTCGGCAAGCATGACGAAAACGGCGCGCGGCTGATCTCCTGGATCGGCGAGTTGTCGCCCCGGATGCTGGCGGACGTGCTGGCGCGGCGGCTCGATCCGATGTTCCCGGAGCTGCAACTCGCGCGCCGCGTTGCCGCGCTTGCGCCCGAGCAGGACCGCACGATCGCCGTGCCGGGCGCGACGCGGACGCCGTATTTCTGCTCGGGCTGCCCGCACAACACGTCGACCAAGGTACCCGAGGGCTCGAAGGCCTTGGCCGGCATCGGCTGCCACTTCATGGCGAGCTGGATGGACCGCGAGACCTCGTCGCTGATCCAGATGGGCGGCGAAGGCGTCAACTGGGCGGCGTCGTCGAGATTCACTGGCAATAGCCATGTGTTCCAGAATCTCGGCGAAGGCACCTACTATCACTCGGGCTCGATGGCGATCCGGCAGGCGATCGCCGCGAAGGCCAACATCACCTACAAGATCCTGTTCAACGACGCTGTGGCGATGACCGGCGGCCAGCCGGTCGACGGTCCGGTCAGCGTGCACGCGATCGCGCACTGCGTCCGTGCCGAAGGCGTTTCGCGGATCGCGCTGGTGTCCGATGACCCCGCGCAGTTCTCGCCGGCGGATTTGCCCGAAGGCGTCACCATCCATCCGCGCGAGGAGATGGACGCCGTGCAGCGCGAGCTGCGCGAGATCGCGGGCGTCACCGTGCTGATTTATCAGCAGACCTGCGCCACCGAAAAACGCCGGCGGCGCAAGCGCGGCACGATCACGGATCCCGCGCGTTTCGCCGTCATCAACGACCTCATTTGCGAGGGCTGCGGCGACTGCTCGGTGGAATCCAACTGCCTCAGCGTCGAGCCGAAGCAGACGCCGTTCGGCCGCAAGCGCAAGATCAACCTCTCGACCTGCAACAAGGACTTTTCCTGCCTCAACGGCTTCTGCCCGAGCTTTGTCACCATCGAGGGCGGCAAGCGGCGGGCGAAGGGCGCAAGCGCGATCGATCCGCTCGCGCGTGCCGCTGCGCTGCCCGCGCCGGAGCTTGCGCCGCTCGACAAGCCCTACGATCTGCTGGTGACCGGCGTCGGCGGCACCGGTGTCATCACGGTCGGCGCGCTGATCGCGATGGCCGCGCATCTCGAGGGCCGCGGCGTCTCGGTGCTCGACTTCACCGGCTTCGCGCAGAAGTTCGGCCCCGTGCTGAGCTATCTGCGGCTTGCGGCAGCGCCCGAGGCGCTGCACCAGGTGCGGATCGACCAGGGCGCGGCGGACGCGCTGATCGGCTGCGATCTCGTCGTGAGCTCGTCGGCCAAGGCCTCCGG
Organism: Bradyrhizobium sp. th-b2; assembly: GCF_000426785.1. Classification (NCBI taxonomy): domain Bacteria; kingdom Pseudomonadati; phylum Pseudomonadota; class Alphaproteobacteria; order Hyphomicrobiales; family Nitrobacteraceae; genus Bradyrhizobium; species Bradyrhizobium sp. th-b2. Next base: position 206,200 of record NZ_AUGA01000005.1, read on the forward strand.
GACCTATCGCAGGGGCATGCGCGCCGCGGTCAATCTGGCTGAAATGCCGACCGGCGATGTGGTGCGCTTCCGTGACGCCGACCTCGCCTCGCCGGTGCGGCTGCGCGCCATCGAGCGGGTGATCGGATCAGGCAACCTCACCGCGATCGACGCCAATGCGCTGGCCGAGCGGCTGCTCGGCGACAGCGTGTACGCCAACATCATGATGCTCGGCTTCGCCTGGCAGCAAGGCCTGGTGCCGGTCTCGCTCGACGCGCTGACCCGCGCGATCGAGCTCAACGGCGTCGCGGTCGAGCGCAACAAGCAGGCGCTGGCCTGGGGCCGGCTCGCCTTTGCCGATCCGGACTTCTTGCCGAAAGCCGAGAATGCCGACGCCAACGCACCCGAAACGCTGGAGCAAATGATCGCACGGCGCGCCGATTTCCTGCGCGATTATCAGGACGAGGTCTATGCCGCGCGCTATCGCGCGACGGTCGAGCGCGTCCGCCGCGCCGAGGCGGCGCTGGGCAGCGACCGCGAAGGAGGAGCGCCCCCTCTCCCGCTTGCGGGGGAGGGTTGGGGTGGGCGTGTCTCCACGAGTCGTATTGCGGAGAGAGCCCCCACCCGTAACGCATCTATCGATGCGCAAGCGGGAGAGGCGGACCGAGCTCGCGGCGAGGCTAATCTCCCCCTCACCGACGCCGTGGCGCGGTCGCTGTTCAAGCTGATGGCGTACAAGGACGAGTATGAGGTGGCGCGGCTACATATGCAGACGGGCTTCCTCGACGAGCTCAGCAAAGAATTCGATGGCGACTTCACGGTGCAGTACCATCTTGCGCCGCCGTTGCTGCCGGGTCGCCACGATGCGCGGGGACGGCCGCGCAAGCGCGCATTCGGCCAGTGGATCCAGACGCCACTGCGATGGCTCGCGGGCCTGAAAGGGCTGCGCGGCACGCCGCTCGACGTGTTCGGCTACACCGCGGAGCGCCGCGCCGAGCGCGCGCTGATCGGCTGGTATGAGACGTTGATCGATACGATCATCGGCAATCTCGACAAGACCCGCCTGCCCGATCTCGTTGCGATTGCAAAAGCGCCGATGGAGATCCGCGGCTACGGGCCGGTGAAGGACGCCGCGATCGACAAGACCAAGGCGGAAGTCGCGCGGCTGACCGCGCGACTTGTCGCCATCCCACCAGATGCCGGCGACGGCTCAGGCCGCCGCGCTGCGCTTGGCGGGTGATATCAGGCCGACCACGACGGTCGCCGCCACCGCGACCACGATGTTGAGCAAGAGCGCGCCGAGCCCGACATAGAAGCTGTAGCTGGAACCGCCGAGCAAGATGCTGGCGAGCGGCTTCAGCCCGTTGCTCCATGACGTGTACGTGCCCCAGCCGATGCCGGCGGCCCAGCCGAGCAGCAGGCCCTCGGCGCGGAACCAGACGGTGAACAGGCCGAACACCAGCGCCGGCAGCGTCTGCACGATCCAGAGGCCACCGAGCAGTTGCAGGTCGAGCGCATATTGCGTCGGCAGGAACAGGATGAAGGCCAGCGCCCCGACCTTCACCACCAGCGACGTGATCTTGGCCACCGACGCCTCACCGGCATGCGAGATGTCCGGATTGACGTAGGACTTCCAGACATTGCGGGTGAACAGATTGGCGGCGCCGATGCTCATCACCGCCGCCGGCACCAGCGCGCCGATCGCGATCGCCGAGAATGCGAAGCCCGCGAACCATTCCGGGAACAGCGTCTTGAACAAGGTCGGCACCACGTCGTTCGGCGACGTCACCTTGATGCCTGCGGCATAGGCCATGTAGCCGAGCAGCGCGATCAGACCGAGCAACAGCGTATAGGCCGGCAGCAGGATCGCATTCTTGCGGATCGTATCCGCCGACTTCGATGCGAAGATGCCGGTCAGCGTGTGCGGATACATGAAGGCGGCGAGCGCGGAGCCGAGCGCCAGCGTCGCATAGGGCAGATATTGCCCGGGCTTCAGCGTCAGTCCGGTAGCGCCGCCCTTCGCCGTGAAGGCGTCGTTGGCGGCCGAGAACACCGCGCCATAGCCGCCGAGCTTGGTCGGCACCACGATCACCGCCGTCAGCACCACGATGTAGATCATGATGTCCTTGACGAAGGCGATCAGCGCCGGCGCATGCAGGCCGGAGCTGTAAGTATAAAGCGCGAGGATCACGAAGGCCGCAATGATCGGCAATTCGCCGGTCAAGCCCATCGCCTTGATCACGACCTCCATGCCGATCAGCTGCAGCGCGATGTAAGGCATGGTCGCAACCAGGCCGGTCAACGCCACCGCGAGCTCGAGGCTGCGCGAACCGTAGGCGCCGTGGACGACATCCGCGGCGGTGACGTAGCCGTTGGCATGCGCCTTCTTCCACAACACCGGCATCACAGCGAATACGAAGGGATAGACGATGATGGTGTAGGGCAGCGCGAAGAAGCCGTAGGCGCCGACCGCATAGACCAGCGCCGGCACCGCGATCACGGTGTAGGCGGTGTAGAAATCGCCGCCGACCAGGAACCAGGTGATCCAGGTGCCGAACTGGCGGCCGCCGAGGCCCCATTCGTCGAGATGCTCGCTGACCGGGCCGGATTTCCAGCGCGCAGCGAAGAAGCCCATCACGGTGACGAGGGCGAAGAAGAAGATGAAAACGGAAAGCGCCACCCAGGCGATATGATCGGTCATGGCCGTCCCCTCACCGCGTCTCGTCGGCGTCGGGCCGGCGGCTGCGATAGACCAGCCAGATCAACAGCGAGGAGATCGGCACCCAGGCGAGCTGGTACCAGTAGAAGAAGGGAAAGCCGAACAGCGACGGCTCGAGGAAATTATAGAACGGCACCCACAGCAAGCCGATGAACGGCAGCAGCAACAGAATCCACATGGCCTACTCTTTAACGCACGGAATAAGGCGGGAAGTTCCGTTGAATCTCAACGATCCAGGAACCCGTGCGTTGCGTCTAGAATCACGGTTACGGCAATGCGACGCAAAAAGACGTGATCGTCATCTGGCGCATGCCGCCTATTCGGCCTTGATGCCGGCGTCCTTGATCACTTTGCGCCAGCGCGCCTCTTCGCCGGCAAAGTAACGGTCGAGCTCGGCCGGCGGCTGGGCCACCATCACGAGGCCCTCATTGACGCTGAGCCTCTTGAAGGCCTCCGCCTGCACGGCCTTGGCGGCGGATTTGTTCAGGCGGTCGATGATCTCAGGCGGCGTGTTTGCAGGTGCGTAAAGGCCGTACCAGGATTCCGCGGCGTAGCCGGATACGCCGGCTTCCGAGACCGTCGGCAATTGCGGGAACGAGGCCGAACGCTCGGCCGAAGTGACTCCGATCGCACGCAGCTGCCCGGCCTCGACCAGCGACGCGCAGCTTGCCACCGTGGTGAACATCACCTGGATCTGGCGGCCCATCAGGTCAGTGATCGCGGGCGCCGCGCCCTTGTAGGGTGAACGACTTAGCTCCCTGTTGCCGAAATATCGCTGTGTTTTGAATAAGTTGTGGAAAACGCTCCGGGCGCGTGTCCTGCGCGTGTCCCGGCGAGAATTCGAGCCCTGATGCATGGGGTTCAAGCCGATGGCCCGGCGGATCGCGGCGCGTGGCCGCCTGTGAGCGCGGGCGCTGGTGCCCGGTGTCTGGAGCCCCTGCCGCGTCGGGCCGCTGTACGACCGTTTAAATCGGTTCCGCTTATCAATGGGTCAGTCTCGCTGCTGGAGCATCGCGACGCTCCGTTCGCGGCGAGCGCTGGCGATGGCGTGATGGCTGTAAGGGCGCGCCGTGGTGACCCGCTCGCGTCCGCCGAGACTGTGGATACCGGCGAACACTGCGCCCGCCGCCGTCGAACCCGGTCTACGCTGTCACAGGGGGATGGAAAATGAAGCCTGCACTGTGGTTGCTCTTGGGGATCGTGATCGGTGGCAGCGCGGGCTGGTACGGGCGCGGCCTTACCGAGCAAGACGCTCGCGCCAGCACAAACTTCAACTTCAACGACAAGCTTGCCGACCGGCAGTACCCTTACCTCAGCGCGAGCGGCAGTTGGCGAGGTGGCGACTTGGCCAACAAGGTCAATGCCGTTCGCATTGTCTGCGATGCGGCTGAAAAGAACTGTGATCTGCAGCAAGCCGATGTGATGTCGCTGAGCGGCGGGCCGCTGCTTTCGATGTACAGCAAGTCATTCCGCATCACGAAGGTTGATGACCAGAGCGTGGTCGCTGAGGCGTTGCCAGACGTGTGCATTCGCCAAACGCTGACTTTCGACCGTGCGGCAAAGGCCGTGACGATGGTGCGGACCAAGATCAACCGGGAAGATGCCTGTTCGATTGTGCAGGATGCGCCGCTGTCGCTGTATCTTGGAGAACCGCTGCGTTGACGACATGCACAAACACCGATGACGACCAGCCCGATCTTGTCGATGAACACTTTCGTCCGTTCGTGCGGGCGCTCGGCAACTTGGTGATTACCTTCGCATTGTGCGAGGCGAGCTTGCTGGAGCTGGTGTCGGAAATGCTCGGCGATGACGAATTGAAGGCGGTCGCCGTCCTGAAAGCTCAAGATGCGAAGGATCAGGTTTTGTCCTTGATCCGCTCGCTCGGGATCGACGGGTACGACCTCGAAGAATTGGTTGAGGGGGTCGATATGTTCTGGACCGACAAAGCCGCTCGCAACCGCTTGGTCCATGACGAGTGGTACCCAAGCCTCTTAGGCTTAGAGTTCGGAAATGTCGGGATCAGAGGGTTAACTCGCGCTAAAATTCCCAAAGAGGTGTTTGGGATGGTCGATGTTGCCGATGTTTGGCGGTTGGCCCTGCGTTTCCGCGACTATGACGGCCTCTTCTCGCACCGATCCTATGTCATTCAGCGGCAACGAGAAGGGCGGAGCGCGGAATGATGTCGCGGCGGTGATGCCGCGATGCCGTCCGCTGTCGATACGGGCCGTTGCCGGTCGCGCGTGATGGCGGTGCTGAACCTTGTTTAGTCTCTGACAAGGTTTCCCGATGTCGGGAAGACTGCGGTCTGCGCGAGCGCTGGCGATGGTGACGCGATGGTGACGCGGTGGTGCTGGCGGTGCCTGCCGTCGCGACTGATGGTGATGCGGTGCGACTATCAGTCTGATGCGCGAGCGCTGGCGAAACTGCCCGGCTTTTGCTTGCCGGGCGGTTTACCCCTCATCATCGTCGCAGGGTCCTCTGGAGGGCGTGAGGAACTGCGGGGACCGCGCGACCGCCTGCCTTAAATATATTACAACTCAGGCACTTCGTGGTGGCGGGCGCTTGCCACGGCGCGGGGATCGGCGGCATGGTTGTATGGCTTGCTATACAACTGGCACCGGCCTTCCGATGTCGCCGAGAAGAAGCCCGGCAGATTGGCGACGGGTCGCAAGCGGAAGGCGGACCATGCAGGCAGATCGGACACATGCGTCCGATTTGGGTCGATGAAATGGCCTCGTCTTACCCGCGCGGGTAAGACGCCGGTTTGTCCAAGTGGACAAACCGGAATAGGGAAAATGCGATGGCAGACGAACCGCAAGCCGGGACCGTGAGCGCGGAGCAGGCGATGCTGCTGCTGCTGCTGGAAGGGCCAGCCGAGCTGAAGCGGCTGCAGCGGAACGGCGCGTTCAAGCCGATGGCACCGGGACGGTACCGGCTGGTCGATCTGGTGCAGGGCTATGTGCGCTACATCCGCAAGCCGGGTGCAAGCGAGCCGGTGTCGGCAGGCGCGCTGGCGGTGCATCTGGGCTGCGTGCGCAGCTACCTCGACAAGCTGATAGCGATGGGCGTGATCACGAAGCTCGCGGACGGTCGCTTCGATCAGGACGCCTGTCGCATGGCCTACCTGAAACATCTGCGGGAAGCCCGCAAGCTATCGCCTCGCGGCGCTGCTGACGTGGCGCTGCAGCAAGCGAAGGCCGAACTGGTGCAGCTTCGCGTTGCCGAACGCAAGGCCACGCTGATCCCCGGTGTCGAGCATGAGGCCCGCGTCGAAGCCATCGCTGGCGTGGTCCTGTCGGCGCTGTCATCGATGCCCGCGCAGTGCGCGCCGGTTGGCGATCTGCCAACCAGACGCAAGCTGGAACGATGGGTGACCGATGTGCGCGTCGGGATTGCCAAGACGCTGAACGGGATCGCGGATGCAGAGGACGAAGCGGAGGCTCCGAATGGAACGCATCGTGAGGTGCGCGCAGTGCCAGCGCGCGAACGTGTCGGCGTCTGACCATCATTGCGACGATTGCCGCAGGGCGGCGGCTTCGCGGGGCTGGCGCAGGTTTGCGGCAGCGATGATGCGCGGCGTCGAGCCGGAGCGCGAGACGTTGCATTGAGGGCGGTTTTTGAACTCATCTCTTGGAAATTTCCAAGAGAAGGCCGGAAATCGGTTTGTGCTTTCAACGTCGAGGTCGGTGCGGTAGTGCGTCGGATCGCCAAAGCCGATGCTGCTGTCGGAAACCCTCTCCGAAATCTCGGATAGGGTGCAGGAAATAGCGTCGTGCTTTCAAAGTCAGAACGGATGCGCGGGATCGCCAAGCCGATGCTTATGACAGACGACCTATGGGAAATCTCCCAGAGGTGGCCGGAAATTGCTTCGTGTTTTCAAAGTCAGAACGGATGCGCCGGATCGTCAAGCCGACGCTGATGCATGAGGACGACCTTGCCGAGATTTCGGCAAGGTGGCTGCTGGCGGATGACTTCTCCGAGATTTCGGAGAAGTGGCCGCTGTCGGATGACCTCTCCGAGATTTCGGAGAGGTGGCCGGAAATTGCTTCGTGCTTTCAAGGCCAGAAGGCATACGAGGTCGGACGGGGGCTCAAAAACCCGAAAGGAGACCATCATGGATCGACTGCAAAGCCCGGCCTATGAAGTGCTGCGCGCGTCGTCGCGCCGCCTGCTGCTGTTCATCGAGCAGGAGATCGCGCGCCAAGGCGACGGCAGCGCCGTGATCTACGCGGATCAGTTTCGCGTCGTCGGTTCGATCAGGATCATCGTGCCCGGTCTGGACGAATTGAACGCGCTCGGCTTGCTCGACGTGCAGCGCTATCCGAAGCGGGCGGTCTGCAAGCTGAGTGATCGCTGGCGCGGGATCGTCGCGCGGCATGATGCGATGGACATCTCGGAAGCCGCGCGCGCCAAGCGCCCGCTGCCGGTGCTGACGCAGGCGCGACCGGCGGCGGCGGTCAGCGCCTAACGGCGTCGTGTCTTACCCATGATTTGGCTGAACGCCTTGAACGCTTCCTCTCGCTCGGCATCGCTCGGCCTGTAATCAGGATGCAGGGCCTTTGCGATCTTGCTGATTGCATTGAAGCTGACGCCGTCCGCCGCTGCGGTTGCCTCGCTGAGTTGACGCAACATGTCACCAAGCTTGAGGTCGAGCCGCTTGCCCGCCATCGCCGCCCCTTCGAACATTCTGAGACGTTGGCGCAGCCGCTCGTTCTCCCTGAACGCCTTCGCCAGTCGAGGGTCGTCCGATATGCTGCCAGCCGCCAGCGCGGCCTCTCGATCTTCCCGCTGGCGCTCGCGTCGCTTCCGCTGGCGCTCTGCATCGGTCATGGCTTTTTCGCCAAGCGGAGGTCTCGGCATTTGAGGCTCGCTCCTGTTCCGTGACGCCAAATAATGTCACGGAATAGGAGCCTTGGCTACTTGCCCTGCTGCTTGATCGCCCAAAGCCGGTAGGCGTCGGCCTCGTAGGCGTCCGGCTCTGTCGGCGGCGGCACCAGCCGCGCGCCTTCATCGCGAAAGTGCTGCAAGCCGCGCCCCATCGCCCTGCCATTCATCGTGTGCATGTCGAGCGCGTAGTCGGGTATCGTCGGCGCGAAGTTCTCAAGCATTGACCGTAGACCGATGGCCGCCGCGAAGTGGCAGCCCGCGCGTGACTTCGGCGACCGGCACATGATCCTGATGCAGTTGCCGACCATCAGGCGGGCTTCACCGATGGACTTGCTGTAGCGGTCCCGTGATGCCGCGAGCGATGCGGCGACGAACGGGAAGACGTGCGGGGCTGCCAGCGTGTCGAGGTCTTCGTGGCAAATGACTTCGAGGCGGTTGCAGACCATCGAGTGAAACGCTTTCGAGGTGTGGATCAGCTCGCAAGCGAACTCCATCGCTTCGCGCTCAAGGCCGCGACGGATGCCCTTCTGCATCGCTGAGACGCAGGCCATTGCGGGAAGGCCGTTCTTGGTGTCGGGGATCATCGGCTCGCTCCGTTAAAGGCGGCGGAAACCGCCGGGTTTAGCGAGACGGCGACGACGATGGTCTCGCCCGTGACCTTGGCCGCGACGATGGCCCGCGCCTGATCGAGCGAATAGGCGTGGACGGTGAACAGCGGCTTGCCGTTCTGGATGACGGTGAAGGGCTTGGTGGTTCGCATTGGCGGCTTGCTCCGGTTGAAGCCCGGACGACGCCCGAGCTTCAACTTTCAGCCACCGTTGGCGCGTGCAGTCTAACCAAGATTTCGGCTGGAATTCATTGTCCCCGCCAATGTTGCGGGCCTGATCGCGTCGGCGGTGTGATACCCTGCGCCGCATGACCGATGCCGAGCAGTCCGCCATGATCGAGGTCGAGCGCAACGCGCTTGGCGCAATGCTGGTGCTGTTCGCGTCCGCGCGCGAGATCGAGGCGGTAGCGGCCAGCGATGCGCGGCTGATGGCGGCGGCGGATGCCATCACCCGCATTGCCGAGACGCTGGATCAGGTCAGCGACCAAGTGCTGCGGAAGCTGTCTTCCGTGAACATCACCAGCGAAGGCGGGCTGTCGGCGCTGATCGCGGCGCGGCTGTCACAGGTCGGCTTCGCGCTGCCGCTGTACGGCGATGCATCGGAATTCTTCGCGCCCATCGAGGCGACGGTGGACAAGGTGCTGAAGGGCGCGCGCCTGCACATGCACTGACGGCGGCGGCTCGCCGCGTTCATTCGAAGGCCGCGTGACCTTCGGCGATGCGGCCAGCCGGGACGTTGGTCGGCTGCATCTGCCTGTAGTTCTCGACGGTCGATTTCTGCCAAAGGTCGCCGTCCGTCTTCGTCCGTGCCGTCGCCGCCGTGCCGTTCGACGTGATCGCGACATTGACGCTGCCTTCGGCCCTCATGCCGCCGGTCGCTGAGGTATCCACGGCACTGTCGATGCGGCTGAACGGGCGCGCGCCACCGCCCCAGACATCGCCGCCGGGGCGCGCTGCTGCCGCCGCGTTGACCTGCCGCTGCTGCTGCAAGCGCCACTCCCGCGAATACTCCACGCCCCGGTGGCCGCCCCAGTCGTTGAAGCGCTCACGGTTGACGTTCACGCCGACGCCGCCCTTGATGTAGTTCGGGTCGCCCGCGCTGCCCTGATCGGTGTGGCCACGGATGATATTGCTGCCGCGCAGCGCTTCATCGATCTGCCGGGAGCGTTCGCCAAACGTCTTGGCCGTCATGTTGCGCATCGTCGGCTCGATCTGGCCACGGCGCGCGGGACCGTAGAAACTCTTCGGCCCGCCCGAGATGATGCTTCGCAGCGAACGCCCGGTCATCGCGGCGCGGTTCATGGCGCTCTCGGCAACCGCCGTTCCCGCGCCGGGATTTTCGGTCTGGATGATCGCAGCAAACCGCTTCCGCAATTCCGGGTCGGCATCCAGCTCGCCCTTGATGCGCGCGCGCTGCGACTGCAGGAACGCATTGCCGGTCTTCGAAGTGTCGGCGGTGTCCGCTTGCTGATCGCCAGCAGGGCCTGCAGGGCCATCGCCGCCCTTGCTGATGCCGGTGCCGCGAGCGCCGCCCGGTAGCCTGCCCATGGCACGCGGGACGGCACCACCGCCGCTGCTATCGCTGCCCTGCGCACCACCAGAGCCCGGCGACAGGTTCGCTGTCGGACTTCCCGGCACGCCAGCGCCCTCCGGCACCACGCTGTAGCCGCCGCCGCTGCGGAAGCCCGATGCACCGCCGCCACCGCCCGAGAGCGATGCGTTCATCATGCCGGTGCCAGCCGCGCCGCCCTGAACGTAGGACCGGAATTCGACCAGCGCCGCGAACACGCCGTCCTTCACCGCGTGGCTGAACTCACTGAGGCCATCGCTTGCGCCGAAGCCGCCGACGCTGTCGCCGAACGAGGTTCGCTTGTAGCCGCCCGCGCGCGGGTTACCCGGATTTAGAAACTTTTTGAACGCATCGCCTGCTGGCACGTCCGATGCTGGCGGTCGGTAGCCGGAGCGCGGGCTTTGGCTCGGGTTCGTAGACGGCCCGTCATAGCCCGGCAGGATTTTCCCAAGCAGCGTGCCCTTGCCTGTCGGGCCACGGTTGAATTCCTCAAACCTGTCGAGCCACCCCGAGATGGTTTCGAGGTATTTGATGGCCTCCGTCAGCTTCGGGAAAAGCTGAACACCTCCCTTGATGATGAGGTCGTTCCACTTCGCGCCAAGATCGACCAACGCCTTGTGATATTTCTCCGCAGCCTCGGTCTCTTCCTTGGTGCGCTCGCGCGTCTTGGACAGTGTGGCGTTGTAGTCCTCCAGCGACAGCTTCGCCTTGTCGCCACCCAACTCAAGCATGTCGAACAGGCGCTTCGCCTTGAACTGGCCGTCCGGCTGCGTCAGCAGCGTGTCCTTGAACCTGAAGATTTCCCGCAGCTTTTCTGCCGGATCGCGGATCGCCTGCAGCCGTGCCACCAGCGGACCCGCGCCCATCGCGTACAATTCATCGCGGGTGCCGCCGATGTTGTACTTCAGACCGTCCATCGTTTTCTTGAAGCCCTCGATGCCGGACATCATGCTCTCAGCAGAGACGCCCGCTTTCTCCGCTGTCGTCTGCCACGCGCGAAGATCGCGTTCCGACATCCCAAGTTCGCGGGAGGCGTGCTTCAGCTCGACCGCGCGCTTCGCCGCGTCGCCCATGGTGCGGGTCATCGCGCCGATGGCGATGCCGACGCCAGCCGCGCCCAGTCCCACGCCGCCCAGCGCCGGGATCGCCGATGTCAGCTCGCGGCCCACGGTCTTGACCGTGGCCCCCAGCCGCGCAAATTCCGTGTTGATGGTCTTGATGCCGGGAGCGCCGCGCTGGCCGACAAGGCCGATCTCCCGACCGATGGCGCGAATGTTCGCCAGCGCCTGCTCGCTGACGACTGTGGCTCGCATCCTGAGGACATCATCGACCATGCGTCATCTCCATGTGTGCGCGCGCGATCATAGCAACTATCGGGCGCGAGGGCTTAGATACCACCGCGCGGTCTGCCAGCGGCAGTTGCCCGGCTCGAACGCGCCGCTGGTGTCATCGCGGATCAGCAGATGCCGCCATGACGGTTGCTTGCCGACATCGGCATAGAAAATTCCAAATGATCGCCAGCGCTCGCACACCCGCCCGCGCTTCTGGATCGCCAGCCATGTGTTGAACACGGGCGAGCGCCGCTTGCGCCGGGCACTGGTTTTGCGCGTCCTCATCGTGTGATCCTGCACCCCCTCGAAACGGTCTTTACCGAAGCCGCATCAACCAGTTGACGAGTTGACCTATAACGGCCTGTCCTCGGTCAGCGAGGTGGGCCGAGATGCCATGCGCGACACCTCGGCCCTGACGCGACGGATCGAACGGGCCTGAGGCCCCGCCGCGTTTCCCTGCGCGCTGTCGAGCAGCCGATGCCCACCAGCGCGGTTCGTGATAGAGGTGACGCGGGACGGTCGCCCATCCCGCGCCCGTGCAGTGCCGGGGAGGTAGTTGGCACGCGCCCCACGGCCTGCACGATCCTTGGCTCACCGCTGTCGCCCAGCGCCGCGAATATCGTAAGCATGCTCCGGGCTGGTGCCCGGCAAGGCGTCTGCGCGCGGTGTCGTGACCAGCCGCACCTGCAAGATCGCGAGCGGATTGCAGTCGCTGCGAAATTCGACCGGCAGGCGTTGCTCCATGGCTGACCACGTCAGCGCCGCTTCATCGCGCTCGACTGCCAGCAGGTCGCCTTGCACTTCGGCTTCGGCCTTGGCGCGCGCCTCATGTGTCAAGGCCGCCTTATCATCGGCTTCGGTGGAAATCTCGCGGTCGAGCGCGGCGATCAGCGCGTCTTTGTGCAGCCATACGGCAAGCGCGAAAGCGTCGGGCACTTCAGCGAATGCGAGTGCGCGCTGCTCTAAACCGACCGTCTCCGACCTGATGCTCATCGTTGGCCAGATCAAATCGCCATCGGTCTCGATTAGCAGGGAGACTTCCGGCGCGGATCGCATCGCCAGTGCTTCGACCTGCGCGCGCATCTTCGCCTTCGCGTGGGCACTCGGGAATGGGCTTGACCGGATGCGATGCAGATCGGCCTTCAGCTCCCGAACCCTGCGCCGCCGGTTCTCGATGGCATCGAGCAAGCCGTTCTCGCTCTTCAGCAGTTTCGGCTCCGGCCCATCGTAGTCGAGCAACTGCACGCCGGGCGGCCTGCCGTGCTTCAGCCACGCCTCTGCGTTCGCCAGCGCGGCTGATGCCGCGTGCCATGCCGCCGTCTTCGTCTCGTAGCGCAGCCGGATGCGCTCGAAATTTTCTGTTGCCCGGTCGAGTTTCTTCTGCGCGGCGATAACTTGACGATCATCGAGCATGAGGCCGAAGCCGCTGGGCGGGAGGTCGGTTAGCCTTTTCCTCGCATTCGCATCGGCGACACGCTCCGCGCTCGCGGCTTGAAGGTCGTAGCCTGCCGGTATGACCGTGTGCGCATCGGCGGCATGCTCACGCAGGGCATGGAGCTTTCCTTGGGCAGCGGGCGGCAAAAGTTCGATCACATCGAACGATGGCTGCAGGCTCATGCCAATGGAAAGCGGCGTCGGCGCGATGACCTCCGCTATCGGGCCGGGTGTCAGGCTGCCAGCGTTCGCCTCCATCGAGAACCGTCGCGGTTGGTCGGCCATGTGGTCTGCTCCATCGTCATCGGTGATGATCGGAGACACGATGGCGCGGGCAGTTGGCAAAACAAAGCGGGGTCGAACCGGCAGATCGCCAAGGTGTTGGGTGTCGATCACAAAACAATCAGTAGCGACATTGGGGAAAATTCCCCAGACGGCAAAACAAAAGGCAAGAAAAACAAGGGTGCTGGTGGCAAGGCTGGGGAATTTTCCCCAGTCCTCTCCGGCACCGCCGCCGCCAAGGCCGTCGCTAAGACGGAGCGGAAAGAACAGCGGCAGGCGTCACCCCCGCTCTCGCTCGCTCGCCCGCAGCACCTCGCGCACCAGCCGCTGGCCGGGCAGACGATCACGGGCCTTCAGGATCATCCAAAAAAATTCCCTGATGGTGCCTCGCTGTCGAGCGGGACACAGCGCCTCGGCGCGATCACGCTGCCAAGCGGTCGCTCGATACAGACCGAGCTTGGCGAGCAGATAGTCCGCCGCTGCATTGTCGCTCAACCCAACGCAGTAGTGGTCCGCCGCCGCGATCAAATATCGGTCGCGCTCGTCTCGCGACAGCATCGCAGCGGGCGTCGGATGCCCGCGACCGACCGGGAACGCGCTCGCGAACGTCGATGGCCGATGCGGCTTCATCGTCACCGCCGATCCAGAAACCGGCCATTCGGGATCAGTTGCCGCAACAGGCTCACCGCCTCGCGCTCAATCGCCTCGGGCGGCAGATCGCAGCACTCGACGCACAGCACACTGACGCTGGCGATGTCGGCAGCGCCGGGCGGTAGCGCAAACAAATATGCGCCCGGCTGCACGTCAGCGAAGTTGGCGCGGCATCCGAAGCAGAACGGCCTGCGTTGCGGGATTGCGGCACGCCACGCTGCAACGATCCGCTCCAGTATCGGGTGGGCGCTCAGGTCGGCCTTCGCGTCAACCAAGTGCGTTACCATGTGACCATGCTGCACCTGATGGCGAAATGCCCGCGTGTCACTGCGGCGCTGCGCCCGGTTGCTCACGGCGATGCTCCCTGATGTTCGATGCCGGTCAGCGCAGCGATCCGCTCCAGCACCGGCCTGCCATCGGGCAGCAGCATGTGAACGGCGAACACGGCTTCGAACGACATCAGGCCGGTTTCGATGGCCGTCACCTGCGCCTTGGTCCAATCGCGCAGGATCGAGTTGACCGCGATCATGCCCTGATCGAGCGCGGCCCGCTCCCATTGCGCCTGCGAAAGCTTGCGCGAGCGCGACCACGGGTTTGCTTTCAGATGCAGCGCGGCCCAGCCCTTGGCCGATGCGCGAAGCTGCACTTGCCGTCCGCGATGCGTGAACGCCAGCAGCACCGAGTGATCGGCGAAGTCATCCATAAAGCCGATCTGTTCGCAACCGAAGCGGCGCAGCATCATGGTGACATCTTCGCGGGCCTTGGTGCTGGTGGCGCGGCTGTAGGGCGTCGTCATGTCATCACCTCGCTCGCGACCAGTGGCGGTTTTCATCTTCCCAGCATCGGACCCGGAGCCAGTAGCAGAGCAACCTGATCTGCTCCGGCGGTTTGCCTTGGCAGCGCTCGGCGTATTCGGCAGCTCCCGCAATGAGCATGTCGGGATCGATGCCCTCATCGAGAAGCTGATCGAACAGCTTCCTGCTGTCATTCTCGGAAACGTGGTTCGGATAGGCGGCCCAAAGCGCGGCGTAGGCTTGATCGCGTGACCGTCCGGCGTTCGCGCCGTTCGCAGCAGGGCGACCTATAGTTTTTGACGCGATGGAAGGTGGTTGTTGCTCTGGCTCGGGAACAGTGCCGATGAGCGCTTCAGCGCGCTCATTCGGTGCCTCGGTTCCTGTCGCGGTAATGGAGGTGCTGCTGGTAGCACTCTCTCTATCGGCATCGGCAGAGCGCGCGGCAGGGCCGCGCTCTTCCTTAGAGACCTTCTTAGATATCTTCTTAGAGTTCTTTATATGGCGCGACACCAGTGTCGCCTTTTGACGCCTGAAATGTCGCCTTGAGCCGACACCAATGTCGCCTTGTGTGTCGCCTTGGCCGGACTGAATAGGCGACATGGATGTCGTGTTGTCGGCTTCAATAGGCGACATGGATGTCGTGTTGGCCTCGCCGATCCAATAGGTGCTTGCCTTGTCCGGCCCATGCCCCGGCGCGACGTTCAAGCCCAGCGGCTTCAGAACGTCGATCATGCGTTGAACTGATCGGACGGTAACGCCGCCAAGATCGCCCGCCAGCGTCTTTTGGGTGACGAATGCGCTGCGGCGTTTGGTGTCCATGTGTCCGTAGGCGACCCACCAGCAGAGCTTCGATGCCAGCGCCGGAACTTCCCGCGCGTTAGCCCGCCGCGAGAACTGTGCGCGCAGCCGGTTGAAATCATTCGGATCGCCGCTCATGGCGCATCTCCCAGCGCCCGCGCCATCGCGTCGGCTGGATCAATCGGCTGGTTGATGCTGGTGATCGGCATTGATGCAATCCCGAAATCGGGATACACCGTGATCGCTGTTCCACGGCGAGACGATGCACCCCATCAAAATGCGAACGCCAGCCGAGTTGCTTCGGCTGGCGCTGTCGCTTCAGGCGCTGGCGGCTTCGCGCTTGGCGCGGGCTGCTGCTTTCCGCAGTCGCAGTTCTGTGTCGATGGCGGCGAGCGCGGCACCATCGACGGTGTCTGCCGTATGCACGGCCTCCGCTTCATCCTTGAGTTGGCGCGTCGGTCGGTCACGCAGCCACTCGCGACCGTATCGCACTATCGCCCGCTCGACGGCGGCCCATGTGCGGTACTCGCCGATCTTCCGCTTCGGGTCGTATCGTTCGTACAAGGCCAGCACGCTGCCGCGCTTGCGCACCATCAAGGCAAGGTGCAGCGCATAGTTACGGATGTCTCGTTCAGTGCGATGCGTGAGGTCGCGTGGCCTTGTCTTACTCGTCATTGCACATGCTCCTTCGTGTTGACCGGCGCGGAATTGCGCCGGTTGATGCTCTGGCATCGGCTGATCGGCGAAGCACAAAGCAAAGCGCCGTTGCTCTACCCGGCAGCGGCGTTTTCGTTTTCAGTCTGGTTCGCATCGTCGGGCTCGTTGCGGCACTTTCGTTTTCCTGCGCGATAGCCGAGCGAGTATGCATGCCGCACCTGCACCTGTACGAGATTGATCAGGCGCTCATGGTCGCGCGGAGCGGCGCTGGCGCGGTACAGCGCGTCGATGGCTTCGGAAATTCCACGATCACCAGCGAATGATCGGTCCATCGCGTCCTCCGCGCGCTTGGCCTCGGCACGGAATGCGCCGGGGCTGATGTCGTGTTCGCGTGTCAGGTGGCGGCGGCGCTCGCGGCCTTGCTTGCGGTCTCGCGAACCTTGCCCTTGGCTTTGGCCTCACGCTCTGCGCGCCAGCGCGCAGCGGCTTCGCGCGAAATCAACCGGCGCGTTCCAATGGTGAACGTCTCCGGCATATCCTTGATGAATTTGTAGAAGGTCTGCAGGCTGATGTTGTTCTTGCGGCAGAACTCGCTGACGCTGAGGACATCGGCATCGGGATCGGTGGGCTTGGCGATCTTGCGGTGGGTGACTTGGGTTGTGGTGCGGGGTGCCATGTTGTCGCTCCATTATTTGGGCGACCCCTGAATTACCGGCTTTTTTCTTTCACTCAACCCCGCAAAAGCCGTCAACGCGAAGTTTGTTTATTTTCGCCACAATTCGTTCGAGCGCGATCACTGCAACTGGCACGCGGCGCTCAAGCCTTGCTTCGAGCAGCAATTGCAAACGACCGATCACCGAACCATCGGCAGGACGTTGCTGCCAGCGGCAGGCGCTTCGATGTCGAACACCGCCTTGCGCATCTGATCGTCGCCGTGGTCGGAGATGAATTTGCTGTAGGTCTTTTCGATCATCGCAACGCTGGTGTCGAAGCTCGATGCGACCAAGCGAACCGGGATGCCCGCGAGCAGCGCGCGCGTGATCGCGGTGTGTCGCAGGCAATAGATCGTCGCGCCATCCGGCAGGTTGGCGGCCTTCGCCGCAGCGGCGAACGGGCGGCGATGTTCGCCCGAATTCTTCCAGCGCCTGCCGTCGAGCAGCAGCAACGGTTCGCTGGCATCGCGTCCGGCTGCGAGCGCCTTCAGCTTCCGCGCCAGACTGGGCGCGATGGGCACCGGCTTGCGGGTCCGGGTCTTGCGGTTCTTGCCCTTCAAGGAACTGGGCATCATCAGCTTCGGCGCATTGGTCGCGTGGAGGTCGCCGACATCGAGCATGGCGATCTGGCTGGAGCGCGCGCCGGTCGCGGCGTGAACTTCGACGTAAATGCCGAAGGTCTCGGCATCGATGTCATAGGGCGCGGTGACGGCCTCGTCATAGGCGGCGGCGATGACGGCGTGCAGCAAGGGCTCCTTCTTCTCGACCAGCGCCAGATTGCTTTCGGTGTCGTCGTCCTCAGGGATCGCGGCGAGGCCAACGGTCCACGCCTTGGCGTTGGTGATCCTGTCGTCGTGCGCGACGGCGAGGTTCAAGCACGCCTTCAGCGCCTTGCACATCCTGTTGACGCTGCTCGCCTTCATCACCTCGGTGAGGCCGTTGCGCCAGCTCCGCAGTTCGCGAACCGCCAGCATCGAGACCGGCTTGCTCAAAAGCGCCGCCGTCAAATGCTTTCGCGGCTGGCTCGCGTTGACCGGGTTCGCGCCGCGCACGGCGAGGTCGGCGGCGTAGTCCGTCAACGCCTCATCGACCGTTGCCGGTCGTCCGGCGTCGGCGTCCCCGCCGCGCGCCAGCGCCTTCGCCTTGTCGGCGGCCTGCCAGAAGTCGAGGACGGTCGCGCCGTTGGCATCTTCGCGGTCGTCGGCGATGCCGAACGACTTGATCCAGTTGCCGCCCTTGCCGTCAGCGGCGCGGACGTTCCACGCGCCGGGACCGGCGTTCTTGCGGTAGCCCAAGCTGATGCCGGGCGCGACGGCGATCCAGTACGGCTTGCGCTGCTGCGCCAGCTTGGCGCGGGCGGTTCGGGTTTCGAGAGTGGCGGATCGGAGCTTGCGCGGCATGTCTTGGTCCTTCTGTGTCCCGGCTGTGTCCCGGTGATGGGTACTGAGGCTTACTGATGCCTGAGTACGCCAGAGAGAAGAACTGTAAAGGGGCTAAGGGGTTAGCGTGATGTTGGGGAATGCTTAGGAATACCGGGGAACGATCAATTTTCCCTTGTAGGGGACGGTGGTGAGATTGACGGACGCCATGTGCTTGAACAACTCGCCGGCGAGATGCGCCGAGGTGCCGGTGCCATAGGTCCCGTAGGAGAGCTTTTCCGGATCGGCCTTCGCAGCCGCGATCAGGTCGGCAATCGACTTGATCGGCGAAGCCGGATTGACCACGACGACGTTGAACGAGCGCGCCACCAATGCCACGGGCGCAAAGTCCTTGTGCGCGTCATAGGGCAGCTTGCGGTAAAGGCTCGGATTGACGGCGTTGGCGAAGGTCGCCATCAGCAGCGTGTAGCCGTCGGCCGGGCTGGTCGCGACGCTCTGGGTGCCGATGATGGTGCCCGCCCCCGGCTTGTTCTCGATGATGATGGTGACGCCGAGGTCCTTCTGCATCTCCTGCGCCAACGTGCGCGCCACAACATCAGTGCCGCCGCCCGGCGCGAACGGAACCACGATTTTCACGATATGGTCGGGATAGCCGGCGAACGCCGGCACGTGCAGCAGTACAATTGCTGCAAACGCGAACAGAATCGATGTGAGGAGACGAAGCGGCATGGCAGGCCCCGGCGCGAGTGAGGCGACCTTCATACACGGTGGCGCCATGCAAGGGATGCCGGGTGGTCATGACGCGCTATTAGTCCCGTGATCCTGAGGAGCGCGTAGCGCGTCTCGAAGGATGCACGGCCACAGCCGGGCCGTCGATCCTTCGAGACGCGCGCAAGTGCGCGCTCCTCGGGATGACGGAGATAGATTTGCGTGCGCGGTTCTCTCCACGCGGCTCACGAATACGGATTGATCAGCTTCTGCTGCTCGGTGGCGTGATGCACCAGGAGGTCGATGAAAGTGCGGACCTTGGCCGAGAGATGATGGCGGTGCGGATAGACCGCGTTCATGGTCAGCTCGACCGGCCGGTACTCCGGCAACAGCCGCACCAATTCGCCTGACTCCAGCTCGTCGCGCACCAGGAAACCGGCCGCGAGAAAGACGCCGACGCCGGCCAGCGCCGCGAGCTTCAGCGTCTCGCCGCTGTTGGAGATCAGATTGCCGGAGACCCGCACCGCGGCCGGCGTGCCCTTGCGGTCGGTGAAGTGCCAATCATCGCCATAGGGATAGTTGGCGTGGCGCATGCAGTTGCGCGCGGAGAGATCGGCAAGCTGCTCGGGCTTGCCGTGCTGCGCGATATAGCCGTGCGAGCAGCACAGCACATGGCGCCAGGTCGCGATGGTACGAACGATCAGGCTGGAGTCCGGCGGCTGGATCATCTGCACCGCGAGATCGAAATTCTCGTCGATCAGATCGGCAGTGCGCTCGCCGATCGTGAGGTCGACCTTGACCTCGGGATAGGTCGCGAGGAACTCGGCGACCGCGGGCGACAGGAACTGCACCAGATGGGTGTTGGTGAAGATGCGCAGCGTGCCGCGCGGCACCGATTGCTGCGCACTGGCGACTTCATCGGCCTGCTCGATATCGGCGAGGATCTGGACGCAGCGGTCGTAATAGGCCTGGCCGATTTCGGTGAGGCTGACCTTGCGCGTGGTGCGGTTGAGCAGCCGCGCGCCGAGCCGATCCTCCAGCGACTGCACATGGTTGCTCACCATGGTGGTGGACATGTTGAGCTTGCGGCCGGCCGCCGAGAAGCCGCCGGAATCCACGACCCGGACGAAGGCGGTCAGGCTGGTCAGGCGATCCATGCGGCAGGTCCGGATTATCAGCGCCGGCTTGATAATGCTTCCAGTTTTATCGGGATTATCACAGCGGGGAGGATATTGCATCTGAGGGGCCTGGCAGGCGCCCTTTCTGGAAGGACGCAGATTTCGACCAGGAGGACGCCATGTCGACCACCACCTATATCCCTGAAGAATCAGCTAAAATTCGTCTTCTCCCGTCCCGCAAGGCGATCAAGCGGGTGGCGCTCGGCCTCGCCGCGGGACTGGGCATCATCGCCGCCGCCGACTTCGGCTACGACTACCTCACCACCGGCCGCTACCTCGAATCGACCGACGACGCCTATGTGAAGGCGGACTCCACGATCATCGCGCCGAAAGTGCCGGGCTACATCGCCCGCGTGCTGGTCACCGACAACCAGCCGGTGAAGGCCGGCCAGCTGCTGGCCCAGATCGACGATCGCGACTACCGCACGGCGCTCGGCCAGGCCAAGGCCGATGTCGACGCCGCCGACGCCTCGGTGCGCAACCTCGATGCCCAGCTCGAGCTGCAGCAGCCGATCATCGACCAGAGCACCGCCGACGTCGAAGCCGCCGAGGCCAGTCTGAAATTCGCGCAGGAAGAACAGACCCGCTACGACGGGCTGATGAAGTCCGGCTCCGGCACCATTCAACGCGCGCAGCAGACCGACGCGGCGCTGCGCGCCAACACCGCGCAGTTGCAGCACGCCAAGTCGGCGTTGTCGGCGGCGCAGCGCAAGGTCGAGGTGCTGACCACGCAGCGCGCCCAGGCCGTCGCGCAGGCCGACCGCGCCCGCGCGGTCGAGCAGCAGGCTGAGCTGAACCTGTCCTACGCGCGGATCACCGCGCCGGTCGACGGCACGGTCGGCGCCCGCACGCTCCGCGTCGGGCAATATGTGCAGGCCGGCACGCAGCTGATGGCGGTGGTGCCGCTCGATGCGGTCTATGTGGTCGCCAATTTCAAGGAGACGCAGCTGACCAATGTGCGCAACGGCCAGCCGGTCGAGCTCACCGTGGACAGCTTCCACGGCACCACGCTGAAGGGCCATGTCGACAGCCTGTCGCCGGCCAGCGGTCTCGAATTCGCGCTGCTGCCGCCCGATAACGCCACCGGCAATTTCACCAAGATCGTGCAGCGCGTGCCGGTCAAGATCGTGCTCGACGACCGCAGCCTCACCGGCCTGCTGCGGCCGGGCATGTCGGCGATCCCGACCGTCAACACCAAGGCGACCGTGCTGGCCGAGCGCGAAGAGAAGCGGCGGCTGGCATCAGTGACGCGGCCGAGTGGCGGATAGCGCATAACGTCTCCTCGACTGGCTTATCGCGATCGATCACCCACTCGGTGGTCGGTCGCGCTTCCTGTCTGCTTTCTGCTGCGTCTCTTCTCGTCGTGCCGCGATCACCGGCGACAGGGCTCCCTCCCCCCTTGCGGGGGAGGGTTGGGGAGAGGGGTGCCGCTTGCGCTGACGTCGGACGGATTGCGACTGCCGCTAGTAACGCGTCGGCAGAATTGAATCAGTTCGCGTAGCCTCTGGCACCAATGCCCGGGGCACCCCTCTCCCCACCCTACCCCACAAGGGGGGAGGGAGCCTGAGAGGCGTGCTCACCTCACGATTGAAGGAGCTTGCTCATCCGACGCCGCCATCAGGCCCCGCTCGTCACGCACGCGATTATCAACGTCGGCCGGACAATCCTTCCATTCCTTCCTCGATTATCGAAACCGGCTGCCTAATGCATCTTACCTGGGTCAGCCAGGGAAGACTCCGATGACCGCGCTCCAGCCCACCGCCAATACAGCCGACGCTGCTACCCACACCGCCCCCGCCACGCCGGCAACGCCTGCGATCCCCACGAAAACCTGGATCGCGGTGATCGGCGCCACGCTCGGGGCGTTCATGGCGGTGCTCAACATCCAGATCGTCAACGCCTCGCTTGCCGACGTGCAGGGCGCGATCGGCGCCGGGATCGACGATGGCGGCTGGATCTCGACCTCTTATCTGATCGCCGAGATCGTGGTGATCCCGCTCTCCGGCTGGCTCGCGCAGGTGTTTTCGGTGCGCATCTATCTGCTCACCAATGCGGTTCTGTTCCTGGTGTTCTCCGCGGCGTGTGCGCTGGCGCAAGACCTGCCGCAGATGATCGCGCTGCGCGCCATCCAGGGTTTTACCGGCGGCGTACTGATCCCGATGGCGTTCACGCTGATCATCACGCTGCTGCCGAAGGCCAAGCAGCCGATCGGGCTTGCGCTGTTCGCGCTGTCGGCGACGTTCGCGCCCGCGATCGGCCCGACCATCGGCGGCTATCTCACCGAAAATTGGGGCTGGCAGTACATCTTCTATGTCAACCTCGTGCCCGGCGCCGTGATGATCGCGATGCTGTACGTCTCGCTCGATCCGAGCCCGATGAAGCTGTCGCTGATCCGCCAGGGCGACTGGCTCGGCATCATCACCATGGCGATCGGGCTTGCCGCGCTGCAGACCGTGCTGGAAGAAGGCAACAAGGACGACTGGTTCGGCTCGCCCTTCATCGTCCGCCTGTCGGTGATCGCCGCCGTCTCGCTGGTCGCGTTCCTGATCGTCGAATTCACCGTCGAGAAGCCGCTGCTCAACCTGCGCCTACTCGCCCGCCGCAATTTCGGCTTCGGCATGCTGGCCAACTTCCTGCTCGGCATCGCGCTGTACGGCTCGGTGTTCATCCTGCCGCAGTATCTGGCGCGCATCCAGGGCTACAACGCCGAGCAGATCGGCATGGTGCTGGCCTGGACCGGCCTGCCGCAGCTGCTGCTGATCCCGCTGGTGCCGCGGCTGATGCAGCGCTTCGATCCCCGCATCATCATCGGCATCGGTTTTGCGGTCTTCGCCGGCTCCAACTTCATGAACATCTTCATGACCAACGATTACGCCACCGATCAGCTGTTCTGGCCCAACGTGGTCCGCGCCATCGGCCAGGCCCTGGTGATGGCTCCGCTGTCGGCGGTCGCGACCGCGGGCATCGAGATGGAGAACGCCGGTTCCGCCTCCGCCCTGTTCAACATGATGCGGAACCTCGGCGGCGCCGTCGGCATTGCGGTGCTGCAGACGCTCTTGACCAAGCGCGAGCAGTATCACTCCAATGTCCTGATGCAGTCCGTCTCGCTGCTGGAGCAGGCCACCCGCACCCGGATCGAGCAGATGACGCAGTATTTCATGAATCACGGCGTCGCCGATCAGGCCACCGCCGCCCACCGTGCCATCGCCGCGATCGGCGGTGTGGTGCAGAAGCAGGCCTACATCCTCGCCTTCAGCGACACCTTCTATCTGCTCGGCGTGGCGCTGATCATAGCGCTGGCGGCGACGTTGGTCCTGAAGAAGCCCGGCCAGCTCGGCGGCGGCGGCGCGCACTAGATTTCATCCCCCCAACCCCAACCAAGGAGAACGACCATGAAGCCCCGCATGAATTTCTACCAGGCCGCACCCGAGACGATCAAAGCGCTGGTCGCGGTGGAAACCCAGATCACTGCGAGCGGTCTCGAGCAATCGCTGATCGAACTGGTCAAGACCCGCGCCTCGCAGATCAACGGCTGTGCCTACTGCATCAACATGCACACCGAGGACGCCCGCAAGCACGGCGAGACCGAGCAGCGGCTCTATCTGCTCAACGCCTGGCGTGAGTCCCCGCTCTACTCCGAGCGCGAGCGCGCGGCGCTGGCGTGGACCGAAGCGCTGACGCTGGTATCGGAAACGCACGCGCCCGACGCCGATTATGAAGCGGTGCGCGCGCAGTTCTCGGACAGCGAGCTCGTCAACCTGACCACGCTGATCGGCGCCATCAACGCCTGGAACCGGATCGCGATCGGCTTCCGCGCGGTGCATCCGGTGAAGGTGAAGGTCGCGGCGTAACACAACAGGACCGTAGGGTGGGTTAGCCGAAGGCGTAACCCACCATTCTCTCCGCGGAGAGCAAAGTCGGTGGGTTACGCTGCGCTAACCCACCCTACGCACCAACGTTGCGGCAGGACCGGCTTAAACCGCCGTCGCCCTGGCGAAATCGACATAGATCTCGCGCAGGCGGTCGGTGATCGGGCCGACCTTGCCGGTGCCGACCTTCTTGCCGTCGATCGCGACCACGCCCTGCACGAACACCGAGGCGCTGGTGATGAAGGCTTCCTTGGCGGCGAGTGCTTCCTCGACCGTGAAGGCGCGTTCCTCGATGCGCAGCTGGCGCTCCTCGGCGAGCTTGACCACCGCCTTGCGGGTGCAGCCGGGCAGGATCTCGTTGCCGTTCTGCCGGGTCACGATGACGTCGTCCTGGGTGACGATGAAGGACGAGGACGAGCCGCCCTCGGTGACCTTGCCGTCTTCGATCATCCAGGCTTCGCCGGCGCCGGCCGCGGCCGCGGCCTGCTTGGCCAGCACCTGCGCCAGCAGCGCCACGCTCTTGATGTCGCGCCGCTCCCAGCGGATGTCGGGCACCGTGATGACGTTGATGCCGGTCTTGGCCGAAGGCGCGTTGATGATGTCCTTTTCCGAGGTGAACATCACCAGCGTCGGCTTGACGTCCGCCTTCGGGAACGGGAAGTCGCGTCCCTTGTCTGCGCCGCGGGTGACCTCGAGATAGACCATGCCGTTGACGAGGTTATTGCGCGCAACGAGTTCTTTCTGGATCGCCTCGATCCGCTCCAGCGTCTCCGGCAGCGCGAGCTGGATCTCGCCGACCGAACGCTTGAGCCGCGCCAGATGCGAGGCGTTGTCGATCAGCTTGCCCTCGAGCACCGCGGCCACCTCGTAGATGCCGTCGGCAAACAGGAATCCGCGGTCGAATACCGAGACCTTGGCCTCGGAATGCGGCACGAACGAACCGTTGACGTAAGCGATCTTTTCCACGCGAGTTCTCCTGCGGACGAAGGACTAGTTTCAGGCCTTCGTATACGCAAATTGTTAACGGGGATAAACCCCGGCCGCCGTCATTCCGGGGCACGCCGTCAGGCGTGAGCCCGGAATCCATAACCACCATCGTGAGTATGGATTCCGGGCCTGCGCCCCAGCGGGCGCATCCCGGAATGACGATGTGGATGGGTCAGCGCCTCAGTGCTGCAAGATCTTCGACAAGAACTTCTGCGCGCGGTCGCTGCGGGGCTTGCCGAAGAAGTCGGCCTTCTTGGCGTCCTCGACGATCTCGCCGCGGTCCATGAAGATGACGCGGTCGGCGACCTTGTTGGCAAAACCCATTTCGTGGGTCACGACCATCATGGTCATGCCCTCGCGGGCGAGGTCGACCATCACGTCGAGCACTTCGCTGATCATCTCGGGGTCGAGCGCTGAGGTCGGCTCGTCGAACAGCATCGCGATCGGGTTCATCGCAAGCGCGCGCGCGATCGCGACCCGCTGCTGCTGGCCGCCGGACAATTCGGCGGGGAATTTCTTGGCGTGATCCTTAAGCCCGACGCGATCGAGCAGCTTCATGCCGGTGACCACGGCGTCGTCATGCTTGCGGCCCAGCACCTTCTCCTGCGCGAGGCAGAGATTATCGAGGATCCGCAAATGCGGAAACAGCTCGAAGTGCTGGAACACCATGCCGACGCGCGAGCGCAGCTTCGGCAAATCGGTCTTGGGGTCGTTGACCTTGATGCCGTCGAGGATGATGTCGCCGCCCTGGATCGGCTCCAGCGCGTTGACGCATTTGATCAGGGTCGACTTGCCCGAACCGGACGGGCCGCAGACCACCACCACCTCGCCCTTGGCGACGCTGGTGGTGCAGTCCTTCAGCGCCTGGAAGCTCGGCCCGTACCATTTGTTGACGTGATTGATCTCGATCATGATGGCTCAACTTGTTTGTTCAGCGAACAATGGCAATACGCGCCTGCAGGCGGCGGACGAAGAAGGACGCGACACAGGAAACGACGAAGTAGACCAGCGCGGCGAACAGGTACATTTCGACCAGACGGCCGTCGCGCTGCGCAACCTTGCTGGCGGCGCCGAGGAAATCCGGGATCGACAGCACGTAGACCAGCGAAGTGTCCTGGAACAGCACGATGGTCTGCGTCAGCAGCACCGGCAGCATGTTGCGGAATGCCTGCGGCAGCACGACGTAGCGCATGGTCTGGCTGTAGGTCAGACCGAGCGCGTTGGCGGCGGCCGGCTGGCCGCGCGAGATGGACTGGATGCCGGCGCGCATGATCTCGGAGAAATAGGCCGCCTCGAAGATGATGAAGGTGATCAGCGAGGAGGCGAAGGCGCCGACCGTGATCGGCCGCGACGCACCGGTCACCCACTGCCCGATATAGGGGACGAGGAAGTAGAACCAGAAGATCACCAGCACCAGCGGCAGCGAGCGGATGAAGTCGACATAGAAGCCGGCGATGCGCCCGAGTACCTTGTAGCTCGACAACCGCATCAAGGCGATCAGCGTGCCGAACACGAGGCCGCCGAACGCGGCGAGCGCCGTCAGGGTCAACGTGAAGCGCATGCCCTCGAAAAAGAGATAGGGCAGCGAGCGGCGGATGACGTCGAAATCGAAACTGCCGAGCATCGTCATTTCCCCGCGATGTAGCCGGGGATCGCGACGTAGCGCTCGAGGAAGCGCATCGCGGTCACCACGACGAAATTGAGGAGAAGATAGAGCACGGTGGCCGCCGTGAAGGCCTCGAACACCTGGAAGGAAAATTCCTGCATCGAACGCGCCTGGCCGGTCAGCTCGATCAGGCCGATGGTGATGGCGACCGCGCTGTTCTTGATGGTGTTGAGGAATTCAGAGGTCAGCGGCGGCAGGATGATGCGGAACGCCATCGGCAGCAGCACGTAGCGATAGGTCTGCAGCGTGGTGAGACCCAGCGCCGTTGCGGCCTGCTTCTGGCCACGCGGCAGCGAGCCGATGCCGGCCTGCAATTGCACGGCAACGCGCGCCGACATGAAGAAGCCGACACCGATCGCGGCGGTCCAGAACGGTGCATTCGGCATCTGCTTCATCCAGAGCCCGGCCGCCCGCGGCAGCAGCTCGGGCAGCACGAAGAACCACAGGAACAGCTGCACCAAGAGCGGCATGTTGCGGAAGAACTCGACCCAGCAGAAGCCGATCCACGACGCCGTCTTCGACGGCAATGTGCGAAGCACGCCGACCACGGAGCCGAACACCAGCGCGATGATCCAGGCGAGCACCGACACCTTGATGGTGACCACCAGTCCCGCCAGCAACATGTCGAGATAGGTGCCGGTCCCCATCGGGTTCGGCTCGAGAAAGATGTGCCAGTTCCAATTGTAGTTCACAGGTCCCCCGCGCTCCCGCGCCAATCACGGATTACGCCGACATCACGCGCGGCGTCTACGTCGCGCTTGGCGACTATGCAAATGTCCGGCCATTCTCCTCCAAAAATGGCCGGACATACTTAACTCTCAGGACCCGCCGCCGAGAGGCGACGGGTCAAACGCAGCATTACGATCAGTTGACCAGATACGCATCCGGATCGGGTGAGTCCGACGGCTTGGTGAACTGCTTCTTCAGCTCCGGCCCGAGCGGCACGTTGAGGTTCAGGCCCTTCGGCGGGATCTTCTGGTTGAACCACTTGGCGTAGATCTTCTCACCCTCGGCGCTGGTGTAGAGCGCGGCGGTGGCGGCGTCGACGACCTTCTTGAACTGCGCGTCATCCTTGCGCAGCATGATGCCGTAGGGCTCCGGCTTGGAGAACGCGTCCTTGGAGATGACGTAGTCGTCCGGCGACTTCGAGCCGGCGACCAGGCTCGCGAGCAGGATGTCGTCCATCACGAAGGCCACGGCGCGATCGGTCTCGACCATCAGGAAGGCCTCGGCATGATCCTTGGCCGGGATGATGTTGACGCTCAGCCCGCGCGCGAGGTTGGCCTCGGTGAGCTGCTTGATGTTGGTGGTGCCGGCGGTCGAGACCACCGTCTTGCCCTTCAGATCGTCGATCGAATTAATCTTGCTCGCCTTCTTGGTGACGTAGCGGCTCGCGGTCAGGAAGTGCGAGTTGGTGAAGGCGACCTGCTTCTGGCGCTCGGCATTGTTGGTGGTCGAGCCGCATTCGAGATCGACGGTGCCGTTGGCCATCAGCGGAATGCGCGTCGCCGAGGTCACCGGGTTGAGCTTGACCTCGAGCTTGTCGAGCTTCAGCTCCTTCTTCACGGCATCGACGATCTTGTAGCAGATGTCCATGGCGTAGCCGACCGGCTTCTGGTTGTCGTCGAGATAGGAGAACGGAATCGAGGAATCGCGGTAGCCGAGCGTGATGGCGCCGGTGTCCTTGATGTTCTTCAGCGTTCCGGTCAGCTCCTGGGCCTGCGCCTGGCTCGCGCCGAGCGCGGCGGCGAGCGCGAAGCCGATGAGATATTTGGATGTCATACGTCTACTCCTTGCGTGGAAACGATCGATTTACTGCATGAGAATGTCGGCGAGGACGGGTGCGATATAGCGGCGAAACTGTTCGGGATTCTCGCTCATCGGAAAATGACCGAGCTTCTCCATGATCGTAACGCTGGCGCCCCCTATTGCCGCTGCCGTCCGCCTTGTGTCCTCAGGCGTGCAGGAGAAATCATACTCGCCCGTGAGCAGGTACAGCTTGCATACTTTAGTATCGATTGACGCGACCCGACCGCGCAGGTCGCCATCGACACGGTAGAAATACAGGTCGCCCTTGAACACGCCGGGGCCGCCCTGCTTGTAGGCCCACAGCGTTTCCATCCGCGCAGGCTCCGGGCTCTGCGGGGCAATGAGCCCCGACACCAGCGCGGCGCAGACTTCGCCGCCGTGAACGTCCGGGCGGTTCAGCCAGTTCGTGTCATACCACGGCGCCTGGAAATCGGCAGCCTCGAGCCCGATCAGCGCGCGGAATTCGGCGGCATGTTCGATCGCGAGGTTGAGCACGATGCGGCCGCCGATCGAGCAGCCCATCACGACAGGCTTCTCCAGATGGAGCGCACGGCAGAAGGCGCGGATGGTCTCGGTGTAGCGCGCAGTGGTGAGTTGGTATTCATCGCCGGTCCAGTCCATCGGCGGATTCGACTTGCCATGCCAGGGCATATCGAAGGCAATGATGCGGAAATTTTCGGCAAATTGAGCGTCAACGAGCAGATGCCGCCACTGCCGCGCATCGGCGCCCGCCGTGTGCAGGCAGACCAGCGGAATGCCCCCGCCGTTCTCCTCGAAATAGATGCGGTGCAGTTCGCCGCCGATCTCGACGTGAACGTAGCGGCCGACCATCGGCTCGATGTGACCGTTCATGCGGCGGCCGCTCATGAGAGGACCGCCGCAAAATGCTGCCGTGGCAGCGCCAGCAGGTCCTTGAAATATTGCAGATGCGCCATGAAGGGATGCAGATCGCCTTCCAGCACCGCCTCGCCGCGCTTGGTCAGCGCCAGCAGATCGTGCCAGCCGGGTTTCGGCTCGGCCTGCCAATGCGCGGCCCAGGCCTGCGGCGTGGCGCGATAGGAGAAGCGCCACGAGCGCATCAGGAGCGGCGACGGCGTGAGCTCGACGATGCGGCCGCCGCGGATCACGGCATGAAACGGCCGCGCCATCTCCCCGATCAGGCAGTCGCAATCGAGCAGCCGTCCCCGCGAGACCAGCGAAGGTGCCTGGTCGAGCAATGCGGCAAGGCCGGCAAACGCCCTCGTCACAGCGTCGTCGGTGGCGTCAGGCGATAGCGTCATCTGTCGGGCGGCGTTCCTGCAGCGGGGCGGCGCCATGATGACGGCAAGCGCGCGATCCCGCAAGGCGCCGATGCCCTTGGGTTCCCTGGATTATTCGCTTGACCAAACGCGGCTTGCGAGTCCATGGCGCGGACCTCCGCGCCCTCCCCGCTCGCCTTGTTCGCCGTGACCTGAGCAGCGTAGAATGGCTCTGCCCCGCACGGCCCCACAAAGTGATCCTGCATCAGCATCCGCTTTCGCCGCTCGCCCAGAAGATCAGGATCGCTCTCCTCCGCGAGAAGGGCGCGCAGTTCGAGACTGCGCCCTTCGCCCAGGCCGCAACCAGGCCGAAAGAGAGCCAATTATGATGGCAGATCAAAACGCCCTGATTCTTCAGCAGTACGACATCTCGCCGTACTCCGAAAAAATCCGCGGCGCGCTCGGCCTCAAGGGCCTCACTTGGTGGGCCTGCAACCAGCCGTCGATCATGCCCAAGCCGGAACTGATCGCGCTGACCGGAGGATACCGCCGCATCCCGGTGCTTCAGATCGGCAGCGACGTCTATTGCGACAGCGAGCTTATTCTGGACGAGATCGAGCGCCGCTTTCCCGCCCCGTCGATCTTTGCATGCGGCCGAGCCACCACGGAGACCTATCGTCTGTGGGCGGACGAGAAGCTGTTTCCGACGGTCGTGGGCCTGCTGTTCTCAGGAGATTGGGATGTCAGCGAGGCCTTCATCGCCGATCGCTCGGCGCTGCGGGGCCGGCCGTTCGATCCCGAGGCGTTCCGCGCGGCAATACCCGGCTTGACCGAAGCACTGCATCGGCACTTGAGGCTGCTGGAGCTGCAGCTGGAGAACGGCAATCCGTTTCTGGCAGGCGAGCAGCCGAGTGCAGCCGATCTTCAAGTCTTCCACAATGTCGCGTTCATCCGCTGGGGGAAGGGACGCACGACAGCGTTGCTGGACCAGCATCCGGGCCTGCGCGCCTGGGAGGCGAGAATGCGCGCGATCGGACACGGCATACGCCATGACATCGGCAGGGACGAAGCGCTCAGAGTAGCCCGCGAAGCGCCGGTCTCTGCGGCCGTTGGCGGCGCACGCGTGAGCTACCAGATCAACGACGCCAATTCCCCGCCGATCGCGGGCAGATTGGTTGCGGAGGACCCGCAGCGGGTGTCGATCCTGCTGGAAAATCCGCTGGTCGGCACCGTCGTGGTCCACCTGCCGACGACCGGCGGCCGGCTGCATCGCCTCGACTGAGCCGCTTGGTTCCTGACAAGGCGCGAGGTCGACCGTGCGGGGGTTTGCTTGGTGCTCACCGCGCCGGCCCGGCGCTCAGGTGGCGCTGGATGAAGGGGCTCTGCGGAAGTCGAGCTGCAGCCGCATCGGAACTGCGCTCCCTCTCCCGCTTGCGGGGGAGGGTTGGGGTGGGGGTATCACCGCGAGTCGCCTAGTGGAGAAAGCACCCACCCGGATTGCATCTTCGATGCAATCCGACCTCCCCCGCGAGCGGGAGAGGTGAAGTCAGTCCGCGGAACGGCCTACTCGTAGACAACCCGTCTCAACCCGCCTTCACCACACGCCCGTTCTTCGGCGCCTGGGCCATCGCGCGGGCCAGCACCTGGGCTTCCTTCTTCAGCATGTCGGCGAGATCGCCTTCGCGGCGGCGGATGCGGTCGGATGCGGCACCGATCGAGAGCGCGGCGACCACCTCGCCGGCGTCGTCGCGGACGGGAACGCCGACGCCGCCCATGCCGGGGAATGCGGCGTCGATCAGCACGGTGTGACCGGCCTTGCGCGCCATCGCGATCCGCTCGCGCAGGAACTTTGGCGTGATGCGCGGCGATTTCGCCAACCGCGGCACGATCACCTCGATCACGGCCTCGATCTCGGCATCCGGCAGCCAGACCAGAAGCGCCAGCGCGCCGGCGCCGACGCCGAGCGGACGGCGGCTGCCGATCTGCAGATAATTCGGCTGCAGCGGATGGCTGCCGACCGAGCGCGCCAGATACAGCGCCTCGACGCCGGAGCGCACCGACAACAATGCCGTATCGGCTGAGCGCTCCGACAGACGCAACAGGCTCGGCTGCGCCAGCTCGGCAATGTCGACCGAACGCCGCGCGCCGACCGCCATCACCCGCGCCTCCTGGCCGAGCTCATAGGTCTTGGCACCTGTGACCCTGGAGACAAAACCTTCCTCGATCAACGAGTTGAGGATGCGCAGCGCGGTCGCCTTGTTCAGCGAGGTGGTGTCGGCGATGTCGGTGAGCCGCAGCGGCGAGCGCTGCGCCAGCACGCGCAGGATCGCGCAGACCTTCTGGATCGCGTTGAACTTGTCGGGTTGGCCCGGCTCCGGCGGTGGCCTCTTGCGGCTGGTCCGCGCCGTCGCAGTCGTGGAGGCGTTCATGCCTTCTTCCTTGCCCTCAATCCGAAGTCTGAACCGGACACGACCAATGGAACGCGTCCGGCGAAGCGTCATCCTAAAACGGATGACACTCGCCGGACATCGTATACTTTCGTCAGATGAAACTTTGATTTCAACTATCTTCGCTGCTGTGCAGCAATGAAGATTTTCGAATTTCGCATCACGAAATCAAGCCAACCGCAACCTTCGGATGGTGAAGAGCGCCCACAGGCTGAGCAAGCAGACGCCGGTGAGGTAATAGCCCGGTGCGAGCTCGCCGATCGGCGCAAAACATCTAGGTCATGATCGCCGGACCCATGCCGCCGAACAATGTGACGCCAATATTGTAGCTGAGGCCGAGCCCGGTGGCACGTGTCGCCGGCGGAACAGTTCCGACATCAGCGCGGCGAGCGGCCCGTAATACAGCGACTTGATGACGGGGAAAAATGCGCGCCGCCCTTCAACCCTTACGCGCCGTCTCGCCGAGATCCCAGAACAGGCCGGCCATGATGGTCAGCGCCTCCTCGGTCACCGGCAGCAGGATGTGCTCGTCGGGGGCGTGCTGCGAGCAGCCCGGATAGGAATGCGGCACCCAGATCGTCGGCAGGCCGAGGCCTTCGGAGAACACGTCGTTCGGCAGCGAGCCGCCGAAGTTCGGCAGCACCGCCGGCGCCTTGCCGGTGGTGGTGCGGATCGAGTTCGCCGCCCAGTCGATCCACGGACTGTCCATGTCGGTACGCGAGGCGCCGAAGCGCTGCGCGCCGGAGACTTCGACCATTGGGAAACCGTTGTTGTGCAGATAGTCGCGCACGCCATCGATCACTTCGAGATATCTCGTGCCGACCACGAAGCGGAGCTGCAGCACCGCGTTCGCCTTGCCGGGGATGGCATTGGCCGGTTTGTCGATATTGCCCGACGACATCGCCAGCACTTCCAGCGTGTTCCAGGCGTAAAGCCGCTCGGCCGCGGTCAGGCCTTCCTCGCCCCAATCCTCCGCGAGCTGAGGTTCGTCCGCCGTCGGTTCGACCTTGACGTCGGCGAGCGCGGCGCGGACGCGGTTCGAGATCGGCGGCGGTTTGAGGATCTCGAGCTTCATCCGGCCCTTGCCGTCGACCAGGCTCGCGATTGCGTTCGCCAGGATCGTCGCCGGGTTGGCGAGCACACCGCCCCAATTACCGGAATGATTGCCGCCATCGCGCAGATTGACGTCGAGATGGATGCGGTTGCCGCCGCGGCAGCCGAGGAAGATGGTCGGCCGCTCCGCCGAGAGCCGCGGCCCGTCGGAGGCAATGAACAGATCGGCCTTCAGCTCCTCGCGATGCGCCTCGCAGACCTCGCGCAGATCGGGCGAGCCGATCTCCTCGCCGGTCTCGATGATGAATTTGGCATTGAAGCCGAGCTTGCCGCCGCGCGCCTGCTTCACCGCCCGCAGCGCAGCCATGTTGATCGAATGCTGGCCCTTGTTGTCGGCGGTGCCGCGGCCATAGACGCGATCGCCCCTGACCGTGGTCTGCCAGGGATTGAGCCCGTCGCGCCATTCGCCGACCATGCCGTCGACGACGTCGCCGTGACCATAGGTCAGCACAGTCGGCCGCGCCGCATCTTCCTGGTAGTCGGCGATCAGATAGGGCCCGCGGCCGGTCGGCGATTCGATCAGCCGGGTCTTGAAATCGAGCTCGGCGAAGGCCGGCTGCAGATTTTCCACCAGATAGGCGTGCAGCGCACTGGCCTTGTCGGCATTCAGGCTCTCGGTCTGGTAGCCGACCCTGCGGTCCAGCTCCTGCAAGAACTGTCCCGATTGAAAATGCTCTCGCACCGTTGCGATTGCGTCGGCCCGTGTCGCCATGATTGTTCCTTCGTCCGGTCCCGTCTTGACATGATCTCTTGGCATGATCCCGCCGGAAAGCTCCGTCGCACATCCGGATCATGCTCTGGAGAGGCGCAACCTATCGGGATCGGATCACGACCGGAAGGGCGTGAAATGCGAATGGGCCTTGCCAAAACGTGGGAAGTCGCAACAAGTTGATGCAGGGACGCCCGGCATCTGACCGGGCAGCAATCGAAGCGGCGCTCAAGGTTTCGACAATGACAAAGCAAATCCGGCTCAACGCCTTTGCCATGAATTGCGTGGCGCATCAGTCGCCGGGGTTGTGGACCCATCCGCGCGACCGCACCAAGGACTACAACAAGCTGTCCTACTGGACCGATCTGGCGAAGACGCTGGAGCGCGGCCGGTTCGACGGGCTGTTCCTCGCCGACGTGCTCGGCGTCTACGACGTCTATGCCGGCAATCCGGATGCGGCGCTGCGCAACGCGGCGCAGACCCCGGCAAACGAACCGCTGATGCTGATCCCGGCAATGGCCGCGGTGACCGAAAACCTCGGCTTCGGCGTCACCAGCAATCTCTCCTTCGAGCCGCCCTACCCGTTCGCGCGACGGATGTCGACGCTCGACCATCTGACCGGCGGCCGGGTCGGCTGGAACGTGGTGACCGGCTATCTCGATTCCGCCGCGCGCGGCGCCGGCAAGGACAAGCAGACCGCGCATGACGACCGCTACGAGCTCGCCGACGAATATATGGAGCTGGTCTACAAGCTGTGGGAAGGCAGCTGGGAGGACGACGCCGCGATCCGCGACGTCGCGCGCGGCATCTTCACCGACCCAAAGAAGGTGCATCGCGTAGAGCACGAAGGCAGCAACTACCGGCTCAACGCGATCCACCTGTCGGAGCCGTCGCCGCAGCGCACGCCGGTGCTCTATCAGGCCGGCACCTCGCCGCGCGGCCGGCAGTTCGCTGCCGAGCACGCCGAATGCGTGTTCATGTCGGGGCCTTCAGCGAAAGTGATCGGCCCGCGGGTCTCGGCGATCCGCGAGCTTGCCGCCGAGAAGGGCCGCAACGCAGCCGAGATCCTGATGTTCTCGATGATGTGCGTGGTCGTGGCGCCGACCGAAGCGGAGGCCAAGGCGAAGTATGCCGAGTATCGCAGCCATATCAGCCATGAGGGCGCGCTGGCGCTGATGTCGGGCTGGACCGGCGTCGACTTCTCGACCTATTCGCTCGACCAGGAGGTGCGGCATGTGCAGAACGATGCAGGGCGCTCCGCGATGGACAATGTCACCCGCGCTGATCCCGACCGGGTCTGGACCGTGCGCGAGGTCGCCGAGCATGTCGGCATCGGCGGCGCCGGCCCGGTCGTGGTCGGCTCGCCCGAGCAGGTCGCCGACAAGATCGAGCAATGGTTCGAGGACACCGACGTCGACGGCCTCAACATCGCGTTCGCGATCTCGCCGGGCGATTTCGAGGATATCGCCGACATGCTGGTGCCGGAGCTGACCAGGCGCGGCCGCTACAAGCGGGAGTATGCCAAGGGCACGCTGCGCGAGAAGCTGTTCGGTGCGGGGCGTGCAAGGCTCGACGCGACACATCCGGCGAGCCGGTACCGGGTGAAGCGGAGCGCTGCGGCGGAGTAGCTGCGTAGGGTGGGTTAGCCAAAGGCGTAACCCACCATCTTCGCCCGACAAACGCTTGTGGTGCAGGTGAGACCGGCGGTGGGTTACGCTTCGCTAACCCACCCTACGATTCTGCTCGTCCCGTCATCCTGAGGAGCCGCGAAGCGGCGTCTCGAAGGATCGACGGCCACCAGCCGGGCCGTCGACCCTTCGAGACGCGCTTCGCGCTCCTCCGGCGACAAAGGCGAAGCCTTTGCGCGGGGTGACGGTGATAAATTGAGCGCGCGGCGAAAACTCAGTTCACCGAATTGCTCACCACCACCTCGATCAGCTTCGCGCCCGGCCGAGCGAACGCCGACTTCATCACGCCCTTCAACTCCTGCGGATCGGTGACCTTGATCGCCTCGAGCCCGAGCGCGCGCGCGACGCCGGTGAAATCGACCGGCGGATCGATGAAATCCATGCCGACGTAATTGTCGTCGCCATGGAAGGCGAGCAGGCGCTGCTTGATGATGCGGTAGCCGCCATTATTCACGATCACGAAGTTCAGCGGCAGCTTGTGGTTGGCCGCGGTCCATAGCGACTGGATCGAATACATCGACGAGCCGTCGCCGGAATAGCACACCACCGGACGCTGCGGATTGGCGAGGCTGACGCCGACCGCGGCCGGCAGGCCCCAGCCGATGCCCCCCGAAGCGAGCGCATGATAGCCGTAGCGGTCGCGATGCGGCCGCAAGCCGATGATCTGGCGCGACGAGGTCAGCCCCTCGTCGACCAGGATCGCATTGTCGGGCATCGCTTCCACGACCTGCAGCGCCAGCCAGTCCGGATCGATCGGCGATTTCTGGCTCGCCTTCGATATCTGCTCGACCAGCGCCTTGCGCTTCGCCGCCCAGTTCTTCGTCGACAACGCCGCGAGGCCCTGCTTCGCGCGTGTCTCCAGCGCGCCGCCGCCGAGTTCCTTCAACGCCGGCACCAGCGCGCGCAGCGTTTCCTTGACGTCGGCCTTCACCGCGATCTCGGCGCCATAATTCCTGGCAAGATCGCTGTCGACCAGCCCGACCTGCACGATCGAGAGCCCGTCCGGCAACGGATCGACCTCGCTATAGACCGACATCCGCAGCGGATCGCCGCCGAGCGCGATCAGCAGATCATGCGGCGCCAGCACGTCGCGGGCGACCTTCTGCAGCCGCGCGATCGCGCCCATGAAGCTCGGACTGTCGGACAGGAAATGCGATCCATAGGGCGTCGGCGATTGCCAGGCCGGACAGCCCAGCGTCTCGGCCAGATCGGCCGCCTCGCGCAGCGCGTCGCTTTTCACGATCTCGTCGCCGACGACGATCACCGGACGCTCCGCTTTCAGGATTCGCGCGGCCAGCGCCTTCAAGGAATCCTCCGACGGCCTGACGCGGGTGTCGATGCGGGTGGAGCGGCCGAGTTCGATGCCGGCCTCGGCATTGAGGATGTCGCCGGGCAGCGAGATGAACACCGGCCCGGTCGGTGGCGTGGTCGCGATCTTGGCGGCGCGGCGCACGATGCGCGGCAGATCTTCGAGCCGCGTCACCTCGACCGCCCATTTCACCAGCGGCGTCGCCATCTGCACCAGCGGGCCAAACAGCACCGGCTCGGTCAGACCATGGCCCTGCTCCTGCTGGCCGGCGGTGAGGATCAGCGGCGTGCCGGTGAAGCTTGCGTTGAAGAGCGAGCCCATCGCATTGCCGAGGCCCGGCGCGACGTGGACATTGCAGGCCACCAGCTTGCCGGAGGCGCGGCTGAAACCGTCGGCCATCGCAACCACCAGGCTCTCCTGCATCGCCATCACATAGGTGAGATCGGGATGGTCCTTCAGCGCGTGCATGATCGGCAGTTCGGTGGTGCCGGGATTGCCGAACAGATAGGTGACGCCCTCATCCTTCAGCAGCGCCAGAAATGCCGAACGGCCGGTGATGCGATTCTTCATGTTCCCTCCAGGCCCCGGCGTCGTTGACCGACGGGACGACGGAGATGACCAAACTTGCGTGACGGGAGCAATCGAGCGGGTGCTCATGGCTGCATTCCTCAGGCGCGCGCCTCATGGAGACGATCGTTCGCGTTGCGGTCAGGCGGGCGCAAAATCCCGCATCAGCGATCGGCGATCCATTCAACGAAGCTTGATCGGTATTAAACCTGCGTAATGCGCCGAACCGGCTCGCGGCTCATCGCCTCCAACGGATGTTAAAGGAGGTGATATTCATGAAACTCGTTTCAGCGTTTGCTGGCATCGCCGCACTCGGTGGTGTTGCTCTCTCCGGCGCGCCGGCGCCTGCGACGCCAATCGAAGTCCCTGCGGCGGGAGCCGTCGTCCCCGCCGGTTACGTCTGCAACGAATGGGGCCGTTGCTGGCACCGCCATTACTACGGTGGCGGCTATTACCATCCGCAGTATTGGGGTGGTTACGGCTACGGCGGCTGGCATCGTCCCTGGGGCTGGCACAGGCATTGGCGTCACGGCTACCACTGGCGCCACTGGCATCGCTGGCACCATCGGCATCACTGGCACCGCTGGTAAGCACTGGGAAAGGGGCTTCGGCCCCTCTCTTTCTTCGACGGCTTCAGAGCCTAGAACATCCCCTCGCGATCGCTGCGCTTCTTCTTTTTAGAGCGCTGCCAGACCACGCCGGGATAGCCTTTCAGCGGCACCAGCGGCTCGCCGGCATAGGCCCATTCCTGCAGCTCCTCGATCGCGATGTGATAGAGCGGCTGCCGGCCGGTGCGGCCCGAAAACAGCGCGCGCGGGATGTTGACCATGTGCGGCGAACGCGCGCGTTCGTAGAAAATCGGAGTACCGCAATTGGCGCAGAAGCTGCGCGCCGTCTTGCTGGCGGCATCCTCGTAACGCGAGAGCTCGCTCGCGCCCTGCGTGACGCGGAAGCGCTTCTTCCAGCTGCCGACATAGGTCGCATAGGCCGCGCCATGGGCGCGGCGGCTGGCGGCGGTGTGATCGTGCCAGGCCCAGCGCGCCGGCACGTCGATCTCGAACCGCACTTTGCCGCACAGGCATTGCCCGGCCGCAGGCTTTGCGAGTGCGACGGGTTTTGGCTTCTTGCTCGACGTGAACTCGTCGTCTTCCGGAAACATCGGGATGCGCTCCATTTGCTCACCGTCATTGCGAGGAGCGAAGCGACGACGCAATCCATCTCTCCGCGCACCGGGAGATATGGATTGCTTCCCTTCGCTCGCAAAGACGAAGATGGAACCATTGTAGCCCGGATGCAGCGAAGCGTAATCCGGGAACGGCATATCCGCAGATGCAAGGCTCCGGATTGCGCTGCGCTCGTCCAGGCTATGAGAACAAGCGCGCGTCTACGCCTGCGCCATCTCGTCGTGGACGGGATAGTCCGTGTAGCCCTTTTCCTCGCCGGCGTAGAAGGTCGGGCGGTGATACGGGGTCAGCGGATAGCCGCGCTGCAGGCGGCGCGGCAGGTCCGGGTTGGAGATGAAATAGCGGCCGAAGGCGATCGCGTCGGCATGACCTTCGGCGAGCGCGCGCTCCGCGCTGTCGCCGACAAAGTTGCCGGCTGATATCAGCACGCCGCTCCACATCGGGCGGTACAGCACCATCGCCGACGGCACGTTCTGCCAGTTGACGTCGGCGCGACCGGTGCCGGAGGCGCGCGGCTCGATGAAATGCAGATAGGCGAGCCCGAACTTGTCGAGCGCCTTGATGGTGTGGCTGTAGAGCGGCA
Organism: Bradyrhizobium sp. th-b2; assembly: GCF_000426785.1. Lineage (NCBI taxonomy): Bacteria > Pseudomonadati > Pseudomonadota > Alphaproteobacteria > Hyphomicrobiales > Nitrobacteraceae > Bradyrhizobium > Bradyrhizobium sp. th-b2. The sequence goes on from NZ_AUGA01000005.1 coordinate 245,056, forward strand.
TCGGATCGGCCTCGCCGCTGCCATTGGCGATGCCGTAGGGCGACAGCCGCACGCCGACGCGGTTGGCGCCCCACACCTCCGTCACCGCCTGTGTCACTTCCATCAGGAAGCGGACGCGGTTCTCGATCGATCCGCCATATTGATCGGTGCGCAGATTGCTGCGCGATTGCAGGAACTGCTCGATCAGATAGCCATTGGCGCCGTGGATCTCGACGCCGTCGAAGCCGGCGGCGAGCGCGTTCTTCGCGCCCTCGCGGTAGGCCTCGACCATCAGGGCGACCTCGCCGGTCTCGAGCGCGCGCGGCGTCTCGTAGTCGACCACCTTGCCGTCAGCCGTCATCGCCCTGAACTCGGGCGGGATCGCAACCGCCGACGGCGCCACCGGCAGCGCACCATCAGGCTGGAACGAGGAATGCGAGACGCGGCCGACGTGCCAGAGCTGCAGGAAGATCAAGCCGCCCTTGGCATGCACCGCATCCACCACCTCGCGCCAGCCCGCGATCTGGGCCTCGCTGTAGATGCCGGGGACGCCGGGATTGCCGAAGCCGGTGGCGACCACCGGTGAGGCTTCCGCGATGAGCAGGCCGCCCGGCGTGGCGCGCTGCGCATAATATTCCGCGTTCAGCGGCCGCGGCGCGAGACTCGGCCGCGCCGCCCGCATCCGCGTCAAAGGCGCCATCACGACACGGTGCTTCAGCTCATAGGGACCGACCTTGAGCGGCGAAAACAGCGACGGAGAACTCATGCCTACCCCGATTATTCTTTGTAATAGACCGTTATCTCACGGGTTCATCTTGTTCGCAAAAGCAGGTAGTGGCAATCTACCGAACAGACTAGCAGGCTTGCCATGTCGAAACAGAGCGCCACATTGCTCCCCTCGTTAAGCGTCCGCATCGATCTCGATGCCGAAGACCGGATCGGCCCGGGCAAAATTCTGCTCCTCGAACGGATCAAGGAGTGCGGCTCGATTTCGGCTGCCGGCCGCGCCATGGATATGAGCTACAAGCGCGCCTGGGACCTGGTCGACGAGATCAACCGCATCTGCCGGCAGGCGGCGGTGGAACGGCAGACCGGCGGCAAGAATGGCGGCGGCGCGGTGCTGACCCCGTTCGGCCTCTCCCTGGTGGCACGTTACCGCAAGATCGAGCGCGATGCGGCGAGCGCCGTGCGCAAGGACCTCGAGGCGCTGCGCAGCGACATCGGCAAGCCGAAGAAGGCCGCGGGGCGGTAAACGCAAGAACCTGCGGCCGTCGCAGGGGCGCGTTGCGAAAATATCGAAAACAACCCCATGCAAAGTAGCCGGCGAACGCCGGCATTCGACCAGGCAACTTGACACATCGGGCAAATCAGGGATACATTTCTAATATTCCGAAATCATGCAGGCATTGGGGCGAGGGGCTTCCCTCCGCGAGCGCGCCGAACCTTGAGACCAGAACCCCCTCACCCGGATTGCATCTGGCGATGCAATCCGACCTCTCCCCGCAAGCGGCAGGGCTATCGCATTTGGAAGCTGCGGCGATCGGTGTTCCCGCAAACTCGTCATGCCCGGGCTTGTCCCGGGCCTCCACGTCTTCGTTTCCACGCGAAGAAAGACGTGGATGGCCGGGACAAGCCCGGCCATGACGGTGCGGAAAAATCAGTTCATTCCAAATGCGATTGCACTGCCGCAAGCGGGGAGAGGTAAGAAAAAAGCGAGCGCTAACCCGTCTTGATCCAGACCGCCTTGACGTTGAGATATTCCTCGACGTGCTGCTTGCCGGACTCGCGGCCGTAGCCGCTCATCTTGTAGCCGCCGAACGGCACCGCGGGGTCCATCGCCTGGTAGCAATTGACCCAGACCGAGCCGGCGCGCAGCGCCTTGGCGACCTGGTGCGCCTTGCTGACATTGGTGGTCCAGACGCCGGAGCCGAGGCCGAAGGTGGTAGCGTTGGCGCGCTTGATCAGCTCGTCCGGATCCTTGAACGAGATCGCCGAGATCACCGGGCCAAAAATCTCCTCCTGCGCGATGCGCATGTTGTCCTGCACGTTGGCAAACACCGTCGGCTGCACGAAATAGCCCTTCGACAGCGCGCCCTCGGTGAGGCGGCCGCCACCGGCCAGCGCCTTGGCGCCTTCCTTCTGGCCGATGTCGAGATAGTCCGAGACGCGGTCGAGCTGATCCTTCGACACCAGCGGGCCGATCTGGGTGTTGGGATCGAGGCCGTTGCCGACCTGCAGCTTCTTGCCGAACTCGGCGACGCGGCCGACGAACTCGTCATAGACCTTCTGCTCGACGAACAGCCGCGTGCCGGCGCTGCAGATCTGGCCGGAATTGGCGAACACCGCCATCGCCGCCCCCGGCACCGCCGCGTCGAGATCGGCATCGGCGAACACGATGTCCGGCGACTTGCCGCCGAGCTCGAGCGAGACCCGCTTGAGGTTGCCGGCCGAGGCGCGGATGATCGACTGGCCCGTGATGTGCGAGCCGGTGAAGGCGACCTTGTCGACATCGGGATGCGAGGCAAGCGCGGCGCCCGCGGTCTCGCCATAGCCCGGCACGACGTTGACGATGCCGGGCGGAATGCCGGCTTCCATGCAGAGCTCGCCGATGCGCAGCGAGGTCAGCGGCGATTCCTCCGCCGGCTTCAGCACCACGGTGCAGCCGGTTGCGATCGCAGGGCCGATCTTCCAGATCGAGGCGGTCAACGGCCCGTTCCACGGGATGATGGCGCCGACCACGCCGATCGGCTCCTTCAGCGTGTAGGAGAAGATCTCGCCGGGCAGCGAGTTCTCGATGGTCTCGCCGTGGATCGCGGTGGCCTGTCCGGCGTAGTAGCGCAGCATGCCGAGCGCGCGCAGCTTGTTGCCGCGGGTGCGGCTGATCGGCGCGCCCATGTCGAGCGTGTCGAGCTGGGACAGTTCCTCGAAATTGGCTTCGACCAGCTCGGCGAGCTTGAGCAGCAGGTTCTGCCGCTCGAACGGCTTCACCTTGCTCCACGGCCCTTCGAAGGCGCGGCGCGCCGCCGCGACTGCGCGGTTGATGTCCTCGGCATCGCCTTCAGCGACGGTCGCGAGCAACTCGCCGGTCGCGGGATTGTGTGTTTCGAATGTCTTGCCGGAGGCGGCGTCGACCCATTTGCCGTCGATCAGCATCTTCTTGTAGGAGCCATCGGCATAAGGATGGCGCGTGATCGGAATAGCCTGCGAAACAGCCATGTTTGCACTCCCTGTAAAATGTCGGCTGAGGTCTTTTTGAAGCGTTATATCGGCGATTCTACAGCGCAGGCGCGAAACCGTAAAGCGCAGCCGGCGTTGTCGAGGGCGGCGCGCATGAAACCCTCCCATGCGCCTGCGCATATGGTTCGCGCGCTATGATAGGATTTGAACAGTAGCCACCTATGTGTCCGGAGATCACCGATGCCCCACCCCGTGATATCAGCCAATCATGTTGCCGTGATCACCGGCGGCGCGTCCGGCATCGGGCTTGCCGCCGCGTTGCGGTTCGCCGAAGCCGGCATGAAGGTCTGCATCGCCGACCTCGGCGATGACAGGCTGAAGGCGGCAGCGACAAGACTGTCATCTGCGGCGCCCGGCGGCGCAGCCGATATCATGACGGCTGCCGTCGACGTCAGCCGCGCGGACGCGGTCGCGGAGCTCGAGGCCAGTGTCGCCAGGAAATTCGGCGGCACCGACATCCTGATGAACAATGCCGGCATCCAGCCCGGCAGCGCGATGTTCGGCCCCGCGGACAATTGGCAGCGCATCCTTGGCGTCAATCTCTGGGGCGTGATCAATGGCACGCAGGCCTTCGTACCCAACATGATCAAGCGCGGCCGGCCGGGGCTGATCATCAACACCGGCTCCAAGCAGGGCATCACCACGCCACCGGGCGATCCCGCCTACAACGTCTCCAAGGCCGGCGTGAAGGCGTTCACCGAGGCGCTGCAGCACGAGCTGCGCAACACCGACGGCTGCAGGATATCGGCGCATCTCTTGATCCCCGGCTTCGTTTTCACCGGGCTGACTGCGCGCGGCCGCACCGAGAAGCCGGCCGGCGCCTGGACATCGGAGCAGACCGTCGACTTCATGATCGAGCGCCTCGAGGCCGGCGATTTCTACATCCTCTGCCCGGATAACGACGTGCCGCGTGCACTCGACGAACGCCGCATCCTCTGGGCCGCCGGCGACATCGTCGAGAACCGCCCGCCGCTGTCGCGTTGGCATCCGGATTTCGGCGACGCGTTCGCCGCCTTCGTGAAGGGGAAGTAAGAGGCAGGGAATCGCGAGGATGGGTAGAGCGAAGCGAAACCCATATTCTCTCCTGCGGCCCGCTATTTGATGGGTATCGCTTCGCTCCACCGAGACGCGCGCAAGAGCGCTCCTCAGGATGACGGTGATAGTCCGGAGCGTGGGTTGGCCGAGCGTAACCCACCAACCCTCCGCGTAACGAAAGAAGACGGTGGGTTACGGCTTCGCCTAACCCACCCTACGCACCTTGCTCAATTCGCCCGCACGCGCACCGGCGTGGCGGGCTGCGCCACCAGCGCCTCGCCGAGCTCGCTTTGCTGCGCGCGCGGGATCGAGAAGCAGACACTGAAGCCGTCCGATGTCTTCAGCGTCACCATGCCCTGGCTCGCATCGGTCGACTGCTCGATCACCCATGAATCCAACGGATAGGCGTAACGCAAGGTCTGGTCGCCGAAGCGGGTCTGCAGCGCCTTGCTGATCAGCCCGGGCAGCGTCATGACCAGCGCGCCGACCTGGTTGATCGACAGGCGGATGGTTGCGGGGTCGCCCTTGCCGTCCACGAATCCTAGCGAAATAGCGCAGCCGTCGGGCGCGACTTCGCAGGTGGTGAGCTCCTGGGTTTCGATCTGCATACCGGCACTCCGGATCATCGTTATATTCTGTTCAATATATCGCTGGTACGGCCAGCGTCCAGCCCCAATGTATCCTGCGGCCCATCCGGCGCAGTCGCGCGCGGCGTTAGAATAGATTGAAGCTGGCGGCTGCCCCGTTGACGCTGGGCCGGCAACCGCGAATAAATCACCGCAAAGATCAGGCTGATTTTTTCTTCGTCATTTCCAGAGAATTGACTCGGTCCGGCAGTGAGGGGCGGGCCGTGGATGGCCGTGGCTTCCTTCCTGCGACCGTGATATATACACGGATATAGCGAGGCCTATAAGGGCCCGTTTGACCAGGGAGAGCAAAGCCTATGAGTGATTACAAGCTTCTCATCGACGGCAAGATGGTACCCGGCGACCAGACCATGCCGGTGCTCAATCCGGCGACCGAAGAGGTGGTGGCGCAGTGCCCGCGCGCCTCCAAGGACCAGCTCGACAAGGCCGTCGCCGCCGCGAAGGCCGCCTACCCCGCCTGGGCCGCGACCCCGATGGAAGAGCGCCGCAAGCTCATCATCAAGATGGCCGAGGCGATCGAGGCCAACACCAACGAGCTCGCCCACATCCTGACCAGCGAGCAGGGCAAGCCGCTCGCCGACGCCACCGGCGAGGTCATGGGCATGGCCGGCTTCTTCCGCTATCTCGGCTCGCTCGATCTGCCGATGCGCGTGGTCGAGAATTCCGGCGACCGCAAAGTCGAGGCCTACCGTCGCCCGCTCGGCGTGGTCGGCGCGATCATTCCCTGGAACTATCCGCTGCTGATCCTGGCATTCAAGCTGCCCTCGGCGCTGCTCGCCGGCAACACGCTGGTGGTGAAGCCTGCGCCGACCACGCCGCTGGCCTCACTGCGCTTTGCCGAGCTGGTCAAGGACATCCTGCCGAAGGGTGTGCTGAACTTCATCGCCGACGCCAACGATCTCGGCGATCACATGACCAAGCACCCTGACATCCGCAAGATCTCCTTCACCGGCTCGACCGCGACCGGCCAGAAGGTGATGGCGAGCGCATCGCAGACCTTGAAGCGGATCACGCTCGAGCTCGGCGGCAACGATGCCGGCATCGTGCTCGACGACGTCGATCCGAAGAAGGTCGCGCCCGGCATCTTCGAGGGCGCGTTCCAGAACTCCGGCCAGGTCTGCCTCGCCATCAAGCGGCTCTACGTCCACGAGTCGGTCTATGACGAAATCTGCAACGAGCTGGTCGCGATCGCCAAGAACACCGTGGTCGATGACGGCTCCAAGCAGGGCACCAAGCTGGGTCCGCTGCAGAACAAGATGCAGTACGAGAAGGTGAAGGCGTTCCTCGACGATGCCCGCAAGAACGGCAACGTGATCGCCGGCGGCGCCGCGATGGACCGTCCCGGCTATTTCATCGAGCCGACCATTGTGCGCGACATCAAGGAAGGCTCCAAGCTGGTCGACGAGGAGCAGTTCGGCCCGGTGCTGCCGGTCATCAAGTACTCCGACAAGGACGACGTGATCCGGCGCGCCAACGCCACCACCTACGGCCTCGGCGCGTCGGTGTGGTCGTCGGACATCAAGCGCGCGCATGAGATCGCGACCCAGATCGAGGCCGGCACGGTGTGGATCAACAAGCACCTCGACATGGCCCCGAACATTCCGTTCGGCGGCGCCAAGCAGTCGGGCATCGGCACCGAATTCGCCGAGGAAGGCCTCGCCGAATTCACCCAGCTGCAGATCATCAACGGTCCGCCGGCCGCCTGATCCGACAACACGCGGCCGCGACGCCCTGGCGCCGCGGCCGCCTTCCCCGTCCACAACGAACAGAGCCCATCATGTTCGACGCCCAATGCGATCTTGCTGCCCTGGTCTATGACGAAGCACGACGATCCCGATGCCATCCTGCGCGACTTCGCCTGTCATCTGAAGGCGCAGGGCGCGCGCGTGGTCGGCATGGTGCAATCAGGCCAATGCGCGGATTCCAGCCTGTCGGCCGTGCTGGTCCATAGCGGCGAGACGCTGCTGCTGGCGCAGCCGCCGAGCCCAAGTACCACGAGCCCTGGTGCCAGCGGCTGCAAGCTCGATCTGTCGCGGCTGCAGGATGCCGGCCTCCGCGTCGCCGACGCGCTTTCGGCCGGCGCCGATCTCGTCATCATCAACCGCTTCGGCAAGCGGGAACGTGACGGCAAGGGCCTCGGCTTCCTGATCGAGCGCGCGCTCGACGCCGACATTCCCGTCGTGATCGCGGTGTCACATCAGAGCTTTGCCGACTGGGTCAGTTCCGCCGGCGGGATGAGCGTGAAGCTCGCCTGCGACCGCCACGCGCTCGACGCCTGGTGGCGCACCGCGTCGCTGCGGACCGCAGCCCGGGTCGCGCCGGATCACATCACGGTGTGCGAAGCGTTCAAGTAACTTCGGGTGGGTGAACCGTAGGCGTAACCCAATCTCCGCACTGTCACCGTCATCCCCGCGCAAAGGCTTCGCCTTTGCGCGGGGATGACGGGACAAACGGAATCGGAGGATGGGCTAGCTAACCCACCCTACGGTCTTCAGATGACGTGCACTCACAGCGTCTCCTGCTTGTGGCCGCACTCCTTGCAGGCGAACTTGACGCGGGACTGGCCCTTTTCCGCCTGCACCCGGTTCGGCGCGCCGCATTTGCCGCAAACGGCCTCGATCCGGGTCGTGCCCTGCTTGATGACGAGGTTCCGCTTTTCCATGGTCTCGCGGATCAGGCGCTCGGCCTCCTCGCGCAGCGATTGCTTCGACATCATACCCACCGGTCATTGGTTAGCGGGCGGCGTCATAGCACGACCCGATGAAGCTTTGACAGCGGGTATCGCAGCTAATTTTCGGCAATGCTAGACGATGAGACGGTCGACCGGCAGGCGGAAATGCCGAGGTTTCAGCGGTTTCGGCGGCCGACCGACGCGGAACACATTGACGAGGCGCAGATCTCCGCCAAACTTGCCGAGTTTTCGCAGCCGGTCGTTGAAGTCGGGATGGTCTGATAGCGCCGAGATCGGGCACGCCGCGAACCCGGCGCGATCGATCTCCAGCCAGATCCGATAGAAATGCCGTCCCGTCGTGAGTGGATCCTCACCGACGGGGCGGCAGAACAGCACGATCGCCGAGGCCGAGGCGGTCTTGGCGCTGTCGGCGAGCAGCGATGCGGCGATGCCAAGACGATCGAGCGGCCTGAACAGGCCGCCAAGCACGAAGCGGGCCGCGCTGGCCTCGACCGCATTCATGGCGAGCGCATCGCGGTTGAGACCGTCCAGCAGATAATGCGGATGGCTCGGCGACAGCCGCATCCATGCGAGCAGTTCCTGCCGGTAATCGTCGCCCCGAACAAAGGAGAACTCGGCCTGGTCGGCCCAATCAGCGATTTCGCCAATCGCCTGGCGATCCCCAATGCAGAACACGTCGTCCCGCGCGGCGGCAAGCTGTGCTAGCGCCGCCGCATCATCAGGCGACGCCACGAACTTGCCGCGCCACGACATGCGGCGCGCCACATGGCCGGCCAGCGGATCGGGCGCAACGCCCTGCCTGACCGCAAAGCTGCAGAGCGCGGTAAATTGCGGCGACAGCGGCTGCTCGATCGTCGTCATACCGGTGATGGCAAGGCCGCGGCGGTTGAGCGCGAGGCTCATGCCTTCGAGCGCCGCGCCGTGCGAGACCAGCACGTCGTGCCCCGCGGGGTCCGCGACCGGCGCGCGTACGCCGACGTCGTCGACCAGCGCCAGCCGCCCGTCCGCGAGCAGCCGCCAGCGTGTCGGCTGGATGTTGTGGACGCTCGGCGCCAGTCGCGCCTCCGCGACCAGCTCGCGCAACAGATCCGGCGTCAGCTCGCTCATGCCGCCGCCAGCCGTTTGGAGAACAGATGCAGCCGGTGCAGCGGCTGGGCGCCGACCTTCTCGACCTGGCGCAGCGACGGACCGTTGATATCGGCGATCCAGGTGCCGCCGAGCGTGCGGTAGCCGGCCTCCTGCAACGCCAGCGCCGTGCGATAGAGCATCGCGCCGTTGAGGCCGCGATTGTGCAGGTCGCGGCAGACCGACTGATAGATCAGCACGGCGCGCGTGTTCATGATGCGGTGCTGCACGAACCTGAACAGCGCTGATAGCCCGATCCGGCCGCCGATCGCCTTGATCAACGGATTGAGGTCGGGGATCGCGATGATCGCGCCGGCGGGCCGGCCGCGGTGATAGACCACGGTCGAAATCCGCTTGTCGATGATCCACATCATGTCGCCGGCCTGGAACAGATATTCGGCCGCGGTCGGCGGCACGAACATCGGGTTGTCAGCAAAGCCGTCATTGAGGATGAGGCGGGCATCCTCCAGCCGCACCTTGAAGGCGGAACGCCTGATCGGCTGCCAGACGAAGTCCTTGTCGGCCAGCACCGCGCGCTGCTTGTCGCCGAGCAATTGCTCCGGCTTGCCGCCGTCGAGCGCGATCTCGAACGTCGTCATCGGGAAGGTGGCGGCATAGCCGGCGCGTTCGAGGTGGCGCGCGATATGCGGCGGCGACCACATCATGTCGGTGAACGGCGCATGGTCGAACCCGTCGGTCATCACCCCGATCTGCTGCATCGCCGTGAGATTGAAATTGCCGGCGATGCGGCTCATGCCGCGCGCGGACAGCCATTGCTCGGCGGCGCGCAGCAGCGCATCGGCCACCTCGGGCTCGTCGATGCAGTCGAAGAAGCCGAATGCGCCGTGGCGGGTGCCGTGCTTGCGGTTGGAGGCGTCGTGGATCGAGGCGGCGATGCGGCCGACCGGCCGTCCGTCGCGATGCGCGGAGAACAGCGCGTAGCGGCCGTGGCCCTCGGTAACGAACGGGTTCTTCGCGGCATCGAACATCCGCTCGAAATCGCTCCACAGCGGCGGCACGTAGAGACTGTCGGGCCCATAGGCATTGAGCGCGGCGTCGAATGCCGCTTTGCGGTCGCCCTCGCTGATCTCGAGCGTCATTTGGCCTCCGGGGTCAGCGCCAATAGCCGCCGCACCAGCGCCAGCGCCGTTTCGGTGGCGGGATCGGCCGCGGTCACGGGTACGGCGAGCACGATCAGATCGAGCGGATCATGCGCGAGCACGATGACATGGGAGGCGCTGTTGGCCGTCATCAGCGAGACCATGCGTTCGGCCGCAGGATCAACCGCCGCCAGCCCCCACGGCGCCTCGGACCGGCGCAGCACGCGCCTCGCCGACAGGAAATCGCGGAGCAGCGGCGGATCGTAAGACGCCAGCTCGTTCTCGCGAAAGCGCCGCGCGCTTTCGAAGATCGGATGCCGCGCGAGCTCGGCGATCAACTGCTCCCTTGTCTGTGCCGGCGACGCCGCCACCGAGTTGAGCACGCCGGGCTCCTGCGATTCGAACAGCGCGCGCAGCGCGTCCGTCATCAGCCCGATGGTCAGCACGCCGGCAATCGCAACCGCGACGAACCGGACGATCTGCGCGGCGTCGACGTCGGGCGCCATGAAGGCGGCGGCGAGCCCCAGAAGGCCGGAAGAGATCAGCCGCAGTGCCATCATCGCAAGTCCGTGGCGGCGGGTCTCGGCGCCGCCGCCGGCGATCAACATCACGGTCACGGTGAGCAGCGCACCGAGCGCGCCGAGCCGGACCGGAATGTCCGGGAATAGCGTGCGGAAGTCGGTCAGGATGAACGGGATCACCACCAGCGCGCCGACCGCCATGCGGCCGATGCTGCGGTTTTCCGAGGCCATCAGCGAGGAGCGGTCGCGCGTCGCCAGCAGCAGCGCGCAGGTGGCGAAAGCAAGCAGCTGAAACAGCGCCAGCGTGATCGCGTAAGGCATCGCGAAGCGTTGCAGCCCGAACAGGCCGCCGAGGCCGAGCAGGATGCCGCCGCCGAGCGCTGCGATCTTGACTGCGCGCGGCGCGTGGCGCCGCAAGATGCCTTCGGTGACGATCAGGGCGCCGAGCGGGATCAGTGCGGCCGGGATCACCGAGAGGCGGTCGAGCAGGCGGCTTCCGGTCCACCACGCAAGGCCGCGGTCGAGGAACAGGATCGCGATCACGCCGAGCGCGAGCAGCAGGCGGCGGGTCAGCGGGCTCTTCGGATCGCGCCGGTAGAACGTCATCATCGCCACCGCAAGGCCGATGGCGCCGCAGAGATTGACGATGGAATCGGCAATCGCCCCCGAGGTCATGTGCTGCCCGTCAATTGCTCGATCGCCCGGCGCACCAGCGGGCGCATCAGGGCGGCGACCAGCGCATTGCGCGGCCGCTCGATCGCAGGCCGATGCGGATTGAGGAACCAGCCGCGGCAATCGGTGCCGGAGGTGCGGCCCAGGATCAGCGCGACCGCCTCATAGGCCATCAGCATGCCGGTCGAGATCACCATCGGCGCGAACGACATCCGGCTGCGGCGGCCGGCCGCGACTTCGCCGGCAATGGCGAGATCGACATAATTGCGCGACGAGGAGTGCAGCATCACGTGCTCGATCTCGGCACGCATCGCGGCGCGGCGGTCGTCCTCGGTGATATCAGTCCAGTCCTTGCCCGTAGTCGGAAAGCCGAGGCGCTCCTCGGGCCTCGGATCGTGCGGGCGCACCACGATCACCGACGGCAGCGGCGACATATAGGCGTCGATCACGGTCGCATCAGCGGCTTTCGCCGTCCGGTACAAATGCACGCCGGCCGCAATGTCGTCCATGCCGTTGACGATGACCGGGCAACGCGCGGCGATCCCGGCGAGCTCATCGGTCCAGTTCTCGCCGAGCACCTCGATCTCGATGGTCGGGTTGATGCGTTTGGCTGCCTCGGCGGCGACCTCCGCCTTCTCGCGGCCGACCTCGTCGGCGAAGGCGAACACCTGGCGGTTGAGGTTGGAGACCTCGAAGCGGTCGATGTCGGCGATCACGAACTTGCCGACACCGGCGCGCGCCAGCGCCATGAAGGCTGCGCCGCCCATGCCGCCGACGCCGCAGACGAACACCCGCGCCTGGCGCAGCAGTTGCTGCTCGTGCTCGTCGATGAAGCCGATGTTGCGGCCGGTGAAGGAGTAATAGTCGAAATTCATCGCGTCCCCCCGCTCTCGTGCCTGCGCGGCCGCAGCGTGCCGAAGGCGCGGCTGTCGTCCAGCCAGTAGACCACCGGCAACACCAGCCGCTGCAGCGCCAGCATCCCGGACGCCGCGAGCAGCGCCGGCAGCGAGCCCGACGGCACTTCGCTCATCAGGTAACGGCGCGCGCCGGCAAGATCGACGCGGCCGAGCTGCAGCACGTCGTCGCCGCGGCCGTAATCCAGCTCGCGCGCGCAAAATTCGTTGTAGACGGCATCGCGATGTTTCGCTGCGATCTCGAAGGTCTTCTTCAGCGCGTCCGAGCCGCCGGTATAGGCATTGGTGATGACCGAGCGCGCCTCGTCGAAGCCGGCCTCCTCGCCGACGCCGAACACCGCGCGATGCCGTGCCATGATGCCGCGCGCGAGCTGCAAATGCGCAAAACTCTGCCGCGCGCCCGGCTGCGGCGACGGGAACACGTCCGAGAACGTGTCGCTCACCATGCCGACCACCGCCGGCACCTGGGTGACGTTCGAAATCCACTTCGGCCGCAGCCCGTCGCGGGCGAACAGCACCAGCGCGGTCAGGCCGTAAAGCACCCAGGACAGCCCCTGCCCGCGCACATCGGGATCGACCATGACGAGGCCGAGATGGGTGACTTCAGCGGGCTCACCGTCGAGCGGCACGTCCATCACCGACAGCGCGTTGAAGGCGATCGGCCGCCCGGTGTCCTCCTCGGAGATCAGGGTGACGACGGCGCGCGACAGCCGCTCCGGCTCGCCGGAAAAGATGCCGTAGGTCAGGCTCTCCTCGGGAAGCGTCTTGGCGGCAACGATGCGCAGCTGCGCGACCAGCGCGTCGAGCTCGGCCGTCGGCAGCGACACGCCGGGCGATTCGACGATGCGGGTGCGCTGGCCGGCCTGGGTGCGCAAGGTGAGATCGATGGTCGGCTGCGACAGCGCCTTCAGCCAAAAGCCGGCATGGCTGCGCAGGCCGTCAAAGGCCGCGCGCGCCTTCGCAAAGCCCCTGCCGCCGCGCGAGGCCGGGGTCGGATCATCCGTGGACGCCATTTCTCTGTCCCTCGGGCGCGATCTCTGCACTCAGGCCTGTTAAAGAGCCATGAGCGCAACCTGCCGCTGTTGGCCGCAGGGTAAACAAGCCGTTCCGGAAACGGAACAAGTTGCCCCCAACGACGAAAGCGGCGGGTGCAAAACACCCGCCGCTTCGTCTTGGCTCCGGCTCAGGCCGCCTCTCATGCCGCCTTGGAGACTTCCATCAGCAGGCGCTCGGCCTTGGCATCCTCGATGCGGTTGACGAACTTGCCGCTCTCGTAATTGTCGCGCACCGTCTTGGTCATCGTCACGCAGGTCTGGATCAGCATCACGATGCCCATCGTCAGATAGCCCTTCATCCAGAGATCGATCGGCAGGAAGAACACGCCGATGCCGACGAGGAAGGCGGAGGCTGCGAAGGACGCGTAGGTGAAGGTGACCCAGGCGCCGCTGTGGGGTTGGATGGTCTGGTTCATGGTCGTCTCCTTGATGATATCCGGTTTGAAGTTGGCTTGGTTTCAGGTTTCAGGCTTCAGGCTTCAGGCTTGAGGTTTCAGGTTTGGGGCGGACGCTTGGCTTTCAGCCGCGCCAGCACGTCGTCGGCGGTCGATTTCATGCGCGGGCCAAAGCCCTGCTCGGCGAGCCTCTCGGCGACGACAAGCGGCCCCGAGGCGGTATCGATTTCGAACAGCGCGTCGTCGGCCGCCTGGATCTCGATCTGCCGCTCGCGCAGCCGCTTCAGCGTCGCCTCCGCTTCCGGCAGCGTCGATTCGTAGGGACGCGCCGCCTCGATGCCGCTCCGGCGCAGCGAGCGCACCGCCTCCGAGGCGCGGGCGAGGCGCCGGCCGCGATCAAGCTCGGCGATCCGCGCCTCGGCGTTGCCGACGTGACGCTTCAGCCGTGTGATCTCGGTGGCGAACAGGGTGCGCGCGGTCATCGCGGCATCGCGTTCGGCTTCGAGGTTGGCGATCGCCTGCGCGGCTTCGCGGGCGAGGTCTTCCCGGCCGCCCTCGAGCGCCGCTGACGCGCGCACCTCGAGATCGGCGATCCGGGCGTTGGTGGCGTCAAGCCGCCGGCCCTCCTGCTGGTCGCCGGCGATCGCCAGTGCCAAGGTCCGCTTCGAGCGGTCGACGGCGGCGGCCGCATCGCGCATCTGCTGGTCGAGGATGACCAGCGCGGTCCGGTCTTGCAGTTCCTCTTCGGCGACCGCCACGCTGCCGCGGAAAAGAGTCAAAACAGTTTTGAACATTTGGTCACTCCCTGTTATGAGCATCGCTCATGAATCTCTTGTACCACATGCTGAGCATTGCTCAAGTATTATTTGAGCGACGCTCAAGAATATGGTTAACGGCGGGTAAAACATGTCCAAAGCATTGGAACGACGTGCGAAACTGCGGGAAGCGCTGATCGAGGCGGCGGAACGGGCGATTGCGACAAAGGGTCTCGGCGGCCTGAAAACGCGCGAACTGGCCCAGGAAATCGGTGTCGCCAACGGCGGCGTCTACAATCTGGTCGAGGATGTCGACGAGCTGATCCTGCGCGTCGGCTCGCGCACGCTGGCCCGGCTCGACGCCTCGCTGTCGCTGGCCGAGATCGGCGGGGCGGCGGCGCCGCGTGAGATGCTGGTGCGCATCGCGGTGGCCTATTGCGACTTCGCCGCCGACAATCTCGAACTGTGGCGCGCGCTGTTCGAGCACCGCATGCAGCCCGGCAAGCCGGTGCCGGAATGGGCCATCACGGAACAGATGGAATTGTTCCGCCACATCTACAAGCCGCTCGCCGCACTGTTCCCGCAGCGCTCGCCGGCGCAGCTCGGCGTCACCGCGCGCAGCCTGTTCTCCGCCGTGCACGGCATGGTCGCGCTCGGGCTGGAGCACAAGCTGATCGCGGTGCCGATCAACGCACTGCGCAGCGAGATCGGCACCCTGACACGCGCGATGGTCGACGGGCTGACGGCGAAGAAGGAGTAGCGCACGCGCACGCGCGATGTCCCCGCTGTACGGTCAAGCGGACGACTTGCCGCAGGGAGACGTGGATTTCAGCTGTTGCCCCAGGGGCAAGGCGGACGTAGCGATTGAGGTCAGGAAGGGGGAAGCCACTTGCGGAATGATCGAATAGTAGCCATGTACCGTCATTCGAGTTTCGGCCGAACGACTTGGCCTCGCCGCTGGTAGCGCGCCTGACTGACGACCCTCCCCCCAAAACTTCGAATAAGCCTGCTGCGCTCTCGAGTGCGGTTCCAAACACGCATCTATTGAAGGACGATCTCCCATGAATACGGGAACTGTGAAGTGGTTTAACAGCCAAAAGGGTTTCGGCTTCATTCAGCCGGACCAGGGAGGCCAGGATGTCTTCGTTCATATCAGCGCCGTTGAACGCGCCGGCATGAGCACCCTCAACGAGGGACAGAAGGTTTCCTTTGAAGTCGTTGCAGACCGCCGGACCGGCAAATCTGCTGCGGACAATCTGCGCGCCGCGTAAGCTGCCGCCGCAATCGGCGCCATGCTGCTTTGACCACGGATGTACTGGCAGAGCCTCTGGTTTCGCGACCCCGCGACTGGTCACCCGGCCGCGGGCTTCTCTTTATCACACCGCGCGCAATGCCCGCCAAGACCGGGACTTGAGCCGTCCGCCTGCGGGGCGGCCCGCGCATTGAAGCAATCGAGGTCGCGAGCGTGTCCACCAATATCGATCCAGAGCCGCAACACGACGACATCATGTACCCGCAGGTGCTCCCGTTCCTGCTGGTCCACGCAGGATGTCTGGCGGCGATCTGGTCGGGCGTCTCATGGCAAGCGATTACAATCTGCGTGGTTCTCTATTGGCTGCGCATGTTTGCGATCACGGCGGGCTATCATCGGTACTTCTCGCATCGCGCTTACTCAACAAGCCGGGCCTTTCAATTCATCCTTGCCTTCCTTGCCCAGAGCAGCGCCCAGAAAAGCGTGCTTTGGTGGGCTGCGAAACATCGGCACCACCATCTCCATTCGGACACCGAGCAGGATGTGCATTCCCCTCTGCACACGGGCCTCGTGTACAGTCATCTCGGCTGGATTTTCTATCGACAGCACGACGCAACCGATCTGACGAAAATCTCGGATTTTGCCGCGTATCCAGAGTTGATGTGGCTGCACAGGTTCGAGCTTTTGCCGGCGGTCGTGGTCGCAGTCCTGTGCTTCCTCATTGGCGGATGGCCGGGGCTCGTGGTCGGTTTCCTCTGGAGCACCGTGCTGGTGTATCACGCCACGTTCTGCATCAACTCCCTCGCACATGTTCACGGACGCAAGCGGTATGTGACGGGCGACGACTCCCGCAACAATTGGCTGCTGGCCCTGATTACGATGGGTGAGGGTTGGCACAACAATCATCACGCCTACCAAAGCAGTGCGCGGCAAGGCTTCCGCTGGTGGGAGATTGACGTGACCTATTATGTTCTGGTGGCCTTGTCCTGGCTCGGTGTTGTCTGGGATCTGAAGGCGCCGCCCGCGCTGGTTCTCCGCAATGAGCAGCGCCTGGGATCACGCGTGATCAAGCGAACGGCCGAGCAGCTCGCGGGTCGCTTCAATCCCGAATACATCGCGCAGGCGATCAAATCGTCGGTCCATGAGACCGGAATGTCGGTGCGAGACGCGCTTTTCCTGTTGCAGCATCGTGCCGACCTGCATCTGCCCATCATGCCAACGCGTGACCAGTTGCTGGCTGAAGCCCAGGCCATGTTCGCAAAGACGCCATCGCTGGACGATATCGTCGACCGTGCCCATGAACTCCTGGTGGAATCGGTTTGTTTTCTTCTGGCCGTTCCGCCTCCGGTGGCTACCGTAAGCCCGAAACCTTGAGCGGACGGTAGCATTTTGCCTCGGGCATCCCCATATAGGGTAAATGACCAACTGGCAAAAGCCGAGCAAGCGAGAACCACCCAAAACCAAGGCTGAATTGCGCGAGATGCTGACCGAGGCTGTGCGCAACACGCCGAGCCCCGACCAGGCGTCGCAGCGGCGCCCGGCAAAAGCCAAAAAGATCGCGGCCGGGACGGCTGACGACTAAGCCTCGCCCGCCACCCGACCGGATCGCCCGGCCCGGGATACGACCGAATTCCATTGGCGACGAGCGCGAAGATTTTCGCGAAGGAGCAGCATGCGCAAATTTCCCAAGCCGACCGAACAAGAGATCAATGAGGGACCCCAGGCGGTGTCTTTTCAGATCGCGAACGGAAACGCGCGGCAGGCCTGCATCCTGCAAACCACATTCCCAACGAAGCTGCAGGCGCACAAGTATCTGCTCACGAATTGGCCGACCATCGAAAAGATGGCTCGCGATGCCCTTGCGGCGGGAACCATCGAAGGCGGCCAGATCAAGCTCATGATGAGCTGAACAGGCCACGGAAAACGCCTGAGCCTCACGGCTCCATCGTGTAGGCGCGCCCAGGTTCAAGCGCGTAGATCGTCAGAAAGCGCAGCGGGCGTTCCGGGTCGCAGTTGCGAAACAGCGTGTGCGGAAGGTCGGGGCGATCCTGCAAGGTCTCGCCTGCCCGATACTGTCGCGGCGCCTCGCTGCCATAGGCGGACTCGGCGACACCTTCGACGATGAAGATAATTCCCCCAACCGGATGCCGGTGCAGCGGCGCGACCCCGCCGGGCGGATAGGTCACCTCGGCAACGACGAGCTCGCGATCATCGCCGGGCAGAGCGAGACGCTCGAGGGTCTTGCGCGTCACCCCGGCAAACCCGGTCTGTTGCGCGTTTGTCTGACCGTCCTTGCCATCAGCCATTGGAATCCCTTTTCGCGTCACGTGAGCCATCCCCCCGATCAAGTCGCGGTCCGATGACCTTGAGGGCGCCTCACCACGGCAACAAGATGTCGGAGCGACGGTTCAGCACGTCGGCTCCCGGAGCAACACAGAATGGCCGAAGGCCTTGCCACCCTCGCTGCTACGTTGCAGGATTCTCGCACCGAAGAAACCTTCAGCAGTGGGCCTTGCATGGGAATGAGCATCGTGACGACGCGGTTGCCGGGGATCGCCGCCCTGGCGCTCAGCATTGCAGCATCAAGTGTCATGCCGGCGTTTGCGGCGCAGGCCGTATCCGAATGCTCGATGTCGGTCACATTGGCGGATTGGGGCGAGAACTCGACCGGCGATATCGACGTCGCGTCAGGCCAAAGCTGCCTGATCCCGATCGGGATCCGCGGCACGGTGACGGACTCCGCGATCTCGCAAAAGCCGACCTACGGCAAGTTGAAGAAGATCAACACATTGACCTTCGAATACAGGGCGAAGGCCAAGTACAAGGGCAGCGACACCTTCGCCATCAAGGCAACGGGTCAGGGCCCGAAGGCATCCGGCACCTCGGTCATCACGCTGCACGCGACGATCAAGTAATCGCCCGTCGCGCGCTGGACCAAAGCGTTTTCGAGCGAAGTGGTACCGGTTCGCGTGAAGAAAACGCGTCAAAAAAGAATCGAGAGCTCCGTTCCGATACAATCGGAACGGGGCTCGCTCGGCGCGCGACCGCTTCGCCCGAAACGCGTCAGGCCGGACGCGCGCCGGTGCGGATGATCGAGCCGACATGCTGGCCGCGCAGCGCTGCGGTGAGCCGGCCGGGAACGAGGCCGTTCACGACCTGCACGCGCTCGATATGCCGCGCGTTCTTCATCACCTCGAGCAGCGCAGGATCGAACGGCAGCGTGCCCTTCAGCTTGGCGAGATCGGCGACGCTGGTCTCGCGCAGCAGCTGCGCCTTCTTGCCGTCGGGACCGTTGGGATCGTCGGTGTACACGCCGTCGACATCCTCGACGATGGTGAGGCCGGCCGCGCCGAGCGCATCGGCGAGCAGGAATGCGCCGGTGTCGGCACGATGCAACGGGATGCGCGAGTCGGGGAATTCGTGATGGTGGTAGGGCGGAAAGCCGCTGCCCACCACCGCGCGGGCCGCGGAGAGATGGATCGCAAGCTGGCTCGCGATGGTCGGGTGCTCGATATAGGAGACGCCTTCCGGCGCGAGCAGGCAGGCCAGGATATGACCGTTCTGGCCGGCCTCGCTCGCCGCGAGCGGCGCGAGCGAGCCGACCGGCAGACCGAGGTCGAGGCCAACGCTGTAGAGGTGGCGGGCGCGGATGCCGGCGCCGGTCAGGATCAAGAGGCGGTGCTCTGATAACAGCGAGCGCAGCTCGTCGACGATCGGCAGGATCGCTTCATGGCCGCGATCCATGATGGAGCGGCCGCCGATCTTCACCACCTGCACCCAGGGCAGCAGGGCAATCGGGCGTCCGCCGGCGACGGGACGGGTGAGATCGCTGTCGAGCAGGGTCTGGCGCGCGAGCGGCGAGGCGACGTGCTTGATGGTGTCATCCATGGTCGTGTCTCTCTCAGCTCGCGGTGATGATGGTGCCGACATGCTCGCCCGCGAGCGCGCGGGTGAGATTGCCGGTGACAAGGCCATTGACGACCTGCACTTGGCGGACATGGCGCGCAGCGGCGAGCAGATCGAGCACCGGGAATTCGAGGATCGAATCCTGCAATCCCTTCGCCTTCATCTCGGCCACCGAGATTTTCGGAATGAAGGTGGCGCCCTTCGAGGTCTTGGGGTTCGCGGTATAGAGGCCGTTCTCGTCCTTCACATAGATCATCGCCTTGCAGCCGAACTGCTCGGCGACCAGGAAGCATCCGGCGTCGGTGCGGTAGGGCGGGATCATGCCTTCGGGTGCGGGGCGCATCCAGAGCCCGTAGGGCGGCATGCCGCTGAAGATCACCGCATTCACCTCGGCGAGATAGAGCGGCACGGCCGAGAGCCCGGCGCCGCTGACTGCGGAGATGCCGTGCTTGGCCAGCAACTGCCCCAGCATCACGGCGTTCTGATCGGCGACCGAGGCGCCGAGTTGCGACAGCACGCCGGCCGGCAGGCGAAGCCCGGCCGCGATCGAATAGAGATGCCGGGCGCGGGTGCCTGCCCCGGTCCCGATCAGGAGCTTGTTGGCCTTCCGGGCCGCGACGATCTCGTCGACCAGCGGATAGACGGCGGCGCGGCCGCGGTCGATGACGCTCTGGCCACCGATCTTGATCACGGTGGCATCCGGCAGGATCCGGAAGTCCGTTGCCGCTTCTGCCGCGGCCAAAAGCTGCGGATCGGTCAGCGACCGCTGCATCAGGAGCCCTTCAAGCTCCGACGTCGTGTTTGCCATGAGAAACGTTCCTTTTCCGATGCGCCTGGCATCGCTTCCGAATTGCACTGGTAGCGGTAAGCCGGCCGGGTCTCAAGATGCAATGGCAATGATGGCGCGGGCACGCCATCGCGTTCCGGTTATGGACGCGGCGGTCGGACGCTGGATACAGGCTTTGGCCGGATTGCTCTGCCCGGACAGTACATAAAATAGGCAGCCGATACCGGCCGCTAAAATCTAGTTGGGCGTGAAGATCACCTTGCCCTTGAATGCCGCGGCCTTGGCGATGGCTTCGGAGAATCCCTCGAGGCCGTAGGTCCCGACGACCGGCGCGCTGATCGCTCCGGACGCGACCATCGGCACGAGATGATCGTACATCGTGGCCAATGCCTTGTCCGTCGCGGTCTTGCCCCAATGTCCCAGCCAGAAGCCGCGCACCGACACTTCATTGAAGATCACGCTCAGGGCCGAACCTGAGAACGGCTGTCCGCTCATCGCGCTGTAGATGACCAGCACGCCCTTCGATGCCAGGCAGTTCATCAGGTTCAAGGCGGACGTGCCGCCGACGACGTCGAGCGCCAGCTGGATCGGCGCCCCACCGGTCTCCCTGGCGACGCGCTTGGCAAGGTCGGGCCCGTCGACCAGCACGATATCGCCGCCGATCGCCTTGACTTCATCCAAGACCTCTTCGCGCCGCACGACGTTGACCGTCTTGAGGCCGAGCGACTTGGCGATGCCGATCACGGCGCGCGCGGTCGCCGAGTTGGCGCCGTTCTGGATCACCCAGCCGCCGTGCGCGACTTTGACGAAATCGGTCAGCAGCAGATAGGCAGTGGCCGGATTGACCCCGATCATGGAGAGCTGCTGGACATCGGCGCTTTCGGGCAGCGGACGCTGCCACGACGCCGTGAACTTGACGCGTTCGGTCCAGGTCGGGATCGTGAACGGAATCAGCGTGCGGTCGCCCGCCCTGAGGTTCTTCACCTGCGATCCCGCGGCGATCACCCGCCCGACGCCCTCGATGCCGAGCGTGGCCGGCGGCGACGGAAGATAGCCGTAGCGTCCCGCCATGATCATGAAATCCGAGTTGTTGATCGGCGCCGCCTCGACGGCGACCACCACCTCGTTGGGGCCGGGGCTGCCCACATCAGCCACCTCGTTGAGCTTGACCACATCAGCAGGACGTCCGAACGCAACAACCTGAACCGCCTTCATGGCGCCATCTCCCGATTTCGTTATGTACTTGTAAGTACAGAATGAGGCTCGCGTCAATGGCTCGGACTGCTCTCACAGCAAGGTGAAGGCTTCACATCCGACGCGGGAGTACATAAAACAGCGGTATGGCAAGGCCGCGCAGCTTCGATCCGGACGATGTCCTGGAAATCGCCCGTCAGGTGTTCTGGCAGAAGGGGTTTCAGGCAACCTCGCTCGACGAGATCACGGCGGCGAGCGGCATCGCCAAGCCCAGCCTCTACGCGGCCTTCGGCGACAAGAGCGCGCTGTTCCTGAGGGTGCTCGACCGCTACCACGACGGCATTCTGGGCTGGGGCGAGCGCACCCTGGCGCAGCCGGGGCCCGCGCGCGAGACCATCAGGCAGTGGCTCACCGGGTTCATCCCCTATTGCTCGGGCGAGAAGGGACAGCACGGCTGCCTGTCGATCAATTCCGCGACCGACGGCTCGCTCGATCAGGCCGAGGTCCGCAAGAGCATCGAGCGCTACAACAGGCGGCTCGAAGAGCTGTTGCGCACGCGGCTGCGCGCCGATCGCACCCAGTTCAGGAAGGGCTTTGACCCCGACGTCACCGCGCACACGATCATGGTGGTGCATGCCGGCCTGCTGGCGCTCGCGCACCAGCGGCCGGAGTCGAAACAGGTGAAGGCCGTGATCGACCAGGTGATGGGCCTGCTCGCCTGACTTTGACGACCCCCGGCCTTGCCGGATAGCACGCCGCGCGCGCCCTCGCATGAATGTGAATATATGACACTCATAATCTTATTGATGTAGAGCTTCCGATGACCATGTCCGGATTGGCTGCCTTGGGCTTTCCGGATCTGGGGATCAGATGGACAAACCGTTCTTGCGTGCGACGCTTCTTGTATTCACCGCGCTGCTGGCGCTGCCAGCGTTCGGTCCGGCTCTAGCCCATGATCACCAGCATCCCGAGCTGAACGGCTGGTATGAGAGCCTGCAAAGCGGCAAGGGACCCTGCTGCGACGGCAGCGACGCGCGACGCGTCGACGATGCCGATTGGGACACCAAGGACGGCCACTATCGTGTGCGCCTCGAGGGTGAGTGGGTCGACGTTCCCGACGACGCCGTGGTTACCGGACCGAACCGCGCCGGCCGCACCATGGTCTGGCCGTATTATTTGGATGGCCACCCGCGACCGCGCTGCTTCATGCCGGGCAGCATGGGCTAAGCAACGGCGCTGCGCAGATCGGCGAGGGCCGCTGATCAGAGATCGAGCTGGATCCGGTCCTCGCCGTCGGCCTCCGGCTTCGCCGGCACGGCGCAGCAGATCAGCACCTCGTCGGCGGCCACCTCAGCGCTGGGCTCTTTCACATAAGTGACCGCACCTGCCAGCAATCGGGTTCGGCAGGTTCCGCAATTGCCTTCGCGGCAACTGAACGCGGGGCTGAGACCGCGCTCTTCCGCCAGTTCGAGCAGCGTTCCCGACTCCGGCGTCCAGCGCGCCTCCTTCAGCGATGCGGTGAAGGCGACCGGGACCGGCGTGGTTGCGGGCGGCCGGCGCGGCGGTGCCGCGGTGACCACGTCCGGCTTCCGCACCAACGACGACGGACCGAACGCCTCCGCGTGTATCCTGCCGTCGGCAATGTTGTAGCCGCGCAGGGCGTCATAGAGCGATTGCGTGAACTGCGGCGGTCCGCACAGATAGAAGTCATAGTCGTTGAACGGCAGCACGCGCGACAGCAGCGCCATGTCGATCCGCCCCGCGGCGTCGTAATCCGTGCCCTGCTCGGCGCCATCGACGTCACCGAGCACGCGCATGATCCGCACGGCGCCGCCGGCGGCCTCAGCCAGTTGCCGCAATTCGTCGCCGAACGCGCGGTCCTGCTTCGTATGTGCGGCCTGGAACACGTAAGTCGGCCGGACGCCGCGGGTGCGCAGGCCCTCGTAGACCACGTGGCGCAGCATCGCGAGCATCGGCGTGATGCCGACGCCGCCGGCAAGCAGCACCGCGGGGCGCTTCTCGCGCGCATCGATCGTGAAGCCGCCGCCCGGCGCGCGCGCTTCGATGATGTCGCCGACATGGACGTGGTCGTGGAGATGCTGCGACACCAGGCCGTCGCGCTTCACGCTGATGCGGTACATGCCGTCCGACGGCGCGACCGACAGCGTGTAGGTGCGGATGACAGGCTTGTCCGTCCCCGGGATCGAGAGGCGGACCGGCAGATGCTGTCCGGCTTGGTGCGGAAGCAGCCCTGCCCCGTCGTCCGGCTGCAGGTGAAACGAGCGGATCGATCGGCTCTCGTCGACGATCTTGCTGACCTTGAATGGGCGCCACTGCGTCGCAAGCTCGGCCGCGCGGATGCGGTCAGCGGCCTGCGCCCAGTCGCCGGTCATCAACGCATTCGGCGACCAGCCGTCCGCCCGGAGCGCCCAGCGCAGCGGCAGTGCGCCGCGCCGGCGCACGACACGGCGGGCGCGGAAGCGCCAGAGCCGTTCGGCGCCCTGGAACGCCGCGATCTCCGGCGAGTCCAGGATCACCTCGGCGTCGCCGCTCAGCTGCAGCAGGTCGCCGGTTTCGAAATTGGCAAACACCAGCCCGGCCTTGCCGTTGAGGTGGATGTTGCCGAGCGTGTTGAAGAACAGATTGCCGGCGAAATCGGGAATCGTCAGCGTGCCGTCGTCGCCAACCCGCACGAAGCCCGCTCTGCCGCCGCGATGCGAGACGTCCACCTGGCGACGGTCCTCGCGCTCGGCATAGGACGCCACGAAGAACGTGTCGGCCGCCTTGATCATGTCGCGCGCGGCCTGATCGAGCGTCGCGCTCCGCTCGATCTCTCCGGTGAACGGCTGATCCGGCTCGCGCACGAAGCGGAAATCGCGCAGCTGGATGTACTGCGGACAATTGCCGAAGCTCTGATCGAGTTCGAAGTTGAGCACCTTGCCCGACGATGCACCAAGCAACCCGTTGGCACGGTTGCGGCGCCGCGTGTGCAACTCGATCCCCAGCAATCCGATCGCGTCGCCGTCGCGCATGCCCTCGCTGACGGGATCGCTGGGGTCGGGCCGCGCATCGATCTGGAGGCTGTGCGGCGTCGGCGAGGCGATGAAGCCGGGCCGGCCGGCGAGCAGCGAGGCCCATGCATCGCCGCTGCGGTCGACGCTGCCGACGACGATGAAGGGAATTTGCGCGAAGAACTCGCGGTGCTGATCGGGCATGAAGTCCCGCACCGCGCGCTGGCCGACGGCCTCCATCTTCTCGGCGACGCCGACCTTCTGCTGGATCGCCTTCTCGCCGGCATGCCAGACAGCCAGCTTGTTCTTGGTTCGCCTGTCGCTCATCTCGCAGCCCTCCCCTTCGGGGGTTGGACGGGCGCGCCCGAAGGCACGCCCGGTCGGCACGTTACGCTGCCGTAGCCAGACCGACGCGGGTCTTGGCGAACGGCACGAAGCCCGGCAGCGCCTCGATCCGGCGCAGCAGCGCGTTAACGCGCGAGTAGGCGGAGAGATCGACATTGCCCTCGGGCGCGCTCGACAGATAGCTGTAGAGCGCGACATCGGCGATCGTCGGCCCTGTGCCGACCAGCCAGTCGCGACCCGCGAGATGCGCCTCGAGCCGCTTCAGCAGGAGGTGGGCGCGGGCGATCACGTCGTCCGGATTGTGCTTGGCACCGAACACGGTGATGAGCCGCGCCGCAGCAGGCCCGAACGCGAGGTCGCCGGCGGCGACCGACAGCCAGCGCTGCACGGCGGCGGCGCCCTTTGCATCCTGCGGCAGCCAGTCGGTGCGGCCGAGCTTGGTCGCGAGGTAGACCAGGATCGCGTTGGAATCGGCAATGATGGTGCCGTCATCGTCCAGCACCGGCACCTGGCCGAACGGATTGAGCGCGAGGTATTCCGGCGTCTTCTGCGCGGCGGACTTGAGGTCGACCTCGACCAGCTCGTGCGGAATGCCCAGCAGGGAAATGAAGAGACGGGCGCGATGCGCGTGGCCGGAAAGAGCAAAGTGATAGAGCTTCATGATGCCGTTCCTGATGTCGTGGACGGGATCCATTCCCGACCGCCTCCTCAAGGTGGCCCATTGCACGTCACATTATAATCGCCGACAACGGCACTTCATTATTGCAAATAGTGCAACGATCTCATTTCTCGCCATGGCCGGGCCGTCCCGGCCACCCACGTCTTTTCCATCAACCAAGCAAAGACGTGGATGCCCGGCACAACGCCGGGCGTGACGGTTTCGTGGCGGCGGCCCTTACACCTCGACGATCACGTAATTGTCTTCGATGTGCACCGGGAACGTCTCGGCCACATACGGCCCTTTCTGCAACTCCGCGCCGCTTTCGACCGCGACCGGATAGGAGCGGATCTTGAACCGTTTCGGATCGAACCAGGACTGGCCGTTGCGCATGTCGAATTCCCAGCCGTGCCACGGACAGCGCAGCATCTCGCCGACGCGGTCGCGCTGATAGATGCCGGGCTCGGGCGAGGTCAGCCGCGCGACGCAGGCCGCTTTCTCGAGCGGCGCGCCCTCATGCGGGCAGCGATTGAGCAACGCGAAGAACTCGCCATTGACGTGGAACACGACGATATCGCGGCCCTCAAGGCCGAACACCTTGTTGCCGCCGGCGGGGATTTCGCTGGTGCGCGCGACGATGTGGCGGGCCATGATCCTAGAACTTGTATCGGCCTCCGTCAGCGGTGTCTTGAAGGCGTAGCGCGCGTCGTCATAGTCCCAGTGCGGATAGTCCGACGAGAACAGCAGCCGGTCGATGCCGACCCATTCGATCAGCTGGCGCAGATGCCTTGCTTCATCCGGTTCGTCGATCGGCTGGGTGGTGAACCAGAAATGCTCCTTCACATATTCGCTCGGCTTGCGCTTGAGGTGCGGCACCTCGCTGCGGAAGCGCTCGAAATGCTGGTCCATCCGCCACATCGTCGCGGGGATCCAGCCGAAGCCGCCCTCGATGAACACGATCTTCAGCTTCGGGAAGCGCTCGGGAACACCTTCGAGCACCAAGCTCGTGAGGTTCGAGGCCACCGTGTGCGCGTTCGACTGATGCTCCTCGCAATAATAGGACGGCCAGCCGCCGCCGGTCGGCGCGTGCCCGCCATAGCCGCCGACATGGATGCCGAGCGGCAGATCGAGCTCTTGCGCGCGTTGATAGATCGGCCAGTAGCGGCGGCGGCCGAGCGGCTCGTTGGCGCGCGGCGAGACGTTGATCTGGATGTATTCGCCTGATTTGGCGCAGCGCTCGATCTCGGCGAGGCCGAGGTCGGAGCCATCCTGCCCGACCAGGATCGAGGCCTTTAGCCTGGGATCGCGATGCGCCCAGAAGGCGAGCTGCCAATCGTTGATAGCGCGCTGGATCGCGGCGCCGAATTCCAGATTCTGCTGCGAGAAGATGAAGAGGTCTAGCACCTGCAGAATCCCGAACTCGACGTCGAAGGGATCGAGGTGCTGCTTGCGCATGAAATCGAGATCGGAGCCGGGCACGCCGCCGGTCGGCGGCCAGGCGTCGCGCCGCGCGATCAGCGGCGAGGAGCGCGGATACGGCGTGGTGCCGATATAGGGCGTGCGCAGATGGCTACCATATTCCTTCAGATGCTGCTGCCAGCGCTTTGGCAGGAACTCGTTGAGGTCGCTGTGCGCGTGGATGCTCGGATGAATGTCGCAATCGATGATCTTCAGCCGCGTCGCGGCGGTGGTCTCCTGGTCGAGCATCGGGCGGTCGATGACATCACTCATGCGATCCTCCTTTTTGTTTGGCGCATGATCTTATCGGAAAACCGGTTCCCACTTTTCCGGATCATGCGCGCGAACTAGGAATCGAGCTTCAGGCGCGGAAAGGTCTCCAGCGGATTATCCTCGCACATCCGCTTGACGATACTGTCAGGCAGATATCGCGGGATCGGATCGTCGCCGTCGAACTGCCAGTGCGGATAGTCGGACGCGAACAGGAACATCTTGTCGGAGCCGATCTGGTCGATCACATCGGCAACGCCGGTCGCATCCGGCGGGCCATCGAACGGCTGCATGGTGACGCGGAAATGATCGCGGATGATCGCGGCCGGCTCGCGCTCGACCCACGGCACCTCGACACGCACGCCGCGCCAGGTCTTGTTGGCGCGCCACATGAACGCCGGCAGCCAGCTGACGCCGGACTCCATCAGCACCACAGTCAATCCCGGATACTTCCCGAACACGCCCTCATAGATCAGGCTCAGCGCCTGCGCCTGGAACGCCTGCGCTTCCGCGAGATAATATTCGTAGCGATAGGACGGCCAGCCGATCGAGCTCGGCGCGCCCCGGTAAGCGCTGCCGGCGTGGATCGCGATCGGCAATCTGTACTTCTCCGCGGCCTGATAGATCGGCCAGTAATGCCGCCGACCGAGCAGCGTCTCGCCCTGCGACGGCACCAGCACGGAGACGAAGCGATGATCGCCGGCCCTGCGCTCGATCTCCTCGACCGCAAGGTCCGGCGCCTGGATCGGCACCACGATCGAGGCGCGCAGCCGCGTGTCCCTGGCGAGCCACTCGGCGGCGATCCAGTCGTTGATCGCCTTGCAGAAGTCTGCCGCCATGTAGGAATCGAACACCGCCTGCGCGCCATAGACGACGTTGCAGATGGCGTGGCTGGCGCCGAGCTGATCGAACGCGCCGCGCTGCACCATGGAGAGATCGCTGCCGGGCTTGCTTCCGTCGGAAGGCCGCCAGTCGGCGCGGCCGGACAGCGGCATCGACGGCGGATAGGAATTGAGGTCGAGCCCGTCGATGGCGCGGCTGACGACCTGTTCCTTCCAGTGATCGCTGAGATAAGGCAGCAGCGTGGTGCGCGTTCCTCCCACCGCGGGATGGATGTCGCAGTCGATGCGCGTGGCCGCCATAGCGTTCCTCGGATTGTCTTTGTCTTCATTGTTGGCGGCATCGCTGGCCGCAGAGCGGACTGTGCCGCCGATGGCGCGATCGTGCAAGCCGATCCGCGCGGGGCCGCCCTGCCCTGTGCGCGCAACCGGCGCCTCACGCGAAGTTGCAGGATGGCCGGTGAATGGCGTCACCCATTGTGGCCGCAAGGCGTGCTAGCGATTCCGCGCCGCGGAAGGCGCAGCGACAGGAGACAGGAATGAGGCTTGGAATGAGACTTGGCCGATTGACGATCCTCGCATGTTCATTGTCGCTGGCCGCGTCCGCCGCAGCGGCCGCGCCCGCCACGGCGTCCGGCTCGGTCGCGCTGGCGCTCGCCGGCGTGGTGGCGCCCTATTCGCCGCTGCTGCCTGCGGAGAAGGCGGCGGTCGCCGCGTTCTTCAACGGCGACGGCAATGTCCCCGCCACGAAGAAGATCATCGTCACCGCAGACAAGGTGGTCTGCCGCGCCAGCAATGTCGACATCACCTCGCGCTCCTGCGAACTGACCTTCGGCAGCAAGACCCACACCGTGAAGGGAAGCGCAGCCAACGCGATCTTCGCGACCGAAGCGCTCGCCGGCTGCCGCCCGACGGCGCCGCCGGCACGATCTACGAGGCGCTGTCAAAGCTGTCCTGCACGCTCGATCCCGCCGTGATCAAGGGCAAGGCCGGCGGCGGCGCCGACTGCAGCTTCGAGCCGGGGAATTAGTTTCCTCCAACGACAACACCCAGCCTTGCAGCCACACGGCGTGCGGTCTCTTCCCGCTGCGCCGTGATCGCACGCGTCGCCTGGCGCGTCTGCTGCAGGATCTCAGGTGGCGCGGTCTCCGGCGTGCCGCAGTCGAACGGCGGCTCCGGCGCATAGGCCATATAGAGCTGGATCGCCCGCGCGGCATCGTCGCCGCGCAATTCGGCCGCCAGCCGCAACGCGCCATCGATGCCCGCGGTGACGCCGGCGGCGAAGACATAGCTTCCGTCCACCACCACGCGCTCGTTCACGGGCATAGCGCCGAAGAACGGCAGCAGATGAAACGACGCCCAATGCGTCGTCGCCCTGCGTCCCCTGAGAAGCCCGGCCGCGCCGCAGATCAGGGCCCCCGTGCAGACCGAAAAGATGCGGCATGCCCCTGCCGCCTGCGCGCGGATCCAGTCGAGAACCTCGGCGTCCTCCATCAGCGCCTCCTGACCGAAGCCGCCAGGCACGTGCAGCACATCGAGCGGCGGCGCATCGGCAAGCGTAGCGTCCGGCGTCAGCCGCAATCCCTTGATGTCGCGCACCGGCTCCAAAGTCTTGCCGTAGATGCGGTAGGTCGAATTCGGAATCCGCGACAGCACCTCGAACGGCCCGGTCAAATCGATTTGATCGACGCCTTCGAACAGGAGCGATCCGATCCGCAAGTGGACATCGTGAGCAATCATCGAACTTCCCTCGAACTTCTCTTGCGCTATGGACAAAGCGAATCTAGCGCGGCAGGTTTCGGCGATGACGCCAAAGCCCCCACATTTTCCGCCAAAAGCAAGACGCCCGATCGAAGTGCTGGCTTATCCGGCGGTGCAACTCCTCGACGTCACCGGGCCGCTGCAGGTGTTCGCGTCCGTCAACGCGCTGATGGCCAAGGCGGGCAACGCCGAGCCCTATGAAGTCCGCGTTGTCGGCAAGGACGGTCCCACCGTCGAAGCATCGGCCGGCGTCGGCGTTGCGGTGCATCCGCTTTCCGCGATCGATACCGCCGTCGACACGCTGGTGATTCCGGGCGGCGACGGCGTCAACGCCGCAACGGCGGATGCCGTGCTGGTCGACTGGGTGCGCAGACGCACCACGCAAGCGCGCCGCACCGCGTCGGTCTGCACCGGCGCGTTCCTGCTCGCCGCAACAGGCGCCCTCGACGGGCGACGCGCCGCGACCCATTGGCAATTTTGCGCAGAACTCGCCGAGCGCTTTCCCGCTGTCCGCGTCGAGCCCGACCCGATCTTCGTGCGCGATGGATCGTTCTGGACCTCGGCGGGCGTCACGTCGGGGATCGACCTCGCGCTGGCGCTGGTGGAGGAAGATCTCGGCCGCGCGACGGCACTCGCCGTCGCGCGCTATCTCGTGGTGTTCTTCAAGCGGCCGGGTGGGCAGGCACAGTTCAGCGAACTATTGTCGCTGCAAGCAACCGACGACAGGTTCAGCGCATTGCACGACTGGATCGGCAACCATCTGGCCGATGACCTCTCGCTTGCAACGCTCGCCAGGCAGGCCGGCATGAGCGAGCGCAGCTTCAGCCGGCACTATGCCGATGCGACCGGGTTGACGCCGGCGCGCGCGATCGAGCGGTTGCGGGTCGAGGGGGCGCGGCATCTGCTCTCGGAGACGCAGCTGCCGATCAAACGGATTTCACAGCGCTGCGGTTTCGGATCGGAGGAGACGATGCGCCGCAGCTTTATGCGATTGCTGGCCACCACGCCGCAGGACTACCGCGCCAGATTTGCGCGCTAGCGATC
The DNA here is from genome assembly GCF_000426785.1 of Bradyrhizobium sp. th-b2. Classification (NCBI taxonomy): domain Bacteria; kingdom Pseudomonadati; phylum Pseudomonadota; class Alphaproteobacteria; order Hyphomicrobiales; family Nitrobacteraceae; genus Bradyrhizobium; species Bradyrhizobium sp. th-b2. The sequence goes on from NZ_AUGA01000005.1 coordinate 275,708, forward strand.
ATAGAAGCGCGCCGGCCTCACAGCCGGCGTGCGTTGATTGACGGCAGACGAGATCGGCTCAGCCATTCCAGGCATGCGCCTGCAATGCGGCCTCCAGCGGCGGGTTGGTCACGCTGCCGGTGTAGTTGGTGATGGTCGATGCCGCCACGATGGTAATCACTTCAAGCACGAGGTCCTTGTAGAACCCGGCCGCCAGGAATCGCTCGATCTCCTCATCGTCGAGCCGCCCGCGCTTTTCGATCAGCGACCTCGCCAGCGTCGAGAGTGCACCGAGTGTTTTGTCGGCAGGCGAGCGGCCGGCGCGCATCGCCTCGACATCGGCCGGGGCAAGACCGGCCTGCAACCCGAGCGCGGAATGCAGCGCGACCGCCCAGGTGCAGCCATTGGTCACCGCGTCGGTGAGCAGCACGGTCTGGATCTGCTGCTCGGTGAAGCTGCCGCTGTGAACCTTGTCGAAGATGCCGATGAAGCTCTGGATGAGCACGGGCGACGTTGCCATCGCCGCCGCAAGGTTGGGGATTATGCCAAACCGCGCCTCGACGTCGCGCAACGCGGGTCTGGAGGCTTCAGGCGCGGAGTCGCGCGTATGGACCGGAAAACGTGCCATCGGAATTGCCTTTCGCTGTGTTGATTGAACCCGAGCCTCGGCGTGCAACCGAGCTGTTGCGACCAGCGTACGGGCAACCGGGTTCGATGCAGGCTATCTAGCGTTGCCCGGACGCGAGCGTTCGCCAAACACCCCACGTTCCGCGCCATTCAGGCGACATTGCTGGGCCCGCGCTAACGTTCGGCACCATCACGCAGGCCTGCGTCAAACCCCGGCGCGATCCCTCACCCGCCGCGTGACAATGCCGAGCAGGCGACCCAGCGTGCCGCCGGCGGGCCCCTTCTTGCGGGCCAGCGCCAGCGGCGCAACGAGACCCGCGGCACGATCGAGGCGGAGATAGGACACGCCTGCGGTCTCCAGCCGCGCCATCGATTCCGGCACGATCGAAATCCCGAGCCCCGCCGCGACGAGGCTGAGCGTCGACACCATCCGCGTCGCCTCCTGCGCCACCTTCGGGCTGAAGCCCGCCGCGCGGCAGGCGGCGATGATGCTGTCGTAGAGACCCGGCCCGGTCGGGCGGCGGTAGAGGATCAGCGGCTCGTCGGCGAGCGAGGCCAGCGCAATCCGGCGGCGCGTGTCCTTGCGGGCGCGCGGATGGTGGTCGGGCAGCGCGACCAGCATCTCCTCATCGAGCAGATGGGTGATCGTCAAATTCTCCAGCCGCTCGCTCGGCGAGCGCACGAAAGCCGCATCGAGACGGTCGGCCTCGACGGCCTCGATCAGCTCGCCGGTCGAGGCCTCCTCGAGCGAGAGCGTGATCGCCGGCGCACGCTCGCGCATTTCACGCATCACGCCGGTGACGAAGGGATGGAAGGCGGCCGAAGAGGTGAAGCCGATCGCAAGCTGGCCTTCCTGGCCGCGGCTCGCCCGCCGCGCGGCCTCCACGGCGAGGTCGGCGTCGCGCAAGATCGCGCGCGCCTTGTCGACGAAGGCGCGGCCGGCGGCGGTCAGCTCGACCCCGCGCGGCTGCCGGCGAAACAGCGGCGCGCCGATCGCGGTCTCCAGCGCGCGGATCTGCTGGCTCAGCGGCGGCTGCTGGATGCCGAGCCGCGCGGCGGCGCGGGTGATGTGACCTTCCTCGGCCACCGCGACGGCATAGCGGAGATGGCGCAGCTCGATCATTGGATGAATCCATATCTGGAATATATGACAATTACCTGATCCATATATTTGATATTTGGGGCATCGCAAACTAGGTTCGGATCGAACACGACAAGAAACGGAGCCGACGCGCCGATGGATGCAGCACCCGCCACCCTCTCCACCAAGCACGAGGCGCCCGATGTCGGCGAGTTGTTCACGGGCTTCTTCATCCTCGGCCTGACCGGCTTCGGCGGCGTGCTGCCGCTGGCGCGGCACATGATGGTGGAGAAGCGCGGCTGGCTCTCCAGCGCCGAGTTCACCGACCTGCTCGGGCTCTGCCAATTCCTGCCCGGCGGCAACATCATCAACATGTCGGTTGCGGTGGGCTTGAAGTTTCGCGGCATTCCCGGCGCGTTGGCGTCGATCCTCGGCCTGATCGCGGTGCCGACCGCGGTCGTGATCGGCCTCGGCGTGATCTATGGCCGCTTCGCGAACGATCCCGTGGTCCGCCATCTGTTCGGCGGCCTGGCTGCTGCCGCGGCCGGGCTCCTGATCTCGACCGCGATCAAGATCGCCTGGCCGGTGCGGCGTGATGTCCTCGGCCTGCTCATCGGCGCGCTCTGCGTGCTCGCGATCGCGGTGTTGAGGCTGCCGCTGCTGCCGACGCTGCTGACGCTCGCGCCGCTCAGCATCTTTCTGCGATCGAGGCAGGCGTCATGAGCGGAACCCTTGTCACCCTCGCACTGATCTTTGCCCAGCTCTCGCTGCTCGCCTTTGGCGGCGGCAACACCGTCCTGCCGGAGATGCAGCGTCAGGTGGTCGACATCCATCACTGGATGACGGCGCAGGAATTCGGCGCGCTGTTCGCGCTGGCACAGGCCGCACCGGGGCCGAACATGATGGTGGTCCCGCTGGTGGGCTGGCATGTCGCCGGCTTCTCCGGCGTGCTGGTGACCTCGCTCGCCAAGTTCGGACCGTCGTCGCTGGTCACCGGATTCGCGCTGCGGCTCTGGGAGCGCTTCAAGGACCGGCCGTGGCGACGCACCGTGCAGGCCGGGCTCGTGCCCGTCACCGCCGGCCTCGTCACCGCGAGCGCCATCGTCATCACCCACACCTCGGTCTCAGGCTGGGGCACGGCCCTGATCGCGGCTCTGGTCGCCATCGCCACGACGACGACCCGCATCCATCCGCTGCTCGCGCTCGCCGTTGGTGCTGTGCTCGGCCTCACCGGCATCGGCCAGCCCTGACGCCTGGCTCGTTGCGGCGATAGCGCGACGTTCCCCGCGGCACGTGCGCGCATTCGCCGCAATGGATGCGGCGCGACGTAGCGCTATGTTGATCGTGCCATGATCGACATGTTGAGCATCGACACCCGCGTTGCGCGCCTCGGATTGCGCGCCGGACGTCTGCACGCAGGCAATTAGCCGGCCGGCGATTGCGCGCCGTCCGGATTCTCAGCGTCACCCAAAAATCATAACGTCATCAAAATCATTTCGGTCCGTCGCGTCGCGCGAGGCATCTGCGCGCGCCCCCGATCAACCGCAAGGTCAAGCCAACATGACCAGAACCATTCACACTAGCTTTACCGCCCCTGCGTTGCCGCCGATCGTGATCACCGCGAGCGAGGCGCATCGCCTCAGCGTGCTGGCCGATTCCAGCATGGCGGTGTTTCCCAGCGTGGCCGAGTTCCTCGCGCGCGAGACCGACCGGGCGCAGCTCGTCGCCGATGATGCCGAGTTGCCGGACGTGGTCCGCATGGGCTCGCTCGTGCGTTATCGCGACGACGAGACCGGCGACGTCAGGGAGGTCGTGCTGGTGTACCCGCACGAGGCCGACATCGCGCTGCGACGCATTTCGGTGCTGACGCCGGTCGGCGCCGCGTTGATCGGGCTCTCGGTCGGACAAACCATCGATTTTCAGACACCGAGCCACCAGACGCGTTCGGTGACGATTTTGGCCGTGAGGCATCAGGGCTAGCGGCGCGGCTTCGCCGCATTCCCCGTAAGGGAGCCACCAGCGGTAGGGTTCCCTCTCCCCTTGCGGGAGAGGGTTAGGGAGAGGGGTGCCACACGGCACACTCTCTCCGAATTTCGCTGCGGCGACAGGCGAACGCAGTTGCGCGGTTAGTGCCCTCGTCAATCATCTCGCCCGGGGCCACCCCTCTCCCCACCCTCCCCCGCAAGGGGGGAGGGAGCCTGAGAGCTCTGCTCACCTCACGAGAATGGCGCGATACGCCAGCGCATCGCGTGCTACTCACGCCGCGAGGTGGCACTGGCCCATCTCGAGACCGTGCCGGCGGCCGCGTGCGATGCCTTCGGCGATCGCTTTCACGACGATCTCGGCCGTGTCAGGCGAAAGCTGATCGAGCGGCTGCCAGGCGCGCATGATGTCGCGCGCGCGGTCGAGGTCGCCGTAGATTGCAAGGAGAGGAAGCGATTTGATCGTCATGTCCGTGGCTCCCAACCGCAACTGCGCGAGCCTACCTCAGCTGGATCGGCCGAGCCATGCGTTTGGGAACCGCGTTTTACGTTTTGCCGATCGCCGGTGCATGGCGAGGGCGCCATCGCCCCCGCCATTGATGCGCGTCACTCCGCGCCGGAGCCGCCCTGCACGATCTTCTCGTTCAGCTTCTGATCGACTGTCTCGACCGTGCGGTCGATCTCGGCGCTGGGCTTGCCGAGCTGGTGCGAGATCAGCTTCACCAGGAGGTCGACGCGCTCGATGAACGGCGCGCCGGCGGCGACCGCGCGGGCCGCCGAGGACGGCTTGAGCAGGCTTTCCGCCGCCTTGGCGTATTTCGCGAACGGCACCTGGTCAGCAGGATCGGCGCCGAGCTGGCGCGCGATCGAATCGACATGGTCGTAGATCGCCTGCGAGCGCGTCAGGTCGCCGTGCACGGCGTCGCGGATCGATTGCGGCTCCTTCGGCGTGATGCAGCGATAATTGCCGGTCAGCAGCATCGACCATTTCGCCAGCGGCACGAACAGCGACGAGAACACTTTCAGCTTCACCGGCACGTCCTGGCCGTCGAGCGTGACCGCGTCGATGTCGGCTTCGAGTTCGCGCAGCACCTTGTTGTGCTTGTCGTCAGCGAAGGCGGAGGCCTTGAAGTTGGTCGGCAGGCCGACATGCAGCACGTTGGCCTTCTCTTCCGGCGGACGGAAGGCCTGCGGATCCGGCGAGCACAGCGTCACCAGTCCCGGCTCGAAGCGCTCCCACACCTGCGCATTGGTGTAGGCCTCCTCGAGGTCCATGCCGGCGAGCGCGGGAATCCGCTTCAGATACGGCAGCGGCGGCATGTTCATGATCGACAGGCAGGGCAGCTTCGCCGCCGCGATCTTGATCATCAGCACGCGAACCGTGTGGTTGGTGTATTGCGGCTCCTGCATCGCGAGCCCTACCATGTCGTAGCGCGACACATCGACATCGGCTGGTGTCACGGCGTCGAGCTTGCCCGGCAGATCGCGCGAGAAGATCGAGCGGTGCTCCTTTTCGTCGCGCAGCTTGATCCGGACCTCGGTGCCGTCGCGGTTGATCAGGTCGGCCGTGTTCTTCCGGCACACCAGGGTCACATTGTGACCCGCCATCAGAAGCTTGGTCCCCAGCAGGGAGCCGTAGGAAGCTCCCAGGATCAGAATGTTGCGCGCCATGCTCTCTCCAAAAGCCTCTTTCTAAAGCCTTGCCCCGAAGCTGCGACCTGACCGACGTCAGGTCGATTACCGGCCGTCCCGCATCCATGGAACGATGCCCGCCAACCTATTCACCAGATAGGAAAGACCGCTGGTGTATGGTATGCCACCGTCTATCGCAGATCGACAAGCTGCTGCCAAGGGGATTATCTCGCGAGCGGATTTTCGTTCCGCCGATCAGGAAGGGCATTGGAGCTTGCAAGTCGCCGCCGACCCGATGGATCGAGCTGAAGAAATCCTCGTCTCAGCTTCCCGGCTGTTTGCTCGCCACTCCTACGCGAACGTGACGATGGAGCAGGTCGCGGCCTCTGTTCGGGCCGTGCCGGGCGCGCTGTACCATTATTTCCGCGACAAGGAAGATCTGATCTTTCACTGCTATCTGCGCGGCCTTGCGATCTATCGGCACGAAATGGAAGCGGCGGTCGAACCCGGTATCGATGGGCTTGAGATCGTCAGGCGCTTCGTGCGCGGCAGGCTGCGGCCGGAAGGCCGGCGCATGATCCTGTTCACCGATATCGATGCGCTTGCTGCGCCCTACAGCAACGAAGTCCATGCCAAGCGCTGGCAGAATGCGGCGCTACTGGCGGACATTCTGGACCGCGGCGTGGCGGACGGCTCGATCACCTGCGACGAACCGCTCCTCACCGCGGTGGCGCTTATCTCCATCCTGGACTGGGTTCCGTTCTGGCTGTCCGAACGCGACTACTACACGCGCCAACAGGCGATCGATGCTATCGACGACATCATCACGCACGGAGTTTACCGGCGCGAGATCGCTGTTCCCGACATGCCCGAACCGCTCAGCCTTGCCCCATTCCTCGAAGCTCGCGCGGGGATGAATAAGCGGGCCGCAAAGTTCGACCGGATGCTTTCGATTGCCTCTGACAGCTTTAATCGAAGGGGCGCGTCGGGCACGTCGCTTGAGAGCATCGCTGTGGATGCGGGCATGACCCGCGCCGGCATCTACTATCATTTCAGTGAAAAGGAGAGCCTGTTGCTGGCTTGCCTGCGACGAGGGCTCGCCGGCGAGATCAGCATTCGCGAGCATCTGCAAGACCAGAACCTCGGCGCGTTCGATCACACCGTACAGAGAATCCGCCTGTTGCTCATGCTGCACGACACCCCCTGCGGCCCAAAGACGACCTACCACAACATCAACTATCTCAACGAAATTGACCGGAAAGCCTATGTCAAACAGGTGCTGGCGACGATCCGGCAAGACCAGAACAGCTATCAGCGCTGGATCGACGAGGGCCGCTTCCGCCGCATCGATACGTACTTCGCCGAGCGTATTCTAACCGGAATGGGCCATTGGTATCCGATCTGGTTCAAGACCAGGCGCGACTGGTCTCCCGCGCAGATTGCCGATCATTTCGCGCGACTATTCCTCGCGGGCCTCAAGCCGCGCCGGCATCCGGCCTGAACCATTAATTCGCGGCCCGCGGCTATAGCGCTGCTGGAATATGGGCTCGCTTCATGCGAGCCTACGACCACGTCGGGTCCAAAGGGCGAGCCTGCGCATCGGCGCGGACTCTCATCCAAAAGTTTACTGGTTATTCAAAATGGCGCCGGATTCCGCAAGCTTATAGCCTATAACATTATAATACCTCCCGCTGAAACTTGACGCCATATTCAATGTGGAAGTTGCGAAGGTCCGGCAATTGAGGTTATGAGACGGCCTCGATCGCTGAAGATCAATTAGAAACAAGAGCCAGGGAGAGACCAGGATGCATAAGCTGATCGTTGCCGCCGCGGCAGCGCTGACGGTGCTGGGCAGCGCGGCGTCCGCGCAGGAAACCATCAAGATCGGCTACATCGATCCGCTCTCCGGCGGCGGTGCGAGCGTTGGTGAAGGCGGCCTGAAGACGTTTCAGTACCTCGCCGACGAGTTGAACGCCAAGGGCGGCATCCTTGGCCACAAGGTCGAGATCGTTCCGCTCGACAACAAGACCAATCCGCAGGAAAGCCTGGTGCAGGCGCAGAAGGCGGTCGACGCCGGCATCCGCTACATCACCCAGGGCAACGGCTCGTCGGTGGGTGCGGCGCTGGAGGATTTCGTCACCAAGAACAATTCGCGCAACCCCGGCAAGGAAGTGCTCTACTTCAACTATGCCGCGGTCGATCCGGCCATGACCAACGAGAAGTGCAGCTATTGGCACTTCCGCTGGGATGCGAACTCGGACATCAAGATGGAAGCGCTGACCAACTACATGAAGGGCCTGCCCTCCATCAAGAAGGTCTACCTGATCAACATGGACTATTCGTTCGGCCAGGCGGTGCGATCACAGGCGCGCAAGATGCTGGGTGAAAAGCGGCCGGATATCGAGCTCGTCGGCGACGAATTGCACCCGATGCTCAAGGTCACCGACTTCTCGCCCTATATCGCCAAGATCAAGGCGTCCGGCGCCGACAGCGTCGTGACCGGCAACTGGGGACAGGACTTCGCGCTGCTACTGAAGGCAGCTGCCGACGCCGGCCTCAAGGTCAACTGGTACACCTACTATGCCGGCGGCGCCGGCGGACCGACCGCGATCAAGCAGACCGGCCTCGAGAACCAGGTGTTCCAGATCAGCGAAGGCGTCCCGAACTCCGGCAACAAGGCGGCGATGGATTTCGAGAAGGACTTCCGCGCCAAGACCGGCATTTCCGTGTGGTATCCGCGCGCGGTCAATGAGATGCGGATGTTCAAGGCGGCCGCCGAGAAGGCCAATTCGATCGACCCGGTGAAGGTCGCGGCGGCGCTCGAGGGCATGAAGTTCGACGTGTTCGACGGCGGCGACGGCTTTATGCGCAAGGACGACCACCAGTTCTTCCAGCCGATCTACATCTCCTCGTTCGGCTCGCTGGCCGACAAGGCCAAGGAGCCGTATGACGAGGAAAACACCGGCTGGGGCTGGCGCATTGTCTCCAAGATTGACACCGCGCAGACGATGCTTCCGACCACCTGCAATATGAAGCGGCCCTGATCGGCTATTTCAGTCATTCCGGGATGGTGCGTAAGCACCAGACCGCAGGTGCGCAATTGCGCACCAGGGAATCTCGAGATTCCGGGTTCGCTCGCTAACGCGAGCGCCCCGGAATGACACGCAGTTCATTTCGTTCGACAGGTGTTTGATCACGTGAAGCGTTCGAGTTTTCAGCGGGTGCACCATGGCTGAACTGATCGTCATCTCGACGCTCAACGGCGTCTTGTTCGGCATGCTGTTGTTCCTGCTGTCCAGCGGGCTCACCGTCATCTTCAGCATGATGGGCGTGCTCAATTTCGCGCATGCGAGCTTCTACATGCTCGGCGCGTTCTTCGGCTTTCAGCTCACCCGCTGGATCGGATTCTGGCCGGCGCTGGTGATTGCACCGCTCTTGGTCGGCGTGGTCGGCATGGGCGTCGAGCGCTACGGCCTGCGCAACACCCACAAGCATGGCCATGTCGCCGAGCTGCTTTTGACCTTCGGCCTCGCCTTCGCCATCGAAGAGATTGTCTCGATGATCTGGGGCAAGAGTCCAGTCGACTACCGGGTCCCGGCGGCGCTCGACTTCCCCGCCTTCACCGTATTCTCCACCAACTACCCCGCTTACAAGATCTTCATGCTCGTGGTGTCGGTCGTGATCTTCATCGCGCTCCTGGTCACGCTGAAGAAGACACGGGTCGGCCTTATCGTGCAGGCCGCGCTGACCCATCCGAGCATGGTCGGCCATCTCGGCCACAATGTCGGGCGCATCTTCATGCTGGTGTTCGGCGTCGGCAGCGCGCTCGCCGGCCTCGCCGGCGTCATCGCCGGTCCCTCGCTGGTGACGCAGTCTGATATGGCCGCGCTGCTCGGCCCGATCCTGTTCGTCGTCATCGTGTTCGGGGGCCTTGGCTCGTTGCCCGGCGCCTTCATCGCTTCGCTGTTGATTGGTTTGATCCAGACCTTCGCGGTCGCGCTGAACGGTTCGCTCGCCAGCGTGTTCGGCCCGCTCGACCCGAGCCTTGGCGCCTCACCGCTGACCGACATCTGGAACGTCACGATCGCGCAGATCGCGCCGATCCTGCCCTATGTGCTGCTGGTGCTGGTCCTGATCTTCCGCCCCATGGGCCTATTGGGGACGCGCGAGTCATGACGAACGCTGTAACCCCCGCTCCCGCCGTTGCCAAGCAAGAGTCCAGTGGCGCCCTCGGCTTCTATGGCGTCTGGCTGCTCGCCGCCATCGCCCTCGTCGTGCTGCCGCTGATCTTCTCCTCCGGCGGTTCGCTGACCTCGTTCAGCCTGATCGGCATCGCGATCATCTTCGCGCTGTCCTACAACATTTTGCTCGGCCAGACCGGGCTGCTGTCGTTCGGACACGCCGTTCAGTACGGCCTCGGCGGCTTCCTCGCGGTCCACGCCATGAATGCGGTTGCCAGCCACAACTGGCCGATCCCGCTGCCGGTGATCCCGCTGATCGGCGGCATCGGCGGCATGGCCTTCGCATTGCTGGTCGGCTGGGTGATGACCAAGCGCGCCGGCACGGTGTTTGCGATGATCTCGCTCGGCATCGGCGAGCTGGTCGCCTCGTCGTCGCTGATCCTGCGCAGCGTTTTCGGCGGCGAATCCGGCATCACCACCGACCGCACCGCCTTGACGCCGATGTTCGGCTGGACCTTCGGGCCGCAGATTCAGGTCTACTATCTGATCGCGTTCTGGGTGCTGGCCTCGGCGATCGCGATGTACGCGCTGACCCGCACGCCGTTGGGGCGCATCTGCAACGCGGTGCGCGACAATCCGGAGCGCGTCCAGTTCATCGGCTACGATCCGCATGTGGTGCGTTATCTCGCCTACATGTTCGCGGGCTTCTTCGCCGGCATCGCCGGCGGGCTCGCCGCGATCAATTTCGAGATCGCCAACTCCGCCTATCTCGGCGCGACGCAATCGGGCCTGGTGCTGTTTGCCGCGTTCATCGGCGGCACCGCCTATTTCTTCGGTCCGATCCTCGGCGCCATCCTGGTGACCTATCTGCAGCTCGGGCTGAGCAACGTCACCTCGGTCTGGCAGCTCTATTTCGGCATTATCTTCATCGTCATCGTGATGTTCGCGCCGGGCGGCATCGCCGGCATTTTGATGAAGCACCGTCCGCTGATCCGCGCCGGCACCCTTGGCACCGTGATCCCGTCCTACCTGGTCGCGGTGATCCCGACACTCGCGCTGGTGCTCGGTATCATCCTGACCATCGAAACCGTCGCCCGTTTCGCGAGCGGCGACGCGATCAACCTTCTGGGCATTGCCTTTGTCCCGACCGCGCCGACGACCTGGGCGGCCGCCGCGGTTCTGGTGGTCGGCGGCTTCCTGGTCGCGCGCATCACCTGGCGGCGCGTCGCGGAAGCCTGGGATCGCGCCGCGACGGTGGCCCGTGATCGGGGGTATCTGGCATGACCGCTGCCATCCAAGTCAACGCCGTCGAGAAGAGCTTCGGCAATGTCGCCATCATCCGCGATCTCAATTTGAGCGTCGCCAAGGGTGAGCGCCACGCCATCATCGGCCCGAACGGCGCCGGCAAGTCGACGACGTTCAACCTGATCAGCGGCCACATCAAGCCGACCTCGGGCGAGATCCGGCTCAACGGCGAGGTGACCTCGGGCTTGCGGCCGTTCGAGATCAACCGGCGCGGGCTGTCGCGCTCGTTCCAGGTCACCAACGTGTTCGCCCGCATGACGGTGTGGGAGAACGTCCGCTGCGCCGTGCTGTGGGCGACCGGCCACCGCTACGCGTTCTGGAAGAACGTCGACAAGCTGCCCGAGGTGAGACAGCGCACCGCGCAGATCCTCGACGACATCCATCTCAGCCATCGCCGCGACGTGCCGGCGGGCCTGCTCACCTACGCCGAGCAGCGCGAGCTCGAGATCGGCATCACGATCGCCGGCGGCGCCAGCGTCATCATGCTGGACGAGCCGACCGCGGGCATGAGCCACGCCGAGACCGAGCGCGCCGTCGCGCTGATCCGCCGCCTCACCGAAGGACGCACGCTCGTCATCGTCGAGCACGACATGAGCGTGGTGTTCGGCCTCGCCGACCGCATCTCGGTTTTGGTCTACGGCCACATCATCGCCTCCGGCACCCCTGAGGAGATCCGCGGCAACCCGAAGGTCAAGGAAGCCTATCTCGGCGAGGAGGTCGACTGATGCTCGAGGTCAGGAATCTCCACGCTTATTACGGCAAGAGCCACATCCTGCAGGGCGTCGATCTCGACATCGCAGCCGGCGAGGTGGTCAGCCTGTTGGGGCGCAACGGCGTCGGCCGCTCCACCACCGTCAAGGCGATCATGGGCGAGGTGCCGCCGCAGGGCACCATCCGCTTCAAGGGCCAGGACATCGCGGGTCTGCCGAGCCACAAGATCGCCCGCCTCGGGCTCGGCTATGTGCCGGAGCATCGCGACATCTTTCCGGGCCTGACGGTGCGCCAGAACCTGATCCTCGGCATCAAGGACCCGCGCCGCCCCGGCAAGTGGCGGCTGCAGGAAATGCTCGACATGTTTCCCAACCTCGCCGCGCGCGCCGACACGCCGGCGGGCGTGCTGTCGGGCGGCGAGAAGCAGATGCTGACCACCTGCCGCACGCTGCTCGGCGATCCCGAGTTGATGATGATCGACGAGCCGACCGAAGGGCTGGCGCCGCTGATCGTGCAGCAGGTCGGCGAGCTGATCGCACGGATCGCGAAAGCCGGCGTCGCGATCCTTTTGGTCGAGCAGAAGCTCTCGATCGCGATGAAGATCTCGAACCGGGTCTACATCATGGGCCACGGCCGCGTAGTGTTCGAAGGCACGCCAGAGCAGCTGAAGAACAACGCCGCCATTCGCGAGGAATGGCTGGAGGTGTGAGGTTGGCACTTGGGAGCCGAGCAGAAGCCTGTTCTCAATCAGAGCGTTGCCGGTTCTCACCCAACTCCGACATATCCGAGTCAGCCCTCCGGTATACCGGCCAAGTGCATGCCCTTGATCAAGCGCCTAATTCCGGCCCGGAACGACTCATCGCCGGAGAATGGAAAGGCTTTCAATCGGCGGATGTTGAAACCTGGATCAAGTGCGAGTCCGGCCTTCGTGGCGGCTCTCGCCTCGTCCAATTCACCTGAAAGCGAGTGCGCAGCGGCGAGTACGAAGTGACCCCAAGGATAATTTGAATTCGCTTTCAGGGACCGCCGTAACCATATCACCGCCTCGGCATCGGCTCCGAAGTACAATTTGGAAAGCGCCACATAACTCATCCATCGATGCACGGCCCCATCGAGCGGGGACAATCGAAGTGCTTCCTGTATGTGTCCCTCGGTGTCTGCCGCCCGGCCAACCATTGCCTTTACGGCACCGAGCGTACTATGCGCTTCAGCCAGATTCCTGTTCAAGACCAGTGCGTGCTCGCATTCCGCCAGGCCTTGCGCTGCATGACCTGAACAGACTTGGACGCAGCCCAGAAACATGTGAGCCGCCGCATGTTCCGGAGCGAGCGACAACGCTTTCGCAAGAGCGGCCTCGGCCGCTTGAAATCGGGAACTCACATCATCGACAATAAAATGGACGGCACTTGCCGTGTCGATCGCTGCAATTCCCACCAATGCATCCACATTTTCAGAATCGAGTTCTAGCGCGCGTTCGAAATAGCCTCGCGCTTGCTTCATGTGCTCTGGGGTCCAACTCTTGTTCCAGCGCGCCATGCCTCGAAAATAGAGATCCAAGGAATTCGGTTGCAACGAGCGCTCTGCTCGCCTTGCCTCAGCCGCGATGAGTTGAGCATTTAAAGCGTTTGCAAGCCGGGACACGATCTCGTCTTGCACGTCGAAAAGATCGGCAACAGCTTTGTCGAAACGCTCCGCCCAAAGGTGATGGGCGGTTTCGGCATCGACAAGCTGCACGTTCACCCGAAGCCGGTTGTCACTGCGCTGGACCGAGCCCTCAAGCACATAGCGGATGCCCAATTCACGCCCGATCTCCTTGAGATCGACCGATTTGTCCTTGTAGGTGAATGCGGTGTGACGGCCGATCACGAACGAGCCCCTGATGCGCGACAGGTCGGTTGTCAGGCTCTCGGTTACACCGTCGACGAAGTAATCCTGCTTGGGATCGCCGCTGAGATTCGCGAACGGCAATACAATAATCGACAGAGGCGGCGGTGAAGTCGGGCGCGCCCTTGCGCTTTCCGCTTGTGTCGACGAAACCGTGGCATAGGCGCGGACCGGGCGATCGATGTTTTTGAGGCTCTGCTCGCCCAAATCGACGAACTCAACTCCAACCTTGCCTCGGACTTGATCGTACGCAGAAGACGAGATGCAGATGCCACCGGGTTCTGCAATGCCCTCAAGCCGCGCCGCGATGTTAACGCCATCTCCAAAGATGTCGTGCGGCTCGACGATGACGTCACCGATATTGACGCCCACGCGGAAAGCAATACGTCTGTCTTTCGCGTCACCGGCCGTGAGTTCAAAGATGCGTGCTTGAAACCGTACAGCAGCTCTCACCGCTTCGACCGCACTTGGAAATTCCGCCAGGAACCCATCCCCGGTTCGCTTGACGATGCGGCCGCGGTGTTCGGCGATTGCGGGCTCAACAACGTCTGTTAGGAGACCGCCAAGTTTGGCGTGTGTGGTCTCTTCGTCATCGTGCATAAGCCGCGAGTAGCCAGCCACGTCGGCGGCCAATATCGCCGACAATCTACGCTCGACTCGCGCTGGCTGCTCTTGCACCATGACTGGCAATCCAACCGGTTGGCATAGTGTAGAACAGATCAGAGGTTGATACCAGAAGCCCACTCCAGCGATGTTCGGCTGCTGCCCGTCGGAAAACCCGTGCAACGTCCGCTTCAGCGCCGCTGTTTAGGGCTAAGCGGACGTCACACCTCTATGAGTACGCGCCCTCTACTCCGGCCGGATCAACGCCACCACATCCCCCGCGCGCAGCGTCTGCCCGGGCTTCACCGGCACCGATGCAATCCGGCCCGCGGCGGGCGCGTGCACCGAGATCTCCATCTTCATCGACTCGATGATCGCAAGCACGTCGCCGGCGGCAATTTCGGCGCCCTCCTCGACCAGGATCTTCCAGATGTTGCCCGGCACCTCCGAGAAGGCGCCGAGCTGGCCGTCGGGAATACCCGTCGCGACGGCACCCGCATCGATCGACTCCACCGGCGCCTCGTCGAGCTTCATCTCGCGCCAGCGCTGGCGTTCGGCATCGAACGCTGCCTGCTGGGTTGCCTTGAACGCCGCGATCGATGGGCGCGCTTCCGTCAATGTCTTGGCATAGTCGGCGTAGGAGAATTCGCCCTGCTCGATCCTGATGTCGTATTGCCCGTGCGGGAATGCGGCGCGGGCGTCGAGCAGTTCATCGGCGTCGACCGGGAAGAAGCGGATCTTGTCGAAGAACCGCAGCAGCCAGGGGTGGCCCGGCTCAAACACCCGCGTCGTGCGCCAGCTGTTCCAGACCTGGATGGTGCGGCCGAACAGCTGGTAGCCGCCCGGCCCTTCCATGCCGTAGATGCACATATAGGCGCCGCCGATGCCGACCGCGTTCTCCGGCGTCCAGGTCCGCGCTGGATTGTACTTGGTGGTCACCAGCCGGTGCCGCGGGTCGAGCGGCGTCGCCACCGGCGCGCCGAGATAGACGTCGCCAAGGCCGAGCACGAAATAATCCGCATCGAACACGATGCGGCGGACATCGTTCTCGCTCGCAAGCCCGTTGATGCGGCGGATGAACTCGACATTCGAGGGACACCACGGCGCATCCACCCGCACCAGATCCTGATACTTGCGCATCGCGAGCTCGGCCTCTGGATCCCGCCATGATAGCGGCAGATGCACGGTGCGGCTCGGCACCCGCATCGCGTCGACCGGCGGCAATTCGCGCTCGATCCGCCTGAGCACGTCGAGCAGCTTTTGCCGCGACAGCGCCGTGCCGTCATAATGGATCTGCAGCGAGCGGATGCCCGGCGTCAGATCGATCAGGCCGCCGAGCTTCGCTTCCTCGAGCGCCTGCGCCAGCACATGCACGCGCAAGCGGAGCGCGATGTCGAGCTCCATCGGGCCATATTCGACCAGCAGATTGTCGTCGCCGGCGCGCCGGTAGACCACCGGAATCGGGCCATCATTATTGCGTCCGACCACCGCCGAACCGAGCTCGGGCGCCCGCAGCACCGTGGGTCCGGCGACCGGATCGTCGCGTTTCACCGGCACGAAGCGGACGGTGTCGCCGGGCCTGAGCTGGCCAATCTTCCAGAGCTCGTCGCGCGCAACGACCGCCGGACAGACGAAGCCGCCGAGGCTCGGTCCGTCGGGGCCGAGAATGATCGGCATGTCGCCGGTGAAGTCGATCGAGCCGACTGCATAGGCATTGTCATGAATGTTCGACGGATGCAGCCCGGCCTCGCCGCCATCGACGCGGGCCCAGCGCGGCTTCGGACCGATCAGCCGGACGCCGGTGCGCGCGCTGTTGAAATGCACCTCGTAGCTCGCCGCAAACAGCGTCTCGACATCTTCGTCGAGAAAGAAGTCCGGCGCACCGTGCGGGCCATAGAGCACGCCGATCTGCCATGCTGACGCGAGCTCTGGCTGCTCGCTTTCCTCTGCGCGTCGCGGGGCTGCAAGGCTCGACGTCTCCGCTCCGATATGCAGCACGTCGCCGGCCTTCAGCGACCCCGTCGCATGACCACCGAAGGCACCGAGCGCAAACACGGCGCGCGATCCGAGAATTTCCGGCACGTCGATGCCGCCACGCACGGCAAGATAGCTGCGCTGCCCCGGGCCCTTGATGCTGCCGATCGCGAGCGTCTGGCCGGCGCGCACCGCGACCGGCTCGTGATATGCAACCTCGGCGCCGTCGAGCGATGCCTTCATTCGAGCGCCCGACAGCGCGACGATCGCATCGGTGTTGAAGCGCAAAGTCGGGCCGTTGACCGTCAGCTCCAGCGCGGTCGTCGTCTCCGGGTTGCCGACGACGCGGTTGGCGAGGCGGAACGACCGCTCGTCCATCGGGCCGCTCGGCGGCACGCCGACATGCCAGAGATGCAGCCGGCCGGGCAATTCCTGCACCCCGCTCTGCGCGCCGGGCGCGACGACGTCGATGGTGCGGGGACGATAGGCGAACGCGCCGAGCACGCTGGTCGCGACCTGCCCGCTGCGGAACACGTCGGACGCCGCGATCGCACGCAGATAGGCGAGATTGGTCTCGATGCCGGCCACGACCGTGTCATCCAGCGCCTGCGTCAGCTTCGCGATCGCGGCCTCGCGGGTCTCGGCCGACACGATGATCTTGGCCAGCATCGGATCGTAGAACGGCGACACTTCCGTGCCGGTCTCGATCCAGCCGTCGATCCGCGCATCCGGCGAGAAGCTGACCTGCGTCAGCCGGCCCGCGCTCGGGCGGAAGCCGGCGCCCGGATTCTCGGCATAGAGCCGCACCTCGATCGCCGCGCCTTTCGGCGTGAGCGCGCCGGCATGGCCCAGCACATCCTCGCCGGCCGCCTGCCGGATCATCCATTCGACCAGATCGACGCCATAGACCTGCTCGGTGACGGGGTGCTCGACCTGAAGACGGGTGTTCACCTCGAGGAAGTAAAAGTCCTCGCGCTCGACGTCGTAGATGAACTCCACGGTGCCGGCGGATTCGTAGGCGACCGCCTTGCCGAGCGAGACCGCCGCCGCGTGCAGCCGCCGCCGGATGTCTGCTGAAAGCCCCGGCGCAGGGGTCTCCTCAAAGACCTTCTGGTTGCGCCGCTGCAGCGAGCAATCGCGCTCGCCCAGCGCCACAACGTCTCCCTTGCCGTTGCCGAATATCTGCACCTCGATGTGGCGCGCCTGCGCAACGAACCGCTCGAGATAGACCCGCGCGTCGCCAAAGCTCGCCCGCGCGGTGCGCTGCACCGATTCGAATCTCTCACGCAGCGTCGCCATGTCGTGGCAGAGCTGCATGCCGATGCCGCCGCCGCCCGCCGTGCTCTTCAGCATCACGGGAAAGCCGATCACGTCAGCCTGCTGCACCGCCTCATCGATGGTCTCGAGCAGGCCGGAGCCCGGCAGCAGCGGCACGCCGCTTCGCTCGGCGATCTCGCGTGCCTTGTGCTTGAGACCGAAGGCGTCGAGATGCTCAGGCCGGGGCCCGATAAATTTGATCCCGTGCTCGGCGAGCCGCTCGGAAAAGCTGCGATTCTCCGACAGGAAGCCGTAGCCGGGATGCACCGCCTCTGCGCCGGTCGCAAGACAGGCCGCCATGATCGCATCGACGTTGAGATAGCTCTCGGCCGCTGGTGCCGGGCCGATCCGCACCGCCTCGCCGGCGTCGAGCACCGGCCGGGTGAAGCGGTCGGCGTCGGAATAGACCGCGACCGAGCCGATGCCCATGCGGTGCAATGTTTTGCCGATCCGCCCGGCGATCTCGCCACGGTTGGCAATCAGAACCTTGCTGAACATGCCTCACGCCTCCGGCTCGAAGATCGTGGCATCGAAGATCGTGACTTGCACCGGCGTCGGGAAAAAGCCGTTGCAGGGATTGTTGATCTGCGGACAGTTCGAGATCAGGCACAGCACGTCCATCTCGGCCACCAGCTCGATGGCGTCGCCGGGCTTGGAGACTCCATCGACCACGGTGAAATTGCCGGCAGGGTCGATCGGCACGTTCATGAAGAAGTTCAAATTCGGCACGATGTCGCGCTTCGACATGCCGTATTTCGCGGCCTCCAAAACAAAGTTCTCGCGGCAGGCGTGCTGGTAGCGGGTCTGGTGCCCGAACCGCACCGTGTTGCTCTCGCAGGAGCAGGCGCCCGCCGACGTGTCATGCAGGCCGCAGCTGTCCGCCACCACACGCAGCATCACGCGGCCTTCATTGGACATGATTTTCGTGCCGAGGCCGACATAGGCTGAGCCCTGCGCGCGCAGCGTATCCTGGCCGCTGTAGCGCTCCTGAAAATCGTCGGCGCGATAAAACAGCGTATCGACCGCCTGCTGACCATGGGTATCCGTGATCCGCAGCGTCTGTCCCTTGCGGATGATGGCCGACCACGGCTTGCGCGCGGGAATTTCGACGTCGAGAACGATGCGGCCGGCGGTTCGGGCGGATTGCGTGGTCATCGCACGGCTCCTTCCGAGGTCTGGCCGAGATACAGCGCATTATTTTCAAAGGCGCGGATCGCCTCCGCGGTCGCGGTGCGGCACAAATCATCGACTGCGGGTGCATCGGCCCGGTAGCGCACGACCTCCACGCTCGCCTGCGGATAGGTTTCCGCCGGATCGAGCGGATGCGGACAGTTCGACAGCGCAATCAGGAGATCCATCTCCGCGCGCAAATCGACGAAATCGCCCTTTTTCCGGCGCGCGTGGGACCAGACGAACTTGCCGTCCGCGTCGATCGCAACCGGCGCAAAGAAGCTGACGCAGGGATGGACGTCGCGGCGATCGAGCCCGAGCTTGGCCGTGGCCAGCAGGAAATTGTCGCGGGTGTTGCGGAAATCGCCGTCGCCGTACTTCGCCAGGTTAGTGGCGGCAGTCGAGCTGCCGACCACGGCATCATGCGCGGCGCTGGTATCCTCGGTGATGCCAAGCAGCGCACGCCCCATGTCCGACAGCAGCACCCGTCCCTTCTGCAGCCGCGCCGCCCACTGCACCTTGATGGTGTCGGCATGGTTGAGCCGCTCGATCGGATCGGCGCTGTTCCAGGCCAGCAGGCTGACGGTCGATATCCCCAGCGGGTTGACGATGCGCAGTGCCTCGCCGCGGTTCAGCCGCGTGGTCCAGTACCAGCCGGCCGGAATCGTCTCCCGGTGGATGATCGCGTCGGCGGCGATCGGCGCGGCGTCGCGCGAGGTCGGCTGTGGCAGCGCACGCGGCGCGTGCTCCTGTCCCGCCGCCTTCAACTCGTTGTAACGTCGGGTATGCGCCGCGACCTCGGCCTTCTGTTCCTCTGTGAGGATCATGGTTGCTCCTTCAAGACGAGAGCGCCGGGCCGTCCCGGCTGATGCTCCTTGCCTGACCGGGTCGTCCCGATCGGAGCTGGCTGAACTGATGACCGCGGCTCGGCGCTGCGGCGCGGGAATATCTCGAGGTCGCGCGACACCGTGGCGCCGTAGCGCTCGCGTTCCTCCGGCCGGTTGCGCTGCCGCTCCAGCGCGATCACGCGCGTTGCGAGCCCGAACGCTTCGCTGAGGTCGTGCGTGACCATCACGACGGTCAGATGGGTCTCGTTCCACAGCCGCTTCATCAAAACATGGATGTCGGCGCGGATTCCCGGATCGAGCGCACCGAACGGCTCGTCGAGCAAAAGGATTTTCGGCTCGCGCATGATCGCCTGCGCCAGCGCGAGGCGCTGCTGCATGCCACCCGACAGCGCGGAGGGATATTTGTTCTCCTGGCCGGCGAGCCCGACCTCGGCAAGCAGTTTCATGGCATCATCGGCTGCGGCGCGGCGCGCTGCGCCGAACAGCCGGGCGGTGAATTTGGCGTCGCGCAATTCGCGGCCGAGCATGACGTTCTGCAACACGGTCAGATGCGGAAACACCGAGTAGCGCTGAAACACCACGCCCCGGTCGGCGTCCGGCTCGCCGGGCAGCGGCTTGCCGTCGACCAGGATCTGGCCGCGGCTCGGCTGCTCCTCGCCGAGCAGCATACGGAGCAGCGTGGTCTTGCCGCAGCCGGACGGGCCCACCAGCGCAATGAAGGCACGCGGCTCGACCTCCATCGTGATTCGCTCGAGCACGATGTGGTCGCCATATTCCTTCCAGACGTCGTCGAAACGGATCGCGCTCATTCCGCCCTCACCGAGGCAAACCAGGGAAACAGCCTGCGTTGCATGACGCGCAGGCCGACATCGATCAGGAACGCCAGCAGCGTGATCCAGGCGACGTAGGGAATGATGACGTCCATGGCGAGATAGCGGCGCACCAGGAAGATCCGGTAGCCGAGCCCGGAATCCGAGGCGATCGCCTCGGCCGCGATCAGGAATAGCCAGGCGGGCCCCAGCTGCAGCCGCAGCACGTCGATCAGCCGCGGCAGGGTTTGCGGCACCGCGACCCTCAGCGCGATCTGCCAGGTCGAGGCGCCGAGCGTCTGCGCCTTGACGATCTGCTCGCGCGGCAACTCCTGCACTTTCATCGCGAGATCGCGGATCATGCAGGGCAGCGTTCCGATCACGATCAGCGCGACCTTCGAGTTTTCCCCGAGCCCCATCACGATGAACAGGATCGGCAACAATGCCAGTGGCGGCACCATCGATGTCACCGACACGAACGGCCCGAGCAGGGCGTTGGCGCCCGGCAACAGCCCGATCACGATGCCGAGGATGAGCGCCGCCACCGTCGATATCGCCAGCGCCGACCCCAGCCGCCCCAGGCTGGCGACGGTATCGGAGGCCATCAGATAGCTGCCGGTGCGCGGGTCGACTTCAAACGCCATCTGCTTGACGGCCTGCACCATGCTGGGCAGCGCCGGCAGCAGCTTGTCGTTCGGGTTTTGCGTGAGCCGCGCGCTGGAGCCGGCGAAGTAGGCGATTGCGACCAACAGGAACGGCAGCGCGAGCAGATAGAATCGCGTCTGCCGTCCCGGCCGTATGTTCACAAGTCGCATGGTCGGCTCCTGCCTGAGGCGGGCGATACGTCAGAGCTTGGCGTCAGAGCTTGCCCTTGGCGGCTTCGTCCATGTAGGTCGGGTCGAAGCGCAGCTTGACGTTCGATTTGTCGCCCAGCACCGACTTGTCGGCGAGCTCGATGCCGACGGCGTCGACCGATTTCGCGCCCTTGCCGAGCAGATCCTTCTCGAACAGGAACTTGCGCACCCGATCCATGGTCGCCCCAACCGTCTTGCTGCGCGTAAAAGCTTCGGCATCGGTGGCCTTGTCGAACAGCTTGGTGGTCGAGAGCTGGCTGTCGAAACCGGCGAGATCGGTGCCGGAGGCCTTGGCCATTGCCTCCTTGGCGGCCCTCGCGGCGGGATCGTTCGCCGTCATCTTGGAGATCGTCTCGTACCAGATGCCGACCAGCGCCTTGGCGAAGTCGGGATTGTCCTTGGCGACCGCCGTGTTCACCACCATCAGGTCCATGATCTCGCCGGGGATCTGCGAGGAATCGAACACCTTCTTGGCGTCGGGCGAGCCAAGGACTTCGGTCACAATCGGATTCCAGGTCACGACTGCAGTGACATCAGGTGTCTTGTAGGCCGCCGCGATATCGGCGTCGGAGGTGTTGATGACCTTGACGTCCTTCTCGCTCAGCTTGCTGCTCTCGAGCGCGCGCGCCAGCAGATAATGCGACACCGAGAATTCGACCAGGTTGACAGTCTGGCCCTTGATCGCGGCGAGATCGGCCTTGTTCTTGAGGATCACGGCGTCGTTGCCGTTGGAGAAATCGCCCATCACGACCGCAGTCGTATCGACGCCGCCGGCGGCGGGAATCGACAGCGCGTCCATGTTGGTGATGGTGACGGCGTCATAGCCGCCGGCGGTGTACTGGTTGATCGATTCGACGTAGTCGTTGAACTGCTTGACCTCGATCGCGATGCCGTATTTGTCCGCCCACTTCTTGACGATGCCGGTGTCGGCCGCATAGCCCCACGGCATCCACCCGACATAGATCGACCAGGCGACCTTGAAGCTTTTCTTCGGTGCGGCGTCGGCGCTAGAAGCGGCCGCGAGCGCAACTGCGCAGCCGATGACTACAGAGCGGAGGAAGAAATTGAATTTGTGCATTGCCGATCCCTCTTGCGAAAACTTCACAAAAAGGGACTGGCGAAAAGACCATCGCTCCGCCAATCCCTTGGCTAACGAGGTCTCCCGGGCTTTTATCCCGCCGTGCACCTGCGGGGATGTCTCCCCCGCAAGCGGCTGCTCTCGGACCAGCACCTTGTCTCTCAAGGTCGGAACCCTAGCGGCCAACTCAACGCCCGTGATGCACGACACGTGCCACAGCGCCGGTATTTGAATCTCATAAGATTTTTTGGTGCGGGTCGCTGCGCCGCGATGGCCGTTTGCTCAAAAACTACGCAGGCCTGCCCAGAAATGGCGCTGTCATTTCGCCGGCAACATCCGCAGCATCACGCTATCGCTGATGTCGAGAGCGACGTTCGATGCGCAAGCTTTTAAGTGCCCTCTGGCGCGGACTGCATGGCCGCTACGGCCTGACGCCGCGATGCGACGTCGGCGGTCCGAAGCGGACCACGACGCGGGCTCTCTAATGCGCAGCCATACCCTAGATCGACGCTAGTTGGACGCGCGCAAGGTAGATGGCAGCAAGCCTGTCCTATCGCGTCGCGCCCCGACGACGTGACTTGATTCGATTGACCTGGGGCTCGCAGATCGAGCGACGGAGACTCTGTTCTCGCGCTCAGCCCGTCAGAGATGAGGCTCGCCGGGCATTGGGGCTACCCCTTCTGAGCCGATCAGCCTGCTGGCAGAAACGTTCTTGATTGGTTGGCTGCAAGATTCGCCTCGGGAATTGGTGGCAAGTCCGCTCTCCCGCAGGACTGCTCCGGGGAAGATCCATCAATCTGGCACTTGTAGGACTCCCGATCCGCTGTCATCTTGGAACCTGCGGCACTCGCATGGCTGTTGCCCGAAACGGGCCGGCATCACCATAAGCAGGGGCGAACCAACGCGCCGGTTTTTGGGATCGAGACCGACATGGCCGGTGGCGGATCGTTTGACACGTTCCCCAAATTGCTGCTGCGGAATGCAGCGCAGTTGGGCACGCGTCCGGCGTTTCGCCATAAGGATCTTGGCATCTGGCAGAGCTGGACCTGGGCTCAAGTTGCCGAGATCGTGCGCGCCTACGCCGCGGGTCTGCATCGCCTTGGCTTGCGGCCGGGCGACACAATCGCCGTGGTCGGCTCCAATCGGCCGAAGCTTTACTGGACCATGATGGCAGCGCAGGTGCTGCGCGCGATTCCCGTTCCGGTTTACGCGGATGCAGTGGCCGACGAACTTGCTTTTGTTCTCGCCCACGCCGAGGCGAAGCTGGTCGCGGCGCAAGACCAGGAGCAGGTCGACAAGGTCATGTCGGTGTCCGATCGACTGCTGCAACTCGACAAGATCGTCTATGACGAGCCGCGCGGCCTTGACGGCTATGATCATAGTCGAACGATTGCAATCGGCGATGTCATCGACGACGGCCGCGCGGCACTTGCCGCTGACGCGGCGCTGGGCGAACGAATTGATGAATTGGTTCAGACAGGCAACGGTCCTGATATCGCGGTCATCCTCTATACGTCGGGAACGACCGGCGCGCCGAAGGGCGTCATGCTGTCGTCGCGAGGCTGCATCGATGCCGCAATCGATACGACGCGATTCGACGGACTGACCGACCAGGACATGGTGCTCGCCTATCTGCCGCTGGCCTGGGCGGGCGATCACTACGTCAGCTATGTGCAGGGCCTCGTGGCTGGATACTGCATCGCGTGTCCCGAAAACAGCGACACGATTGAGCAGGATCGGCATGAGATCGGACCAACCTTCTACTTGGCTCCGCCACGAATTTTCGAGGCCATGTTGACGCGGCTGATGGTCCGCATGGAGGACGCTGCGCCGATCAAACGGCGGATGTTCAACTACTTTCTCGACGTCGGGCGCCGGTATGGCGAGCAGGTCCTGACCGGAAGGCCTGTGCCGCCGTCAGGCCGCTTGCTCTACGCGCTCGGGCGCTGGCTGGTCTACGAGCCTCTCAAGAACGTTCTTGGCATGTCTCGGCTGCGCGTCGCATACACTGGAGGTGAGGCGATCGGTCCGGATCTGTTCGCGTTCTACCGCTCGATCGGTCTGAACCTGAAGCAGCTCTACGGCCAGACCGAAGCGTTCCTCTATGTCACGTGCCAGCCCGATGGCGAGATCCACTCGGATACGGTTGGTCCGCCGGCGCCCAACGTCGACATCCGCATTGTGGAATCGGGCGAAGTGCAGTTTCGATCGCCCGGCATGTTCCTCGGATATTTCAAGGATCAGGCAAAGACCGAGGAAGCCATGACGTCCGACGGATACGTCAGGACCGGCGATGCGGGCTTTTTCGACGAGAAGACCGGGCATCTGAAGATCATCGATCGTGCGAAGGACGTCGGTCGGCTGGCTGACGGCACGATGTTTGCCCCGAAATACCTTGAGAACAAGCTGAAGTTCTATCCCAATATCAAGGAAGCGATCACGTTCGGTGACTCCAGGGATTTCGTTTGCGCCATGCTCAACATCGACCCGGTCGCGGTCGCGAATTGGGCGGAACGCAACAACGTCGCCTACGGATCCTATCAGGAGCTTGCCGGGCATTCGATGGTCTACGACATGGTCGCGAAAGACGTCGCCGAGGTGAACCACTCGCTTGCCAAGGAGAAGCTGCTTGCGGGCGCCCAGATTCGCCGCTTCCTCATTCTGCACAAGGAACTCGACGCGGATGACGGCGAACTGACCCGCACGCAGAAGGTGCGCCGCCGCTTCATTGCCGAACGCTATGCGCCGTTGGTCACGGCACTCTACAACGGAGCGCATGACGCCGACATTTCCACGGAAGTGACTTTTGAGGATGGCCGGAAGGGCACGATCGCGGCACGGGTCAAGGTGCGCGACATGCAAGTCATCGGTCCGACAGAATCGCTGGGACGAGCAGCATGAGAGCGCCGGACACCAACGAAATCCTGCTGCAGGTCGAGGGCGTGGCACTGGCCTTCGGCGGCGTCAAGGCACTGCGGGACGTTTCGTTCAACGTCAGAAAAGGCGAAATTCGAGCCATCATCGGCCCCAACGGCGCCGGCAAAACCTCGATGCTGAACGTCGTCAACGGCTTCTATCATCCCAACCATGGCGTCATCACTTTCAAGGGGCGCGCCCGGGCCAAAATGCAGCCTTTCGAGGCGGCGCGCGGCGGCATCGCGCGCACCTTTCAGAATGTCGCCCTGTTCAAGGGCATGAGCGCGCTCGACAACATCATGGCAGGCCGCACCCTGAAGGTGCGTCGGGGGCTGTTTTGGCAGGTGCTGCGTTATGGCCCTGCTCTCGCAGAGGAGGCGGAGCATCGGCGCAAGGTCGAGGAGATCATCGACTTTCTGGAGATCGAGACAATCCGCAAGGTACCGGTTGGGCGTTTGCCATACGGCTTGCAGAAACGCGTCGAACTCGGTCGCGCTCTCGCAATGGAGCCCGACCTTCTTCTCCTCGACGAGCCGATGGCAGGCATGAACCTCGAGGAGAAGGAGGACATGTCGCGCTTCATCATTGATGTGAACAACCATTACGGCACGACCATCGCCTTGATCGAGCACGACATGGCCGTGGTCATGGATCTGTCGGATCGCGTAGCGGTGCTCGATCACGGCGTAAAGATCGCCGACGGCACGCCTGATGAAGTGAAGAGAAGTCAAGCCGTCATCGACGCATATCTTGGCGTCGCGCATTGAGGTGCGTCCATGATCGCACTGGGTCAGTTTCTCGAGGTCCTGATCGGCGGATTGATGTCCGGCGTGCTCTATTCGCTGGTCGCGCTCGGCTTCGTGCTGATCTTCAAGGCATCCGGCGTATTCAATTATGCTCAGGGAGCAATGGTATTGCTCGCGGGATTGGCGCTGGTTCGCTCCCTCGACCTCCTGGTCGCCAACGGCTTTCCGCTTTGGGTCGCGGTCGTCCTCGCTGTCGGGTTTGCCGCCGTGATCATGGCGGCAACGGCCTGGCTCATCGAGCGGTTCGTGATCGGACCTCTGGTCAACCAGGACGGCCTGACGCTGTTCATGTCGACGATCGGCGTGACATTCGTCATCGAGGGCGCCGCGGAGATGATCTTCGGATCGGATGTCTACCCGTTGCGGCTGTTCCCGACCGACGCCTGGTTTTTGTTTGAAGGCTTGTTCCCGGGTGGGATTCTGGTCAACAAGCTGGATGTCTGGGGCGCACTGATCGCAGGCATCCTGGTCGCCGGCCTCGCAATTTTCTTTCAGCGTACCAAGACCGGTCGCGCACTCAGGGCCGTGGCCGACGACCATTTGGCCGCGCATTCAGTCGGTATCCCGATCAGTTGGATCTGGTTCGTCGTCTGGCTTGCCGCCGGCCTCGTTGCGCTGGTCGCGGCGACCGTGTGGGGGACCAAGCTCGGCGTGCAATTCTCCATCACTTTTCTCGCGCTGAAGGCGCTGCCGGTTCTGATCATCGGAGGCCTCACCTCGATTCCGGGAGCCATCGTCGGCGGGCTCATCGTGGGGGCGGGCGAGAAGCTTGCCGAGGCGTATCTGGGGCCATCCATCGGTGGCGGCATCGAATATTGGTTTGCGTTTGTGTTGGCGTTGGCGGTGCTGCTCGTGCGGCCGCAGGGGCTGTTCGGCGAGCGGATCATCGAACGTATCTGAGACAAGGAGTTCGTCGTGCTTTATCGCGAGGCCGGCCAGTTCAAGACGAGCTACGCGGAGGACATGGCGATCTTTCCGATCCGTCAGGACCGTATTGCGCTCGCCGTCTTGCTCGCGATCGCTTTCGTCGGCGTGCCGCTGTTGGCCACCTTCCGTATCTGGCCGTTCCGCACCGACTATCTGTTGTGGGCGATCTTGCTGCCCTTCCTTATCCTGGCGCTCGCCGCCATCGGCACGAACATACTTGTCGGCTATTGCGGCCAGATTTCGCTCGGCAGCGGCGCGTTCATGGCCATCGGCGCCTATTCCGCCTACAAGCTGGCGACAGGCGTTCATATCCCGCTTGCCTGGCTGGGCTTCGCGATCTCGATGCCGCCGTTGCCCGTGCTGGCATCCATTCTGCTTGGCGGGTTCACGGCGGCGGGTGCCGGAATCCTGTTCGGCATTCCCAGTCTGCGGATCAAGGGTCTCTACCTGGCGGTCGCAACGCTCGCCGCGCAGTTCTTCTTCGATTGGGCGTTCCTGCGAATTCCCTGGTTCACCAACTACGCCCCGTCGGGATCGGTCAATGCACCGGCGCTGGATTTCTTCGGCATGGTCGTTCGCACGCCGGTCGAGCGCTACCTGCTGTGTCTGCTCTTCGTGACCGTGATGGCGGTGTTGGCGAAGAATCTCGTTCGCGGCAATCTCGGCAGGCAGTGGATGGCGATCCGCGACATGGATATCGCCGCCGAACTGATCGGCATCCGGCCGCTCTATGCCAAGCTCACAGCCTTCGCGGTCTCTTCATTCATCATCGGGGTGGCGGGTGCGCTCTGGGCGTTCGTCTACCTCGGTTCATGGGAGCCACTTGCGTTCTCGATCGACCGCTCGCTGGAGCTTCTGTTCATGGTCATCATCGGCGGGCTCGGATCGATCATGGGTTCGTTCATCGGGGCGGCTTTCATCCTCATCGCGCCGATCATGCTGAATGTGATTCCAACCGAACTCGGCCTGCCACTGTCGACGCAAACGATCACGCACCTCCAGTTCATCATCTTCGGATCTTTGATCTGTTATCTGCTGATCAAGGAACCCCGTGGCTTCGCCCGGCTGATATCGATCGGCAAGGAGAAGCTCAGACTTTGGCCGTTTCCCTATTGAAGGAGCGATCGCGCCTCAATCGCAACGCGGATGGCGGCCGCTGACAACCGAGAGGAAGGAAGCATCGCAGACCGAAAAGAGAGATTCTAAGGAGGAGGATATCAATATGGCAAGTATTGCACGCAGTGTACTGATACTAGCGACCGCCTTGGCCGGCGCGGCGTTTAGCGCACCGGCCGCAGCGCAAAACGAGCAGTTCATTCCAATTCTGTCCTACCGGACCGGACCGTACGCCGTGAATGGCGCGCCCTACGCAAACGGCGTTGCCGACTACTACAACCTGATCAACGAGCGCGACGGCGGCATCAACGGCGTCAAGCTTCTGGTCGAGGAGTGCGAGACCGCCTACGCGACCGACAAAGGCGTCGAGTGCTATGAGCGTCTCAAGAGCAAGGGTCCAACCGGCGCGGCCTTCATCAATCCGCTGTCGACCGGCATCACCTTCGCGCTCACCGAAAAGACCACGACCGACAAGATCCCGATCATCACGATGGGGTACGGCCGCGCCGATTCCAAGAACGGCGCGGTGTTCCCGTACAATTTCCCGCTGCTCGGCACCTACTGGTCCGCGGCGGATATCGCGATCCAGCACGCCGCCAAGGAGCTCGGCGGGTTCGACAAGCTGAAAGGCAAGAAGATTTCGCTGCTGTATCACGACAGCCCGTATGGCAAGGAACCGATCCCGATGCTGCAGGTGTTGGCGCAGAAATACGGCTTTGAGTTCACGCCGATCCCGGTCACCCACCCCGGTGTCGAGCAGAAGTCGCAATGGCTGGCGATCCGCCAGAATCGGCCGGACTATGTGCTGGTCTGGGGCTGGGGCGTCATGAACAGCACGGCAATCAAGGAAGCGGCCGCCGTCGCCTATCCGCGCGACAAGATGATCGGTGTTTGGTGGTCGGGCGCAGAGCCGGATGTGACGCCGGCAGGTGATCAAGCCGCCGGCTACAAGTCGCTGATGCTTCAGCATGGCGCGGGAAAATTCCCGGCACACGCGGAGATAGAGAAGTACGTCTACACCAAGGGCAAGGGTTCGACAGAACCTGGCAAGATCGGCGAAGTTCTCTACAACCGCGGCATGACGAACGCCATGCTCGGCGTGGAGGCGATCCGCAAGGCGCAGGAAAAGTTCGGCAAGAAACCGCTGACGGGCGAGCAGGTCCGTTGGGGACTTGAGAACCTCATCCTCACCGCTGATCGGATCAAGGAACTCGGCTTTGAGGGGATGTTGAAGCCGGTCAGCATTTCCTGCTCCGACCACGAGGGCGCGCGCTACGGGCGCGTCCAGCAATGGGACGGCAAGGGTTGGAAAGTGATCTCCGACTGGTACACGGCCGACGAATCGCTCATCGAACCGCTCGTGGCCGATGTGTCGGCGAAGTATGCCGCGGAGAAGAAGATCACGCCGCGCGACTGCGCGAAAGAAACCTGAGCCCGTGCAAGTGATCCGGGAGGCAGGTTTGCCTACTCCCGGATCCCGGCCCCTGTTCCAGTTTGGAGGTCTGAGCGTGTCAATCGCCAAGGTCGTCACCGCTGCGACGGAAGCGGCAGCTCTGATTCTATCGGTCAACAATATCGAGGTTGTCTACGATCACGTCATCCTCGTGTTGAAGGGAGTCTCGCTGGAGGTCCCGCGAGGCGGCATTGTCGCGCTTCTCGGCGCCAACGGCGCCGGCAAGACGACGACGCTGAAGGCGATCTCCAACCTGCTGCACGCAGAGCGCGGCGAGGTCACCAAGGGCTCGATCCTGTTCAACGGCGTCGAGGTGAAGTCCATGTCGCCAAACGACGTGGTGCGACGCGGCTGCATTCAGGTGATGGAGGGGCGGCGCGCCTTCCCTCATCTTACGGTCGAAGAGAATCTCCTGACCGGCGCCTTCACGCGCAGGGATGGCAAGTTCGCGATCAAGCAGGATCTGGAACGGGTCTATGCCTATTTCCCCCGTCTCAAGGAGCGGCGCGGTTCCACCGCCGGCTATACGTCCGGCGGGGAGCAACAGATGTGTGTGATCGGGCGCGCGCTGATGTCGCGCCCGAAGATGATCCTGCTCGACGAACCTTCGATGGGCCTCGCGCCCCAAATCGTCGAGGAGATCTTTGACATCGTGAAGGACCTCAACGTCAAGGAAGGTGTATCGTTTCTTCTGGCCGAGCAGAACACCAATATGGCGCTCAGATATGCGAGCCACGGCTACATCCTCGAGAACGGCCGCGTGGTGATGGATGGCGAAGCGCGCGCCCTCGCCGCCAACGAGGACGTCAAGGAATTCTATCTTGGCATCGCCGGCGACAAGCGAAAATCATATCGCGATGTGAAGCACTACAAGAGGCGCAAGCGTTGGCTCGCTTAGCCGACGGCAACGTTTGCCTTTGAGCGGCCACGGAGGCCCTGACACGTGTCACCGCTCAGATCTTCACAGTGTTGACCGCGACACTCTCCTTGTAGGCCGGCCGTGCCGTGACGCGGTCGAGGTACGGCGTCGCGACGTCGCAGACCCCGACGCCGTAATCGATCGCCCATACCAGGCAGGTGGTCAGCAGGATATCCGCGCTGGTGAATTGGTCGCCCATCAGATATTGGCGGCCGTCCGACAACGCGACCTCGACGTGCCGCAGTTGCTGGCGGAAATACTCCGCGGCCTTTCCGACCACATCGGGCGCGTGGCCGTAGATATGCGCGAGGCCCTTGAGGCCGTGGCGGCGCATCACGTAGAGGCTGGTCGAGTCCAGTTCAGCCACGATGAAGAAGCACCATTCCAGCCATCGCGCGAAATCGTGCTCCTCGACCGGGACAAGAGAGATGTTCGGGTTGGAGTAATGGCGCGCCAGGTAGGCGACGATGGCGGCACTCTCGCCGATCGTGAAGTCGCCATCCTGCAGCAGGGGTATTTTCTGACGCGGATTGAGCAACGTGTATTCCGGCGTCTTGGTCTCGCCCGAGCGCGGCAGGATCGGCTTGCAGTGATAGTCCAGTCCCAATTCGTGCAGCGCCCAATGGGCCCGGATCGTCCGCGATGTCCCTACCCCCCACAGCGTCAGCGTTTCCGGCATGGCGTCACCATTTCTCGACGGAGGGCCGCAGATCCAGCTCGTGGCTCCAGCCGTCGCGGCTTTGCTGGTGCACGAACCAGTAGGCCTCGGCGATCGAGGACGTGCGGGTCAGCGTGTCAGGCGGGATCGCCGACGCGTCGATGCCCGTGGCGACCTTCATCCGCTGGTGGATGGCCGGGCTGTCGACGCCGGCATCGATCAGGAGATGGGCGACATGGATGTTCTTCGGCCCGAGCTCGCGCGCCATCGCCTGGGCGACCGCGCGCAGGCCGAACTTGGCGGATGCGAATGCCGCAAAGCCGCTGCTGCCGCGCACGCTGGCGGTTGCGCCGGTGAAGAGCATGGTGCCGCGGCCATGCCGCAGCATGTGCCGTGTCGCCTCGCGCCCGACCAGGAAGCCGGCGAAGCAGGCGAGCTCCCAGGCCTTGAAGAACAGTTTTTCGCTGGTCTCGTGCAACTCCTTCTTGACGTTCGAGCCCGCATTGAACAGGCAGACCTCGATCGGCCCGAACTCGCGTTCGACCCGCTCGCAGAGCTCTTGCACCTCGGTCTCGCGCCGGGCGTCGACGCTGAGCGCATGCACCTGGCCGCCGGCGCCGGTCAACTCCTCCACCAGCGCGCTCGATTTCGCGGCATCGCGCCGCGCGATGCAGACGGTGTAACCGCCGGCCGCGAAGCGCCGCGCCACCGCGGCGCCGATCGCGTCGCCCGCGCCAACCAGCAAGGCAGTCTTGTTTGTCTCGGCCATAGGACATCTCCCACCGACGGCGGTTGTTCTGTTCAAGGATAGTGACGTTGCGTGGCGCGGCCGCTCAGACCGCGCGCACGGCCCTCTCGGCGATCATCTGTTCGATGGCCGCATCGCCGTAGCCGAGGTCGCGCAGCACCTCGCGGCTGTGCTGACCGATGCGCGGCGCCGGACCGCCGATCGCGGCAGCATCGACATCGAACCGCGCCGCGGGCTTGGGCTGCCGCACGGTGCCGACCCCGGGCTGCTCCAGCTCGGCGATCAGCCCGCGGGCAACCACCTGCTCGTTGGCGATGATCTCGCCGCGCCGGAGGATCGGCGCGCACGGCACGTCGGCCGCATCGAGCCGCGCCAACCATTCGGCGGTGGTGTGCCGGCCGATATAGTCCTGCATCCTGTTGATGCGCGCCGTCGCGTTGACCGAGCGCGAGGCCGGCGTGGCGAAACGCGGATCATTGGCCAGTTCCGGATCGCCGGTGGCCCTGCAGAAGCCCTGCCACTCGGAATCGGAGATGGTCCCGCAGGTGAGATAGCCGTCCGAGGTCTGGAACACGAGGTCGGGACGGTCGTTTGGATCCGACGTGGTCTGCTCGCGGCCGACCACCGTGTACTGCATCATGCCTTCCGGCCAGAGATAGGCGATCATCGCGTCGAGCATCGCGACCTGGATGTGCTGGCCGCGGCCGGATTTCTCGCGGGCGTACAGCGCCGCGGTGATCGCCTGCGCGGCATAGACCGCCGTCGTCTTGTCGGCCACGATGGTCCGGATCATCTGCGGACGGTTGGTGACCGGCTGCGCCTGGATATCGCAGAAGCCGGACAAGCCCTGCACGATCGGATCGTAGACCCGCTTCTTGGCGTAGGGCCCGTCTTCGCCGACGCCGCTGATCGAGACGTAGATCAGCCGCGGATTCTTGCTGCGCACCTCGTCCGGACCGAGCCCGAGACGTTCCATCGTTCCGGGGCGGAAATTCTGCACCAGCACGTCGGCCTCGAGCACCAACTTGCCCAGCACGTCGCGGCCGGCATCGGTTTTCATGTCGATCGAGAGCGAGCGCTTGCCGCGGTTCGACGAGATGAACAGCGCCGAGAATTCGCCTGTTTTGTCGACATTGGCCCGGCTGCGGCGGGTGATGTCGCCGCCGATCGGCTCGACCTTGAGAACATCGGCGCCCTGATCGGCCAGAAACATCGTCGCGAACGGGCCCGAGACGACCCCGGTCAGATCAAGTACGCGAACTCCCGCCAATGGTCCTGACATGCGCTGCTTCCTTCTCCGATTTTACGCCATGCCGGCGTACGATGGAGCAGAGGCCCGCGCTTCCGGGAAACCGCCGCGACTTGCAAAAAAGCGCCGAAACTCAGGCCCGGCACTGCTGCCGGAACAGCGACGGGCTCATGCCGGTGGCCTGCCTGAACGCCGACGAAAAATGCTGGGCGTGGCTGAAGCCCGACGCCAGCGCGATGCTGGTCACGCTGTCATCGGTCTCGCCGAGGCGGCGCTTGGCCTGGTCGATGCGGAGATCGAGCACATAGCGGTGCGGGCTGGTGCCCGTGCTCTCCTGGAAGGCGCGCAGGAAATGCCGCTTGCTCAGGCCGGCTACATCTGACAGCGCCGAAAGCGAGATCGTCTCGCCAAGGTTTGCCCGGACGAACTCCTCGATCCTGCGCAGCTTGAGCGCCGGCAATCCGCCGCGGCTCAAGGGCTTCGCAGGTTCTGTGCCGCGCGACAGCCGCGCGATATGGGCCAGCGCCTGGCTGGCCCAGCCCTCGGCGAACAGATCGAACAGATTGTCGGGTGTGGCGGCTTCCTGGCTGAGCTCGGCGAGGCCGCGGCAGAGCTGGTCATGGCCGAACGCAAGCGCCGGCCGTTCGATCACGCCGTTGAGACGGCTCTGCACGAACTTTGGATCGAGGAACACGACCACATAATCGAACGCCGGCCCGACCGACCATTCGCCCTCGATCTCGGTGCCGGCGGGAAACAGCGCGAGATTGGCCGCCTCGGAGAATTCGGATTCGACCGGCCGGCCATTGATCGTGGCGCGCAATTGCGAGCAGCCGTTGCGGAACCAGAACAGGGTCAGTTCAGGCTGGCGGAAATGCCAGTTCATGCGGGGCCGCGAGGTCCGGCTGAGCAGCTCGACCCGGATCGGCTTCGACCGCGCGATGACGGAGGACACAAGTTCACCGCCGACCTGGCGGACATACTGCTCCGGACGCGCTTCCTCCATGGGATATCTCCTCCGCGTATGGCACGGATGGGTAAGTTCTGAATCAGAATTGACTATCCCGGAGGAAAAATCCAGCCCCTTGTCGCTGGACTGTCGCGGCGCACGGAACCGTGATGCTGCTGATTGCGGCTACCGGTAACGTCGCGCCGACCGAAGCGGCGCGGCGAGCGCGCGTGACCCAGCGTCGATCAACCGCGCGTCATCCCCCGGCGGCGATCCGCAGCGCCGTCACCGCGACGCAGGCATTGCCGAACGGAATCAGCATCACTTGCGCGCCGTTCGGCAGCGCGACGGTCGAGAGCTCGCCCAGCGCGCCGCTCTGCCCATTGAGCTTGGCGAGCTCGGCGGCAACTGTCGGGCAGCTCTCCGTGCGTGGCGTCACCCGCACCAGATTGCCTTCACAGGACGATCCAACCGGCGAGGCAAACACTACGCCGGCGGCCTGCTGCGCCGCGCTGCCTTGCGCGTTACCTTGCGCATTGCCTTGCGCGGCCTGGCCAGGTGCGAGCGCGACCAGCGACTGCACCGAATGGGAATTGCCGGCCTTGGCATCCCATTGCGACTGCGCGGTGTAGTTCGAGTTCATCGCGAGACCGCGGCCGAGCGTCCCGAACAGATTGGCGCAGGTCACGATGTTGCCCTGCCGCGCATGATCGTCGAACACCGTCGGCTGCTGCGCCGCCTGCTGCGGCGGCGCCGATACCGCAGGCGATTGCGGCTGTGCTTCCTGCGGACGCGACTTGTGCGGCTGCGGCTTCGCGGCGGCGGCGGGTTTCTTGGCCGGCGCGGGCGCGCCCTGCTGCAGCGGCATCGGCTGCGCCTGGGCAGGCTGCATCTGCTGGGCATAGCCCACGACGCCGGCCGCGCTGAGCGCCGCCACGACGACCGCCGCGAAAATCAGGATGGGGGTCTTCAGTCGCATCGGCGTATTCGTCCTCTTGTCCATCATTTCAGCTTCGCCAGCACACCGGACAGTCCGTCGAGCGGCGCCGTCAGCACGATCGGCCCTGCTTGCGGCAGCTGATAGGACACAAGGCACGGCGTTGCCGCGCGGATGTGCCGCCTCAGCACATTGCCGATCGCAATCGTGGCGAAGCAGAAACTGGCATCGCAGCGATCGGTCTGCGCGACGATGCGGTCCGGACTATCACCCATGGCGAGCTCGATCTGCGCGCCGACCCCGGCGGCTGCAGGGATGCGCATCGCCATCAGCGGCTTGCCGTCGGCGGTCGCAATCAGCGACCAGTTGAAGGCGACCGCGCCCTGCGCGTTGACGATCGACTGCGTGACGTTGCAGACCCGGCGCTTCGATTTCAGGCTCTCGTCGCAGATCAGGGTCCAGTTCCGAAACGGCTGGATCATCCGTTTGAACTCGCCGAGCGTCTCGCCCTCCGGCACCACGACGTCCGACGGCTTCACGGCATAGGCGGACGGCGGCGCGCCCTGCGCGGCCGCACTCCCCGCCGCGCAGAGCCAGATTGCAAAAGCCAGACATGCCAGCCGCCTCGTCGACGCCAGGGTCAATTGAGCGTCAGGCTCACGCCGGCACTGACGCCCCAGTCGCTGCCGGCGGTGGTTGCCGCGGCGTTGCTGCGCAGCCGGCCGTTCTCGCTGGTGTAGCCGATGCCGAAGGCGAGCGCGCCCTGGCTGCGCCAGACGCCGCCGCCCGCCGATGCGCTGATCTTGCCGGGCCGGTCGTCATAGCGCAGCGACGCGGCGGCCATGCCGATCGCGGCCGCACGCCAGGCGTCCTGCCGCACCTCGCCGATCTGGCCGTTGAGCTGCTGGAACGCACTGTTGAGCTGGTTGACGTTGACCGCATCGGTGCCCGCGACGCCCGCCGCCACGTTGCTGATCGTCACCGGCCCGCTACCGCCACTGTTCAGCGTCACCTTGTTGGTGGTGTTGCCGGAGGCATCGGTGTCGTAGCGGATCGAGCCGCTCGCAACCGCCTGGAGCTGACTGACGTTGACCGCATCGGTCGCCGCCGAGCCCGCGGCGACATTGGTGACGCGGCGTTCGGCGCCGGACGAGCCGACCGAGACTTCGCCGGTCGCAACCCCCGCGACGGTCTTGCCGACGACAGGCGTATAGGCCGCATCGCTCAGATTGGCCGTGGTGGTCGAGTTCGCACCGAGCGCCAGCGAGTTGGCCTGCGTCGCCTTGGCGCCGGCACCGATCGCGACCGAGTTGGCCGCGGACGCTGCGGAACCATTGCCCATCGAGATCGCGTTGGCGCCGCTGGCGACCGATTGCGGTCCAATCGCGACGCTCTCCGCGCCGGTGGCGGAGGAATCCGCTGCGGTCGAATTGGCGTGGAAGTACTTGATGCCGCCGCTGCCGGTAGAGATGTTGTTGACGGTGGTATAGAGCGCGTCGAGCGAGGTGTTGGTGGCCCAGAGCTGCGAGCCGTTGATCGCGTCCGTCGAGGTCGCGCTGATCTGCCCCGCGGCCAGGTTGGTGAGGGTACGCTCCGAACCGCCGCTGCCGATGCTGACGGTCGAGGTCGGCGTCGTGCCGGCGAAGTTGTAGGTGGTGCCGCCGATCGTGGTGTTGGCGGTCGCGACCACGGTCGAGGTGGTCGAATTGGCACCGAGCGCGACGTCGCCGGCCTGCGCCGTCGCCTTGGCATTCGGACCGAGCGCGACACTGGTCGGATTGGTCGTCTGGGATCCTGCGCCGATCGACACCGACTGGATGCCGCTGGCCTGCGCATTGGTTCCGAACGCGATCGAATCGGCGAAGTTGGATACCGTATTCTGGCCGATCGCAATGCCGCCGGGTGCGGTCTGCGCCACGGTTGCGCCAAAGCCCATGCCGATGCCGTTGTCGCCATTGACCACGGTCTGCGGACCTACCGCGACCGAGTTGTTGCCGACCGCGAGGGAATCCGCGAGCGTCGAATTGGCGTGGAAGTATTTCGTCGTCGTGGTCGCGAACGACGACAGTGCACCGGTCAGCTGCCGCACGGTGACGGCGTCGCTCGACTGGGTGCCGTCAGCCACATTGGTGATCTGCCGGTAGCTCGTCGCATTGCCGACCGACACCGCGCCGAGCAGCGTGAGATCGGTGGTGTTGAAGGGGATGATGGTGCCACCGATCGTGCCGGACGCCGGCGCGAGCGCGCGGTTGGAGATCGAACCCGAGCCGATCGCGACGCCGTCGGCGACCGTGGCCTGGGTGTTGAAGCCGAGCGCGGTGGAGTTCGCAGCCGTCGCCGAGGCGGCGATGCCGACGGCCATCGAATTCGCACCGGTCGCACCGTTGTTGGTGTAGTTCGCAAGCTGGGTGCCGCCGTCATTGACGCTATAATAATGCGTCAGGCCGTTGCTGACGACGGTCGAGAGGCTGTCGATCGCCGAGGTGGCGGCAAACAGCTGCGAACCGTTGATCGCATCGGTCGAGCCGTTGCTGATCCGTCCCGCGGCGACGTTGGTGATGGTGCGCTCGGCACCAACGGCGCCGACGCTGACGGTCGAGAGCGGCGTCGTGCCGGCGAAGCTGTAGGCGGTGGTGCCGATGGTGATGCCTGACGTGCCGACCGCGGCAGCCGTGACGCTGCCGGAGCCGAGCGCGACAGCGCCGGCGTTGGCGGCGGTCGCGTCGGTGCCGAGAGCTATCGAATCGCGACCGGATGCCTTCGGACCGCCGCCAAAGGCGTTGCCGATCGCGATGGCACCATCATTCGTGGCCTGCCCCGCACCGATGGCAACGGCCCCGGTCAGCGGCGAATTGCTGAGCGACGCGGCAAGCGCGCCCGAACCGAGCGCCGTATCGGATGACGCCCGTGCCGCGGCGCCAGTGCCGACCGCAACACTGCTCGCGCCGGCGGCACTCGCACTGACGCCGGCCGCGAGCGCATTGGCGCCGGTGGCTCCGGCGTTGTTGTAGTTGGTGTCGGTTCCCGGCGTCGTGCTGTTGACGCTGTAGTCGTGGATCGCGCCGGCGGCGATCTGGCTCGTCAGCGTGTTGGCGACGCTGTAGAGCTGCGAGCCGTTGATGGCATCGGTCGAGGTCTGCGTGACCCGGCCCGCCGCCACGTTGGTGATGGTCCGCTCGGCGCCAACCGCGCCGACGCTGATCGTGGACCCGGGCGTGGTGCCGGCGAAGTTCCCATACGTGATGCCATTGACGACCGCATTTGGCGTGCCGACCGCGGCAGCCGTGACGCTGCCGGAGCCGAGCGCGACATCGCCGGATTTTGCCGCCGCCGTGGCGCCGTTGCCCAGTGCGACATTGCCCGCAAGACCGGCGGCGCCCGCGGTGGAGCCATTGCCGAGCGCCACGGAGCCCTGCCCGATCGCCTTGTTGTTGTTGCCGATCGCGACGGCGCCGTTGGCCTGGTTGGCGGCGGTGGCGCTGGCCGTGCCGTCGCTGTTGGCGATGTTATTCGCGCCGCCGGTGAAGGCGCCGGTGCCGCTCGCATAGCTGGGATCGCCGATCGCCACCGCGCCGTTGCCAAAGGCGGTGTTGTTCGCGCCGATCGAGACCGCCTGGCCGCCGGTCGCCACCGCGTTGGTGCCCAAGGCCACCGCGTTGGCGGAACTGGCCGCGGCATTGTTACCAATAGCGATGGCGCTTGTAGCCGACGCCTTGGCGCCGATGCCGAGCGCGGTACTGGCGACTCCGCTGGCGTTGGCGCTGACGCCGGCCGCGAGAGAGTTGTCTCCTGCCGCGCTCGCTCCAGACCCGAATGAGGAGGCGTTTTGGCCGCTGGCAACGGCTGTGTTGCCAACCGCAGTGCTGGCGGCGGCACTCGCATTTGAGGCAGTGCCGATCGCCAGCGAACTTGTGCCGGCGGCACTGGCTCCAACGCCGGTCGCGATCGAACTGATGCCGGCGGATGCCGCATTGTTGCCGAGTGCGATGCCGCCCGTCGCTGCACTGTTGACGATTGCGCCCGATCCGATCGCGACCGAGCCCCCGGTGCTCAGTGCCTGCGACTGATTGCCCAAGGCAACGCTGAAATCCGCTGACGCCTTGGCGAGGTTGCCGGCGGCCAACGAACTGATGCCCGACGCGGCCGACTGGATGCCAAAGGCCGCGGCGTTGGAGCCGCTGGCATTGGCGAGGTATCCCACGGCTGCGGCCCCTACCGCGGAAGCGGTCGCCCCGTTACCAACTGCGGTGGCCTGATTTGCCGACGCCGTGGCCGACGTGCCGAAAGCGCTGGAGCCCGTGCCCGTCGCTGAAGCGCTTGGGCCGACGCTGGTCGACCAGGCCCCCGTGGCGGTGGAACCCGTGCCGAGCGCAACAGCCTCGAACGTGAAGCCGGCGGGCGCGGTCCCGCTGGCATTGGCATTCGTGCCGATGGCGATTGGCGACCCGCCGCCGACTCCGGCGTTTGCTTTGGAGCTGACCCCGATGGCCGTGCCCGAGCCGTTTGGAGATGAGGCAGCGGAGGACAATCCAATCGCGATCGAGGCGCCACCGGAGGCGCTCGCCGTCGATCCTAGCGCTAAGGCACCCACTCCATTTGCAGTGGTGTTGACGCCGAAGGATGAGGATCCGTCCCCGGTGGAATGCGCGTTCCCACCTATGGCGAGAGCGTTGGTGCCGGTCGCGTTCGCAAACACACCCATACCGATCGCATTCAGGCCGTTCACGGAGTTGGAATAGCCCACGATGATCGAACCATCGCCGTTTGCGGTGTTCGAATCGCCTACCGCCAGGGAATTCTGGCCATTCGCATTGGTATTGGCGCCAATGGCGGTTGCGGTGGTGCCGGCAGCATGGGCGCCGCAACCAATAGCAGTGCTGCCTGCAGTTGCAGCGGTGGGATTGGTGCAGTTGGCGGGGTTGCTCAAAACACCATTGCCGATGGCAACCTGCGCGAACGCCGCCTGCGGGGTCATGATTCCCATGACGACGAGCAGCGCGCCGACCGCACCGCCGGCACCGAGTGAGCCGAGCCCGAGCCGGTCACGCTTGACGCCGAGTCTCCGGTGCGCCTGGCGCAGCACCGCCATCAGCCGGCGGCGCAGCGAACGGCTGTCCGCATCTGCAGATGCGACCCAGCTCCGGACGAAGCCTTGCGATCTCACGCGTGCAACAGAGTTCCATGCGACAGCCATGGCGCGTCCCCTTTGTGACATCTTGTCCAGACGCCGGGGAGCTACGCCGCGGACTGTGCCAACCTGCGTGTTCTCTGGGAACGCAGGTGGAGAAGTGAAGACGGCGCGATGTGCGCGCGCCTTCCGGTCCTGGCCAGCGATGTGTCGCGTTCAGCGAGCGCGCTCTTGCCACCCAGCGCTCGCTCGACCGCCCCATCAAAATGCCCCGAGTCGTCATGTTGCAAAATGATAGACACAATTCTGCCAGCGTCACTCAGCAGCCCGTCCAAATAGCTGGCAGATCGTCTCACAAGTTGAACGATCTGCACGCCACACGGCAGACGATCTCGCCGCAACTCAACCGGTAGTTGATCAGCCGCGTGCGCGCTCGCGCGCTTCGCGTGGGCTGACGCCGAATTCGCGGCGGAACGCGCGCGTGAAATCCGATGCCAGCTTGAAGCCGTGGCGATAGGCAATCTCCTGCACCTGCCTGTCGGCGCTCCCGACCAGCTCCGCATGCGCGGCGCGCAGACGCTTGCGCATGATGTAGCCGGCAACGCCGCCGACGCTCTCAAAGGCACGGTAGAGGTTCGAGCGCGAGATCCGCAATTGCTGCGCCACGCGGTCCGGCGTGAGGTCAAAGTCGCCGAGATGCGCCTCTATATAACGGCGCGCACGCTCGAACAGGATCGATTCGATGGTGCTTCGTCCCTGCTCCGGCCCGGCGGACAGCTCGATACACGCAGCGATCATGTTCGCGGTCGCCCGTCCGGCCAGCCTCAGCTCGTCCGGTGACATCTGAATCAAACGCATCTCGAGCCGGTCCAGATAATCCGCCAGCAGCTCGATCAGATTGCCCGAGAGAATGGTGTTGCAGACGCTGTCGACTTGCTCGGCGGCACCCGCAAAGGCGCCGCGCCGCAAGCCAATCACCAGGCCGTCATAATCCGTGATGCGGCCGCGGAAGTCGTCGTCAAGCGAGATCATGAACATGGCGCCAGGCCCGGCAAGGATTTGCCGCTCGCCGGTCTCGAACCAGGCTTCTCCCGAGCGCACGCGGAACAACCACCAGATATCGACCGGGGAACGCTGCGACGACTCGGACACACGCGCAAAGGTCTGACCGGCAAACTGCCCGGATGAGAACACGATGTCAGCCATGTTGCAGGTGAGGTATTCGACCTCGAACCCGCGTGCAGGGTCGTGGCCGTCCGGTGGCGCCACGTCGAGCAGCGAGGCCATGCGCGTCTTCCAGACCTCAAACTGTTCCGGCGCCGGATAGGGTCTGGTCGAGAAGAGACGCGGCGGCGCCGGCGTGGTGTCCCTGATGTCCCGGGGCTCGCGCGGCAGGGGAACCTGTTCCAGGAGCTTGGCTGCGCTCACCGGCCTATTGTCGTCTTCTTGCATGTAATTTCGTCCCCCGTTGTCGCAAACGACGAACGTCGGCTCAACGGAGGCGCATTCCCAAGGTTGCGTCGCCGGCCTCTGACGGACGGGCGAATTTTCAGGCAGACGGAGAAGCGGGATTTTCTGGATGCGCGCATGTCACCCTGCTTACGATGGCCGCTCCTGATAGGGCCGATGCAGGTTCCTGCGGCAGTCGTGCTCACACATGGCATTCATCATTGTCGCGATTGTATTGTCGCGTGGTTGCCGGATCCGGCTCGGGAGCCCATCGCCGAGATCGCTCGAGTGATCTAGAGAACAATCTGCGCGAGAACCAGAGGAGCGGCAACGCGCATCGTGAAGAAATCCAAAATTGCTTTCGTGCGATGCGATCGGGCAACGCATCGTCGCGGCGTGTTCAGAAAATTTTCGCGATCTTCGCGCTGAGACGAAACGCACGTAGCGGCCGAGAACAGACGTAAGCACGGTACATGACATATCGAGAATCCAGCGCACCGGATTCCCGTCGACCGCGACTGAAGACGTGTGCCTAATCATGTGGCAATCCACCGCGCGCGACGCGAATGCGATCCATGCGAACAGAACACGCGGGCTGCGCGAGCCGCACATGTTGTCGCAGGTTGCGGCATCCTCATATGAACGTCGAGATGACGAAGGTCATAACGGCTCGTCACATTGCGCGGCGACCCTGCGCGTTGCGCGAGCGGCGCCGGATCACCGGCACCCTCATCATCGATGGCGGACACGACCTCTGTTCGGGCGTCGCCCCCGGCTATGCCTTGCTTTGCCCGATCTGGTCGAGCCATGCCGCAAAACGCGGATGCCTCACGAATCTCACTCGCACAGCCGCCAATTCCTGCTGGAAGACAGGCAGGGAGAGCACCCTTTCGATGTCGGGCTCCCGGATCTTCCAGATCGCCGGCGGAATGAAGCCATTCACCTTGAGCTCGTAGAGCTCGAAGATCGAGAAGATGACTTCATGCACGATCCGGCGCTCTTCCGGCATCATCTCAATGCTGCCGGCAGGGCCCTCGTCAAGGAACGCCGCCGTTGGCAGGCGGCGTCGCAGGTCGGAAATGCGGTCGGAATATCTGAGGAAGATATCGGCGCCGAGCCGCCGGTTGTTGGTGTGGAGCGCGGTGTAGATCGCGGTGATGCCGACGATGATGGTCCCGAGCGTCATGAATTTCAGGATGTGATCGAGCACTGCGATTTCTCCTCCGACCTTCCATGATCGCGCGAGAGGCCCTGTGCGACCTCTGGTTCCCGTCCCTTTATTACCGCAGCCGCAGCAATCGTCGAGATGCGGATCACTGAGTTGCCCGACGGCGCAAGCCCCC
The DNA here is from genome assembly GCF_000426785.1 of Bradyrhizobium sp. th-b2. Lineage (NCBI taxonomy): Bacteria > Pseudomonadati > Pseudomonadota > Alphaproteobacteria > Hyphomicrobiales > Nitrobacteraceae > Bradyrhizobium > Bradyrhizobium sp. th-b2. Next base: position 318,341 of record NZ_AUGA01000005.1, read on the forward strand.
ACAGCAAAAATATTTCTATTTATCAGAACACCCAACTCAGTGTATGGTTCGCCCGTCTCACCCGAGGAGGGGCGGGTCGCGATCGTCACGAACGCGGTGTGGGATGCGGTGGACGCTGAGATCACGACGGACGAAGCGTGATTGATGCGGACGGTGAAGTCGTGTGGTCCTGACGCCCTAGTTGTGGCCGGTGTCCCCTTGTAAGACGCAATTGCGTCTTGCGAAGGCGGTGACAAACAAGCCCAGTCTCGCCGGGGAGAGCGCGAAGTAAGCCGTAACCCATCGCGCAGGGAAAGCCGGAGTTTCCGGTTACACCTGTGGTCCTACCCCCGAGCTTTCTACCTTTTGCTCGGGGCCCATGGGTGCGATCGGCACCCGGCTTTCCCTGCGCCCTCTGCGAAGAGAGAGGGTGAAACGAAGAGCAAAGCTCGGGCAAATATGTCGCGAGAATGCGAAGCTGCGTCCCCACTACATTTGTCATCGCCC